>CANQGU010000001.1 GCA_947623465.1 uncultured Clostridia bacterium
AAAACAGTTTAATTATAGAGCAATTTTGAAGGGTAAAAAATTTTTATAAAATTTCCCGAAATAAATTGACACTATCTTTATGACCAATGATATTGACTTTTGAAAAAAATTGATTTATACTAAAATAAAATTAAATAAAAACCTTATAAAGAGCGTACGAGTGACTAGCATGTTGACTACGCAGCAACCTATTAAATTAGGTGCTAAAGCTAGAACGATAAGGATAACTCTAACATTTAAGAAAGTTATCTTAAATGTTTTTTTAACCATTAGTTCCTCTTTATAAGAAAAAATTAAAGGAGGAATTTTAAATGGGAAAAAACAAAAAATATTTATTAGAAAATCTTAATTTTGAAATCCCGATAAATTTTTTGGTAATGTATTTGGATAATTTTTTAGGAAAAGAAAAAGCGGAAGAATTTTATGAATACTTAATAAATGCACGAGATATTAAAAGAAAAAATGACATTAGAAATTTAATCTCAACTGATGGTTTTTCAATTTATAATTTTTCAAACAATGAACAACTAGCTTTCATCAGTCTTTTTAAATCTTTTGATACTGAAAGTAAAATCGTAAAAAATATGAAAAATGGTATTGATTCTGTATTTGAACATTATAAAAAACGAAATATTAAAATATTAGAAGATATAAGAAAATTAGGCTATTCATACGAAAATGTAAAATTTAATTGGAAGGATAAAAAATTAAAAGATACATATCAAAGAGAATATGTCTTTGTTATTTTTAGTGAAGAAGATACTTGCGAGCAATTTCAAAAAAAGATAACTGAGCTTGCAAAAAAATATAATATTGAAGAAGTTTTAATAACAGATAATATGCGAAATAGATCTACAAAAATGCAAATAAAATCTACTATTATTGATGTAAGTACAGGAAAAACAACAGAAAATATTGAAGATACCACAATAAATACAATAGAAAATTATTTATCAAAAATAAGTGAAACAAAAGTGCTTTTTACTATTCCCTATGAAAAAAATAAAACTGTTATAAACAAAGATGTCAATTATCTTAGTATGAAAAATTATTATAGTTTACGAAAACAAGAAAAAGTAAAAAACAAAAATCCGTATAGTTTTATGAGCGCAATGCTAAAAAAATCTTTACTTGATAGATTTAAAAATTTTTAAATTATATGCTATTAACTTTAAATTATGATATTTGTGCAATAAAAAGAAAATAGCTACTAATAAAAAGAATACAACAATAATTATTAGTAGCTATTTAGAAAGTAATAATTATTAATAGCTAAAAATAATAATTATTTTAAATTATAAAGAAAGAAATATAAGCTTATATAAATATATTATATCACACTAAATCCGAAAAATTTGTCGAATTTTGGTGTGATATAATTTTTTTTTGTATTTTTTATTTTTAATGTAATTTAATTTTTTCATATAGAATTTTTTTATAAAAACTATTCTTCACTTTCATCTTTATCTATAATTTCTATACTAACTACTTTTCCACCATCATTTGTTCTTATAAGAGTAACTCCTTGTGTTGATCTTCCTAAAACACTTATTTCACTAACATTCATTCTAATTATTGTACCAGTATCTGTAATTAACATTACATCTTGGGTATCATCTGCAATTTTTACTCCTACAAGTTCTCCTGTTTTTGGTGTAATTTTATATGTTATTACTCCTTTTCCACCTCTTTGTTGAACTCTGTATTCGTCTAATTCCGTACGTTTGCCAAATCCATTTTCAGTAATTGCAAGTAATGTTGCTTGGCTTCCTGCAATTATAGATTCCATTCCAATTACTTCATCATCTTTAGCAAGTCTTATTCCTATAACACCTTGAGCAATTCTTCCTATTGGTCTTACATCTTTTTCATCAAATGTAATACATAAACCTTTACGGGTAACTAAAACTACATTGTCTTGTCCATCTGTTAATTTTACAGAAATAAGTTCATCATCATCTTTTAAAGTAATACTTAAAAGACCTGTTTTCTTTCCTGAATTATATTCTGAAAGTGCTGTTTTCTTAATTAAACCATTTTTAGTTCCCATAAGTAAGTATTTACCTTCTGCAAAATTTTGAATTGGAATTACTGCAGAAACTTTTTCTCCGGCATCTAAACTTAGTAGATTTACAATTGCTGTTCCCTTAGCGGTTCTTCCGGCTTCAGGAATTTCATATCCTTTAAGTTTATATAGTTTTCCTTTATTAGTAAAGAATAATATTAAATCATGTGTAGATGATGTAAAGATTTGTTTTACAAAGTCACCTTCACGAGTTGCAATTCCTGTAATTCCTTTACCTCCTCTTTTTTGGCTTCTATATGTATCTATTGGCATTCTCTTTATATATCCAAAATGTGTTAGGGCTATAACAGTTTGCTCCTCTTTAATTAAATCCTCTATTTCTATTTCGCCTTCAGCTGGTTTTATTTTTGTCTTTCTTTCATCTCCAAATTTATCTCTTACTTTTAATAATTCTTCTTTTACAACTTCAAAAACTAAATGTTCACTACTTAAAATATCTCTTAAATGTGCAATTAATTTCATTAGTTCATTATATTCTTCTTCTATCTTTTCACGTTGCAAACCTGATAATGTTCTTAATCTCATATCAAGTATTGCTTGTGCTTGGATATCAGTAAGTTTAAATCTGTCCATTAATTTTTCTTTAGCATCATCATAAGAATTTCTAATTATTGATATAACTTCATCAATATTATCTATTGCAATTCTTAAACCTTCTAAAATATGTACTCTAGCTAGTGCTTTATCTAATTCAAATTTTGTTTTGCGTAGAGTTACATCTTTTCTATGCTCTAAATAATAATCTAAACATTGTCTTAAAGATAAGATTTTAGGCTCTCCATTTACTAGGGCTAGCATGATTACGCCGAAACTTGTTTGCATTTGAGTGTTTTTATATAATTGATTTAAAACAACTTGTGCATTTGCATCTTTTTTTAGTTCAATTACTATTCTAACTCTATCATTTCTGTCTGACTCATCTCTTATTTCTGAAATTCCCTCAATACGTTTTTCCCTAACTAAATTGGCCATATTTTCAATTAGTTTTGATTTATTTACTTGGTATGGAAGTGAACTTACTACTATTTTTTGTCTATTTCCTGGCATTTCTTCTATTTCTGCTTCAGCTCTTAATGTTAACTTTCCTCTACCTGTTTTATAAGCTTCTCTTATTCCTTCTGTTCCAAGTATTATTCCTTCTGTTGGGAAATCCGGACCTTTTATAATTTGCATTAAATCTTCGTCAGAAACTTCATCTTCATCAATTATTTTTACCAATCCATCTATTACTTCTGTTAAGTTATGTGGTGGTATATTGGTTGCCATACCTACGGCAATACCTGATGAACCATTTACAAGAAGTGCTGGAATTTGTGCAGGTAATACTGTTGGTTCTTGTAATCTTGCATCAAAGTTTGGCATAAAATCTACTGTATTTTTTTCTATATCAGTAAGCATTAATTCAGATATTTTTGACATTCTTGCTTCTGTGTAACGATATGCAGCAGGTGGATCACCATCTATAGACCCAAAATTTCCATGTCCATCAACTAACATATATCTCATAGAAAAATCTTGAGCTAATCTTACTAATGCATCATAAACAGATGCATCACCATGTGGATGATATCTACCTAACACATCTCCAACTGTTGTTGCAGATTTTCTGTATGGTTTATCTGGTGTTAAGCCATCTTCATGCATTGTATATAAAATTCTTCTATGTACGGGTTTTAAACCATCTCTTACATCTGGAAGTGCACGAGATACAATAACACTCATTGCGTAGTCTATATACGCTGTTCTCATTTCTTCTTCAATATCTCTCTCAATTATCTTTCCGTCTTGTCTTTCAGCCATTATTATTACCTCTTTTCACTTGTTTTATATTTTGTATTATACTAAAAAGAGAAAAAATTTGCAAGAAAAATTGATGAAAATTTACGGATTGTTGCAAATTCATTATACAATATTTTTTAAAAAAGCTTTCCATTTTATCTTTTTTGGTAAATTAAATTAACTTAATTTTTTAGCTAATTCTAATTCTTCCTCACTTAAATCAAAATTCTTTCCATTATTTTTTATTAAATTATGCAGATTTTCTACATATCTTGCGTTATTTATTGTATTTTCTAATGGTACAAGTTCTTTTAATTCTGTTTTTATTTTTGTATATTCTTTTTGCATTCCTTCAAAATCTTTATTATTATAATATTCTTTCCAATTATTTATATATTTATCTACTTTTTGGGCACTATTTATTTGGTTATTTAATGTTGATTCTATGTTTCTTTCAACACTTGATAATATTGAACTTTTTCCATTTTTTAATACTTTTCCAATAGAATTGTTTATTTTTCCTGAATCAACTGTTTTATCTATAACAGTATCTAATACATCTGATACTTTATCTATAATCCCTCCATTTTTTATAGTGCTTTGAATTTGACCTATATTTTCGAAGTTACCGGTTACAATTCCTACTGCTTGTTTCCCTGTTTCTACTACGGAATCAATGCTTTTCTTTATTCCATCTTTTAGTCCATAATTTATCAAATTGTCTTTCAAATTTATAATTTCATCTTCAACTAAATCCGGAAGTATAAATCTTAATCCAATATCTATTCCATTATTAATTGTTTTCCATAATGTGCTATTTAAAAAATCTTCTTTTTTATTATCAATTTCTAAATTTAATTCTGTATTTTGTTCTAATTCCATATTCATCTCTCCTTTTATTTAATTAATTTTTTATTATATCTTTTTAATTAATTTTTGAATATTTTATTTAATCTATTTATTTATTTTATTAATGTTTTTATTTTATCTATTTATTTGATTTATTATTTTTAAATATTGTTTAATTAATTTTTTATTTTCATTTTTATAATTATTTTTTTTATTTATTAAATAATTACAATAATTATTTAAATTAATTTCTCCAATTATATTAAATTGTTTAAATATATTTTTTATTATTTTTTTATTTATTGAATATTTATTTATTTTATTAAAAATAATATTTATTTTTTTAAAATTAATTTTATTATATAAAATTAATTTGTCTATATTTTTTTTATTTATTTTTATTTTTTCATAATTTGTTTCTAAAATAATAATAAATTTATAAGTAATATTATTTACTTTTTCTATTTCAGAAAAATGATTAATATTTATTTCTCGAAATTCAAAATCTTTTATTTCTTCATATTGTTCATCTTTTAAAACATTTTGTAAATTGTTTATAATCAAGCTTTTCCCGGATAATTCTTCTCCTATTACTGTTATTATTTTTTTATTATTAAAATTTATATTTTCATTTTGATTTTGATATTTTAATATTTCTTCATCTTTTTTATTAATTATATTTTTTAATAATTTAATTTCTTCTACTAATTTTTCTTCTTTATTTATATTTGTATTTTTTAATTTATTAATAAAATTATTAATATTAATTTCATCATTATAAAAAATATTTTTTATATTTTCATTTTTTAATAAATTTTCTAATTCTGGATTTTGATTTTCTAAAATAAAAAAAATATTAATTTCATTATTTATTTTTTTTATATTTTTTATTAAATTAATTAAATTTATTTCTCCATTTAATTTTTCATATAAAATTAAAATATCAACTTTTTTATTTTTTTCTAAAAATTCTAAAATTCCTTCTCGATAAAAAATATCATTTTCCAAAATTTCAAACTCATTTTCTTTTTTTAAAACATTATTTAGATTTTCATTACCTATTGCAGTTAGTATTTTTACTATCGTTTTTTCCTCCTTTTTGATAATTTTTTAGTCCTTTTTCAATTCTCGAAAAGTTTTATTTCCCTAGGGCATATTGTCATTTTTTCATTATATTTTTTCCCTTTTCTTCCTCATAAAAGGTCGTTATTTTTTTCTCTTGTTTCTTCAATTATTTCTTTTTCTTTTTCAGAGCATTCTACTTTTGCTAAAATATGTTCGTCACCAATAAACATTAAACTCTCTCCTCTTTTTAAAGATTTAATTTCTATTTTTTCTTTTTCAGATAAATTTATATTTTCTGATAATATTTTTATATTATCTTCTTCTAAAGAAAAAAATGATTTTATACTTGAATTATTTAAAATACTTTTTCCATATATACCATTTTCTAAACTAAATAAATCAGAAATATCTTGAGTAATTGCAACACTACTTCCTCCATATTTTCTTATTGTTTTAAATATTTTATATATAAAAGATGCAACTTCTTTATTTGATGTAACACCAATTAATCTCCATATTTCATCTAAATAAATAGCTTTTTTATTTTTTCTATTTATTTTTATTTTGTCCCAAAATAACTCTGTAAATAAATACATTCCATATTTTAAATTATCTTCTCCTAATTCATAAACATCTGCAATAATTAATTTATTATCTAATTTTATATTAGTATGATGATTAAAAAAATTAAGTGATCCTTTTACAAATGGAATTAATTTTATGCCAAATTTTTTTGTTTTTTCATCTTCTTTTAAAATATCATATAAATCTTCTAAAATTGGCATATCTAAATTTGATTTAAATTTTTTTGAAATAATATTATTTTTATTTTCGTTATATAAACTTTCATCATCAAAAGTTATATTTTTTAATTTATAAACTTCTATTATTTTTTCTTCAAGCAATGCTTTTTCTTCTTCATTTAACTCTCCAAAAATTAGGTTAAAAAACCCAATAAGTTTTGTTATTTTAGTTGCCAAATATCCTTGTTCCCCATCTTCTAACGACTCTTCTCTTATATCTAATACATTAATATATGAGTTTGAGGAAGGTCCTATTTTTATTTCTAATCCTTTTAATTCTTTTGCCAAATTAATATACTCTCTTTCTGGGTCAATAACATATTGTTCTATTCCAAGTAATCTATATCTTAATATTAATAACTTGGTATAAAAAGATTTTCCCGCACCTGATGTTCCAAATATACACATATTAGCATTTTTATATTTTTCTGTATTATATCTGTCTACAAAAATTAGTGAATTATTGTAAATATTTTTTCCAATAAATATTCCATTTTCATCAAATATTGTTGATGATATAAAAGGATATGTTGCAAGTAATCCTGATGTCAAGACATTTCTTTTTGCTGAATTTTTTATATCTATATTATTTTCCATTAAAGGCAAACAACTTTTAAATAATTGTTCTTGCCTAAAATTTGATCTTCTTGTCTGCATCCCTCTACTTGCTATTTGTCCTTCTATATTATTAAGATTGTATTCTAATTCATTTATTGTGTTTGCAAATAATTCTACATATATATACAAAAAATATAAGTCTTCATTGTTAACTTGCATTTCTTTTCTTATATATTTTGCATCATTATAGGTGTAAATTGCAAGGTCAATATCTTGTCTATTTGGATTATTATCTTGTATCTCAACCCCCACGTTCCCTATGTGATACGTCAATTCTTTTATCGTTTTATATTGGTCTTGCTTCTCATAAAACATGGATATATTCATGTTGATATTTGTTTCTAATAATGTTTTTAGTAAAAGTTCATTTTGTTCTCTATAGTAATTTACAACTATTAATCCTCCATAAAATAAATTATCAATTTCTAAATATTTTGGATTTTTTAAATTAATATATGCAGGTGCAATTTCATCTTGAAATTTTATTGCTCCACTTAAAAATGTATTTTTTTCTTCAACCTCTATTTTTTTATTTTGATTTTTTTTATTAAAAATATTTTTATTTAATATATTTATTTTTTTCACCTCTTTTTTATTTAAATATTTTTTTATTATTTTAATTTTATAATTTTATTTTTTGTTATTTTATTTAATATTTTATTTTAATATTTTTATTTTTAATATTTTTAATATTTTTAATTTTTATATTTTTATTAATATTTTTTATTTTAATATTTTTTTATTTTAATATTTTTTAATTTAACATTTTTATTTTTATTTTTTTATTTAATATTTATATTTTTTTATTTTAATATTTTTATTTTAAATAAATTCTAGAATTAAAAAAAACATTTAAAATTTTTTTAATATCTTTTTTAGAATTAAAATCTTGAACTTGATTTCCACATCGAAATAAACATTCTTTTATTTTAAAATATTTTTCATTTAATGTTTGAAAAATATTTTCTTCATTTTCATCTTCGGTTTCATTTGAAATGATTATATAAAAATTTTTAGTTGATGAATTCTTTATTGAATTGTACTTTTGTATATATTCAAAGTAACTTTTTGCTATCTTTTCTAAATATTTTTCATCTTCTCTTTTTATATTTTCCCTAATGTTTTCCATATTTTTTTCTAAATTTTCTTTACTACTTTGTATCATAATTTGGATGTTAAAGTTACATGTTTTTAAAAATATTTTATAAGAATTTAAAATTGCTTCTTTCTCTAAATTGGATTTTAAATTAAAATTGATAGGATCAACTTTTATTATTTTTATATATTTTTTATTTTTTAATTTTAGTATTCCATTTTCAAATATTTTTTCTATAGGTATCCAATCTTGAGTTGTAAATTTTTTTTGTTCTAAATTTTCTATTTAAATTCCCTCCTTTTTTATTTTAAATTATTATATTATATTTTTTCAAATTGTCAAGAAAAATCGTTCGACAAAATTCGACATTAAAAAATTTTATTTCTGTTTTTATTTTCATTTGTACAACAAAATAATTTTTTTAGTATATTTTTTATTATTTTGTAAATAATATTCTTAGTAAGGTTAATAACAGTTGTTCCAAGAAAGTTATTAGATTAATTATATTTAGTTTAATAATTTTCGGGCAAAGATGTATAATGGTTTTTTTTATAAAGATTATTATATGTCGGAGATAAGAATATATTATTTGTCGGCAAGCTGTAATATATTGCGGTTACAAGGTAGGTAATATATTCGAGATAAGATTATTTTTATATTTCTTAATGATCTTTAGTAGTCCCATGTTTGGATGAATAAGGTTATTAAAAGTGTATTCATGGTCGAGTGACTGATTAATAATTTTGGTTTATAGTTTATTTATATAGCAATATATATTAGATTAAAAAATTAGGATTATTAGTCTTAGCAGAGATTGTTATTAGCTTTACTAGAGAATTAAAGAGCATATTGAAATTCAATATGCTCTTTAATTCGTCCTTAATTATTTTTTCCAAATTATATTTAATAAAATTTTATTTTATAATATGTCTTTTTGCTTTTTATACATCTAGATTCTTAACATATCTAGCATTTGTTTCGATAAATTCACGTCTTGGCTCAACCTCGTCACCCATTAAAACCGTAAATGTTTCGTCAGCTTTTATAGCATCATCCATAGTTACTTTTACTAAAATTCTAGTTTCTGGATTCATTGTTGTTTCCCATAATTGTTCTGGATTCATTTCTCCAAGACCTTTATATCTTTGAATCGCTAATTGATCTCTTGCAATTCCTTTTTCTTCAAGCTCTTTGTATGCATTTTCCAAATCTTCATCTGTATAGCAATATACATCATCTATTCCTTTTTTAGATAATTTGTATAATGGTGGTTGTGCTAAAAATACATTACCATTTTCTATTAATGGTCTCATGTATCTAAAGAAAAATGTTAATAAAAGTGTTCTTATATGAGCTCCATCAACATCGGCATCAGCCATTATTATTACTTTACCATATCTTATTTTTGTTATGTCAAAATCAGCACCAATTCCTGCACCAATTGCTATAATTACCGGATTTAACTTATCATTTCCGTATATTTTATCTGCTCTTGCTTTTTCAACATTAAGCATTTTTCCCCATAATGGAAGAATTGCTTGGAAACGTCTATCTCTACCTTGTTTTGCACTTCCTCCTGCAGAATCCCCTTCGACTATATAAACTTCACATTCTTCTGCTAATTTGCTACTACAATCTGCAAGTTTTCCTGGAAGTGTTGTTGTTTCTAAAGCAGACTTTCTTCTTACTAATTCCCTAGCTTTTCTTGCTGCTTCTCTTGCTCTTGAAGCACTAATACATTTCTCCAAAATTGCTTTTGCAACATTTGGATTTTCTTCCAAAAAGCTTGATAAAGCATCATTTACCATGCTCATTACAACACCTGTAACTTCGCTATTCCCTAGCTTTGTCTTTGTTTGTCCTTCAAATTGAGGTTCTTTTACTTTTACAGATACTACAGCTGTTATTCCCTCTCTTATATCTTCTCCTTGCAAGTTTCCATCTTTTTCTTTTAATATGTTGTGTGATCTTGCATAATCATTAAATACTTTTGTAAGAGAACGCTTAAATCCTTCTAAGTGAGTTCCTCCTTCTACAGTATTTATATTATTTACGAAAGTATATATATTTTCTGAATATGACGTTGTATATTGAATAGCTATTTCAACTGGAACTTCTCCATCTTTTTCTATATAAATAGGTTTTGCATTTATTTTTTCTTTGTTTTTGTTTAAAAATTCAACAAATGAAATTAGTCCTCCTTCAAAACAGAAGTCTGCTTTTTTAATTTCTTCTCCTCTTTGGTCTTCTATTGTTATTCTTAGACCTTTTGTTAAAAATGCTATTTCCCTAAATCTTGTCTCTAATGTTTCATAATTATACTCTGTTGTTTCAAATATTGTACCATCTGCTAAAAATCTTACTTCTGTTCCTGTTTCGTTCGTTTCCCCTATCTTTTTTATTTGCTCTACAGTTTTTCCTTTTTCAAATCTCATCTTGTATATTCCGCCATCTCTTTTAACTGTAACTTCTGTCCATTCAGATAAGGCATTAACAACAGATGCACCAACTCCATGTAATCCACCAGATACTTTATAACCACTATCTCCACCAAATTTTCCTCCTGCGTGAAGAACAGTATAAACAGTTTCTAGTGTAGAAAGTTTGGTTTTTGGATGAATTTCTACTGGAATTCCTCTACCATTATCTGTTACTTTTATTATATTTCCTTTTTCTATTACAACATTTATTTCTGTACAATATCCTGCTAAAGCTTCATCAACACCATTATCTACAATTTCATAAACTAAGTGATGAAGTCCTCTTACAGATGTACTTCCTATATACATACCAGGTCTTTTTCTTACGGGATCAAGCCCTTCAAGAACCTGTATTTGTTCAGCTCCATATTTGTGATCAAACTTTTCCATTCTTTACGTTCTTCCTCTCTTTGAATATATATATTATATATCATAATTGTAAATTTTTATTTTGTCAAATAAAATTTTAAAATTTTTTCAACTTTTTTTATATTTTTTATTTTATATTTTTTTATTTTTCAAAAATTTCTCCATTAACAACATTAAAAATTTTTCCCTCAATATTATTTAATAATAATTTATCTGTACATGTAATAATAACTTGTGTATCTTTTATATTCTCCATAAAATTATTTCTTCTTTTTTCATCTAGTTCAGACATAAAATCATCTAACAATAAAATTGGATTTTCTCCAATTTCATCATTTATAACTTGAAGTTCAGAAATTTTTAATGAAAGTACCGCTGTCCTATGTTGACCTTGAGATCCGTAAACATTAACTAATATATCATTTAAAAAAATTTGAAAATCATCTCTATGAATTCCCTTTGTTGTATACCCTTTTATTATATCTAATTTTCTTCTTTGATTTAACAAATCTTTATAATTTTTTTCATCTAAACAATCAGTTAAATATTCTATTTTTATTTCTTCTTTATTTCCTGTTATATTATTATGAATTTTTTTTATTTTATTTTTTATTTTTTCAATAAATTCTTTTCTATATTCAGAAATTATTTTTCCATATTTAATTAATTGTTCATCCCAAATTTCTAACATATTTTCATCTGCTTTTTCTAATTTTATTTTTTTTAAATAATTATTTCTTTCATCTAAAGTTTTTTTATATAAACTACAAGTATACATATATTTTGGTCTTAATTGACTAATCATGATATCTAAAAATTTTCTTCTATTTTCTGGACCACCTTTTAAAATATTTATATCATCAGGATTAAAAATTACAACATGAATATTTCCTAATAATGAACTTAACTTTTTTAATTTTATTTTATTTAAAAATATATTTTTTTTATTTTCTAAATTAATTTTTATATTTCCATCTCTATCAGATTTTTTAAAATTTATTTCTAAATTTGAATTTTTTTCTCCGAATTTTATTAATTCATTATCTTTATTAGTTCTAAAAGATTTTCCTATACTAAATAAAAAAAGAGCTTCTATAATATTTGTTTTTCCCTGTGCATTTTCTCCATAAAAAATATTTATATTTTTATTAAATTCAATTTCTAAATTTTTATAATTTCTAAAATTATTTATTTTTAAATTTTCTATCCACATATTTTTTCTCCATTAATGTATTAATATCTATCGTTATTGTTTATATTTTATTATTTTTACTTTGTGTTTGTTTTTTATATGCTTTTTTCTTCATTTTTCTTTTAAATTCTATTTATTTGTTTTATTTTCTTTTATTTTTAAATAATTAAGTATTTATTTTTTTATTTTTTTATTTTATATTTAACTAAATACCTTTATTAAATAAAATATAAAAATCGCTTATTTTGGATTTTCGCGTGTCATTTTTTTTATTCAAATAAACTTTTTTTATTTATCCACAAAAAATTAACATTTTGTGGATATTTTTTTATAAAATAAGGTAAGAGTTTTTGCTCTTACCCACTTTTTTATTCTCCTTTTAATCTAATTGGTAAAATCATATATACATAGTCATTGTTTTCAACAGATTTTATTAAACATGGTGATACATTTGTACCAAATTCTATATAAATTTCTTCTTCATCTATTGCTTTTAAGCTATCTAAGAAATATTTTGGATTAAATCCTGCTTCTAAATTTTTACCTTCTGTTGAAATATAAACTTCTTCTTTAGCATCTCCTGTTTGATTTGTACATAAAATTGTTAATTTTCCAATATCTACAGAAACCTTAACAGGATATTTTTTTTCTTTTTCTATAGTTGATGATGAAATTAAACTAATTCTTTCAAAACTATTTTGTAAATTATTTTTTTCTACTTTAATTCTTGTTTGCCAATTTTGTGGTATAACTGTTTCGTAATTTAAAAACTCTCCATCTAAAATTCTTGTAACTACTTTACAATTTTCCATTTCAAAAACTGCTTGATTTTTTGAAACTCCAATTATAACATTTTCAAATGAATCTGTTAAAATTTTATTTACTTCATTTAATGTTTTTGCAGGTATTACAGCTTTAAAATCATTAACTTGAGTTGGTATATTTATTGTTCTTAAAGCTAATCTGAAACCATCTATTGCAACAACATTTAATTTATTATCTTTTATTTCAAATAAACATCCTGTAAAAATTGGTCTATTTTCTTCTGTACTTACAGCAAATATTGTTTTTCTAATTATATTTTTTAAAGCACTTTGTTCTAAACTTATAGAATTTTCTATTTCTATTTTTGGAAGTTCAGGAAATTCATCAGGATTCATAGTTGCTAATTTATATAAAGCTCCTTCACATTCAATAGTTAATAAATTATTTTCATTAACACTTATATTTATTTCTGAATCTGGTAATTTTCTAATTATTTCTGTAAACATAGTAGCGTTTACTACTATACTACCTTGTTCTTCAACTTCACATTCCATAACATATTCTATACCAAGTTCTAAGTCATATGTTGTAAGTTTTAATTCATTATCATTCGTTTGAATAAGAATACCTTCTAATATAGGCATTGTTGTTTTAGTAGCAACTCCTCTAACTACGGAATTAAGTGCTTTTATAATTTTATCTTTATAACAAACAAATTTCATTTTTAATCATCCTTTCAAATCGCTTTTATTTTTAATATTAATATAATATATTTAGTAGTAGTAGTAGTAGGTATTGTGTAAAGTGTGGAAAACTATGTGGAAACATAGAGTCCGTAGAAAAATTTATATGGATAAGTTTGTGGATAACATTACCACTTTTTCCACACTTTTAACTTTTTTTGTGGAAATTGTTTTATAAACAGTTTATAAACAGCTTTTCCACATAGTAGCTGTGGATAACGAACCAAAGCTTTCCGTAAGAAGAAATACATTTTTGTATGTACGAACGAAAATTTATCCAAACATAAATTTTAAAAAATTTTAGTTTTTGTTATTAAATATTTATTTTTTTAATTTTCAACATTTAAAATTATATTTTTAACACTTTCCACAATTAATTTTGTATTTGTTTTTTCTTTTATTTCATTTGATATTTTTTTATGTGCATGCATTACTGTTGAATGATCTCTTTTTCCAAAATCTATACCAATTTGAGGAAAACTCATATTAGCAACTTCCCTACATAAGTACATTGCAATTTGTCTTGGAAAAGCAATATCGTTAGATCTTTTATTTCCAGATAAATCTTTTTTATCAATGCTAAAATATTTTGCAACTGTTTCTTGAATATAATCTGAAGATATTACTTTTTCTTTTTTAGATATAAATTCATTTATAACATTTTCTGCAAGTTCTATTGTAATTGGACTATGAGTTAAAGAAGCACGAGCAACAATTTTATTAAATACTCCTTCTAATTCTCTAATGTTTGAATCTACTTTTGTTGCAATATCTGCTAAAATAAGATCATCAATAATTATATTTTCATCTAATGCTTTTTTTCTAAGGATTGCAACTCTTGTTTCATAGTCTGGACAAGAAATATCTGCTAATAATCCCCACTCAAATCTTGATTTAAGTCTTTCCTCTAAAAAAGGTATATCACGAGGAGGTTTATCACTAGAGATTATTATTTGTTTTCCATTTTCGTATAAGGTATTAAATGTATGGAAAAATTCTTCTTGTACTCTTTCTTTATTTGCAATAAATTGAATATCGTCAATTAAAAGAGCATCTGCAGAACGATATTTATTTCTAAAAGGATCATTTTTTCCATCTCTAATAGAATTGATTAGTTGATTAGTAAATTGTTCAGAAGTTACATATACTATATTCATTGTATGATCATTTTGAAATATTCTATTTCCTACGGCTTGCATTAAATGAGTTTTTCCTAAACCAACACCACCATATATAAATAATGGATTATATGTTTTAGCAGGATTATCTCCTACAGCTAGGGCTGCAGCATGTGCAAATCTATTATTATTTCCAACAACAAATGTTTCAAAAGTATATTTTGGCTTTAAACTTGTATTTAAATAATCTGAGTCTTCAACAAAACGCTGATTTTTATTTGATGAAACATTAGTATCATTATTGTTAGAAGAATTATTTGTATTTTTCTTATTTGGATCAGTTTCTAATGAATGTACAGAAAATGTAAATTCCCTATTTGTTATGTCTTTTATTGTTTCTAAAATTAAGCTTGCATATTTATGTTCTAAAGCATCTATTTTAAAGAAAACATCGCATTGAAAAACTATATGAGAATTTTCAATTGATTCAATTTTTAAAGGAGCAATATATGTGTTGTAAGATATTGTTGCAAGTTCAGGTTTTAGTCTAGTTCTTATATTTTCCATTAAATCTTCTTTATCTATATCGAATTCCATATAACATCTCCTTTCTACATAATATTAGTAAAAATGTAACTAAATTATGTTTATTTAACAAACAAATATTTTGTAAGATTATCCACAAAGTTATTCACATCTGTTGATAAGTTTGCAATATTTTAATAAAAAACAGCTAAATTTTCGAACATATTTTTATGCTTTGAAATAAAGTTTCCATAAGCTTTTGAAAGTTTTGATTTACATCAAATAAAACATTAAAAAATAAATTCAAAAATTTATAAAAAATTGTGGAAAACTTGTGCATAACTTTTTAAAAATTTATTTTTTTAAAAAATTTGTATCGATAAAAGTGTTATACAACATTTTTTTTCAAAATGCAACAAATTTTAAAAAAATTATATAAAAAAACTTTAAAAAGCTTATTTCCTTAGAAGTTTAGAAAAAAATTTGAAAAATTCATTGACTTTTTTCTAGTTTTGAAGTATAATAATTTTTACTTGCGTTATTTAACCAATTTTTGTAAATGTAAGTAAAAAATAAATTTAAACATATAAAAATAATACAGGAGGTGTAATAAACAATGAAAAGAACATTTCAACCAAAAAAAAGACAAAACAAAAAAGTACATGGTTTTTTTGCTAGAATGGCAACAAAAGCAGGTAGAAAAGTACTAAAAAATAGAAGAGCAAAAGGAAGAAAAAAACTTTGTGCTTAAATTACATATTAAGGCTAAATATAGCGAAAAGTTACATTTAGCTAAAGGATGTGATTTATTATGAAAACAACAAAAATGCTTAAAAAGAACTATGAATTTAGACAAGTTTTAACAAATGGAAAATACTATGCAGGCAATTACTTAAGAGCATTTATAATAAAAAACAATAAAAAAAGTAATTTTTTAGGACTAGCAATAAGCTCAAAATTACGGAAAGGCTTATAAGAGAAATAAAATAAAAAGGTTACTTAGAGAAAATTATAAAAATTTAGAAGATAGCTTGAAAGTAGGATATAGCATAGTTTTTGTAATTAAAAAAGATGTTAACATTGATGAAATAAATTTTAATCAAATAAAACAAGATATGATTAACATATTAAAAAATGCTAAAATCATAGTAGTGGATTAGAAATGAAAAAGATTTTAATTAAAATAATTAATTGGTATCAAAATAATATTTCATTATGGTTAGAAAGCAAGAATATAAGATGTAAATATTATCCAACATGTTCAGAGTATACCAAACAGGCAATTGAAAAATATGGAGCCTTTAAAGGAAGTTTTTTAGGAATAGTTAGAATTTTAAAATGTAACCCATTTTCTAAAGGACGGTTATGACCCTTTAAAATAAAAAATAAGAAAATGGAGGGTGCTTATGATAGCATTTTTTGCAAACTTATTTGGATATGTACTTAATTTTTTATATGAAATCGTTGGAAATTTTGGTTTTGCAATTATATTATTTTCAATTTTAGTAAAATTAATAATGATTCCAATATCGCTAAAACAGCAAAAAACTTTGGAAAAAAGCCAAAAAGTCAATGATGAAATGAAGCAAATCCAATTTAAGTATAAAAATGATCCTGAAAAAATGAATCAAGAAATAATGTCTTTATATAAAAGAGAAAATTTAAGTCCTTTTTCAGGGTGCTTTAGTGCAATTATACAAATTATTTTATTATTTTCTGTATTTTACTTAGTTCGTTCGCCACTTACATATATGAGAAAAGTTGATACAAATGTTATAAACAATTTAGACCAAATAGTTACAGCAGATCAACAAAATCAAAATGGATATAAAGAAATAGCCATAATAAATTATATAAACAATATTAAAAACGGTAATTCCGTAAGCGAACAGCAAACTGAAGAACAAAATGAAAATGATAATCAAGAAAATACAGAAAATGAAAATATAGAAAATAAAAATATACAAGAAAATGAAGAACAAAATTCTTCTGAAGAAGATGTAAATAATGAAAATCAAGAAGAATTTAATGTAAATGAATATATAGATGATGTATATGTTAATATGAACTTTATGGGATTAGATTTAAGCAAAGTTCCAACACAAGATTTAACAGACATAAAAGTTCTTATAATACCTATATTATATGTAATTTCATCTTTTATATCTATTAGAATATCAACAAGTGCTACAAATAAAAAGAAAAATGAAAAACTAATAGGAGATGGAAAAAGTAAAGAAGAACCAGAAAATTACGACCCAATGGAACAAGCAAATAAAAGTATGTCATGGTTTATGCCATTAATGTCAATCTCTATAGCATGTATAGCTCCATTAGGATTAGCATTATATTGGTTAGTAAACAACATATTAATGATTATAGAAAGAATAGTATTAAATAAAGTTTTAAAAGATAAAAAAGAGGAGGCAAAAAGCAATGCCTAAGGATAGTATTATTTCAAGTGGAAAAACAACTAATGAGGCAATTGAGAATGGATTAAAAATACTTAAAGTATCAAAAAATATGGTAAATGTAAAAGTCTTAGAAAGCGAAGATAAAAGAAGTTTCTTTAGTATTCTTGCACCAAGAGTTGTAAAAGTAGAATTAACATTAAAAGAAGATGCTGAAAGAATTTTACAAGAAGAAAAGACAGAAAAAAAAGAAACACCACATGTAAAAAAAGAATATAAACCTGTAACAGAAGAACAACTTAAAGAATCAGAAAATACATTAAATGAGTTCTTAGATAAATTTTTAAAATTAATAGGAAACAATATTGAATATAAAATAAATAAAAATGAATATGGTTTAGAAGTAACAATTAATGGAGAAGAAGCAGGCTTTCTTATAGGATATAGAGGAGAAAATTTATATGCTTTCCAATCAATATTATCTAGCATAGCTAATAAAAATAGCAATGAAAAAGTTAGAATTTTACTAGATATATGTGATTATAAAGGAAAACGTGAAAAAACACTTCAAGATTTAGCTATAAAAGTTTCTAAGACAGTAGAAAGAACAAAAAAATCAGTAACATTAGAGCCTATGCAAGCTTATGAAAGAAAAATAATTCATTCAGCTTTACAAGATTCAGATAAAGTAAAAACTGAAAGTATTGGGGAAGAACCAAGAAGAAGAATTGTAATTAGTTTAAAATAAATAAAAAAATCAGAAGTCAAAGTTCCGATTTTAATCTAACATGATTAATGGAATTTTGACTTTTTTAAATATAAAAATAAAATAAATTAAATAATTAAATAATTAAATAAATTAAATTAAATATTTAAAGAAATAAAATTAAATAATTAAATAAATAAAATAATAAATAAATTAAAAAAATAAATTAATAAATAAAATAATAAATTTTAAATAAAAATATAATAAAAAAATAGGGAGAAAAATATGAGTACAATAGTATCAATATCTACGGCACCGGGCATTGGCGGAATTGGAATAATAAGAATGAGTGGTGAAAATACATTTGAAATTTTAAACAAAATATTTAAAGCTAAAAATCCTAAAGATATATCTGAAATTCCAGGATATACAATAAAATATGGATATATAATAGAAAATGAAAAAATACTAGATGAAGTTTTAGTTTCATATTTTAAAAAACCAAAAAGCTATACCACTGAAGATATGTGTGAAATTAATTCACATGGTGGTAATATTATAATGCGT
The DNA here is from genome assembly GCA_947623465.1 of uncultured Clostridia bacterium. Taxonomy (GTDB): domain Bacteria; phylum Bacillota; class Clostridia; order TANB77; family CAG-508; genus CAG-269. Next base: position 19,173 of record CANQGU010000001.1, read on the forward strand.
AAAATTCTAGAACTTTGTTTAAAAAATGGTGCAGAATTAGCACAGCCACGGAGAATTTACAAAAAGAGCCTTTTTAAATGGAAGAATTGATTTATCTCAAGCAGAATCTGTAATAGATATAATAAATGCAAAAACAGATAGAGAAGTAAACGAGGGGATAAAACAATTAGAAGGATATTTAGCAGAGAAAATAAAAAACATAAAAGAAAATTTATTAGAAGTTATAACAAATATAGAAGTTTCTATTGATTATCCAGAATATGATACTCCAGAAGTTTTAGAAGAAGATTTGAAAAAAAGAATAGATGAAGCTACCCAAAAATTAAGGACATTAGAAAAATCTTTTGATAGTGGTAAAATAATAAAAGAAGGAATAAAAACTGCAATAATAGGAAAGCCAAATAGTGGTAAATCTTCACTTTTAAATGCTATTTTAAAGGAAGAAAGGGCAATAGTTACAGAATTTGAAGGTACAACAAGAGATACAATTGAAGAATTTGTAAATATTAATGGAATACCTCTTAAATTAATAGATACAGCAGGAATAAGAGAAACAGAAAATGAGGTTGAAAAAATAGGAATTGAAAAATCTAGAAAAATAGCAAAAGAAGCGGATTTAACAATTGTAATAATAGATGGAAGTAAAGATTTAACTGATATAGATAATGAAATTTTAGAAAATGTTAATCCAAATAAAACTATCATTATTTTAAATAAAAAAGATTTAGAGCAAAAAATAAATAAAGATACAGAAAAAATAAATAAATTTAAAAATGTAATTCAAATTTCTGCATTAAAAAAGGAAGGAATAGAAGAATTATATGAAAAAATAACAGAATTATTTAATTTAAATCAAATTAATGTAGATAATGATATTATAATTACAAATGAAAGACATAAAAATCAAATACAAAAAGCTATTAAAAATTTAAATGAAGCTAAAAAAAGTTTAAATAATAATATGCCAATAGATATTGTAGCAATAAGTTTAAGAGATGTTTTAACAGATTTAGGAGAGATAACAGGGGAAGAAGCAAGTGAAGAAATTATTAATGAAATTTTTTCAAGATTTTGTTTAGGAAAATAATAACAAAACAACACGCAAGAATCCAAAATAAGAAAATTTTATACCAAACATGATTAACTTTATAATAAAACATAAAAAATCAAAATAAATGGATTTTGAGAAATATAAAAAACAAATAAATGGATTATGAGGAAAAATATAAAAATCGAAATAAAAAGATTTTGAAGAAAAAATATAAAAAATCGAAATAAAAAGATTTTGAAGAAAATTAAAAAATATAAAAAATTAGGAGGCAATAAAATGACATACTTAGCTGGAGAATATGATGTAGCAGTAATTGGTGCAGGACATGCAGGATGTGAAGCAGCACTTGCTGCAGCAAGGATGGGGATGAAAACAGTTGTTTTTTCAATAAGCTTAGAAGCAGTTGCAAATATGCCATGTAATCCACATATTGGAGGAAGTTCAAAAGGACACTTAGTTCGTGAAATAGATGCTCTTGGCGGAGAAATGGGAAAAAATATAGATAAAACTATGATACAAATAAAAATGCTTAATTTATCTAAAGGACCCGCAGTTCACTCATTAAGAGCACAAGCGGATAGAAAAAGATATCAAATGGAAATGAAACATACTTTAGAAAAACAAGAAAATCTTGAATTAAAACAAGCAGAAATTGTTGATATAAAGCTGAAAGAAGGAAAAATTTATTCTGTAGAAACAGACGTAGGAGCAATTTATAAAATAAAAACATTAATTGTAGCAACAGGAACATATTTAGGAGGAAAGATTTTTATTGGAGATTATTCTAAAGAAAGTGGGCCTGACGGTGTATTTCCTGCAAATAAGTTATCTAAAAGTTTAAAAAATTTAGGTATAGAGCTAATAAGATTTAAAACAGGTACACCTGCAAGAATTAACAGAAAAAGTATAGATTTTAGCAAAATGGAATTACAAAAAGGAGATAATAATATTGTACCATTTTCATTTGATGATGAAATAAAAGAATTTGATCAACAAGATTGCTATTTAACATATACAAATGAAAAAACACATAAAATAATAAAAGAAAATTTACATAGATCACCTCTTTATGCTGGTATGATTGAGGGAACAGGACCAAGATATTGTCCATCTATAGAAGATAAAGTAGTTAGATTTAGCGATAAACCAAGACATCAAGTATTTATCGAACCAATTGGATTAGATACAGACGAAATGTATGCACAAGGTATGAGTTCATCTTTGCCAGAAGATGTGCAAATTGCAATGTATAGAACAATACCAGGATTAGAAAATTGTGAATTTACAAGACCTGCATATGCTATTGAATATGACTCAATAGATCCTTCAAAATTAAAACTTTCATTAGAATATAAAGATATAGATGGATTATTTTTTGCAGGACAAACAAATGGAACATCAGGATATGAAGAAGCAGCATGTCAAGGTCTTATTGCAGGAATAAATGCTAGTTTAAAAATAAAAGAAAAAGATCCAATTATTATAGATAGAACACAAGGATATATAGGAGTTTTAATTGATGATATTGTTACTAAAGGAACAAATGAACCTTATAGGATGATGACATCTCGTGCAGAATATAGATTATTACTTCGTCAAGACAATGCAGATTTAAGACTTACAGAAATAGGTTACAATGTAGGATTAATATCAAAAGAAAGATATGAAAGATTTTTAGAAAAAAAGAAGAATATTGAAAAGGAAGTAAAAAGATTAAAAGAAACTACCGTTAAACCAACAGAAAAAGTAAATAACTTTTTGGAAAGTAAAGGAACAACAAAACTTACAACAGGAACAAAACTTGCAGATTTATTAAAAAGAACAGAAATTACATATGAAGATTTAATTGAAATTGATGATTCAAGACCAAATCTTTCTAAACAAGAAAAAGAAGAAGCAGAAATTCAAATAAAATATGAAGGGTATATTAATATAGAACAAGAACAAGTAAAGAAATTTAAGAAAATGGAAAGCAAATCTTTATCAGCAGATATAAATTATGAAGATATTAAAGGGTTAAGTTTAGAAGCAAGACAAAAGTTAAATAATATTAAACCACTATCAATAGGACAAGCTTCAAGAATATCAGGAGTTTCTCCGGCAGATATTAATGTTCTTTTAATTTATTTACAAATGCAAAATAAAAAATAGAGAAGAACATAAACTTATATATTAATATAAAAAGTTTTTCGTGGAACAATTTGCGAAAAAGGTTGAAAATGGAGGTTTTGATGGATAAATTATTTGAAGAAAAAATGAAACAATATCTAAAAAAAATAAATATAGAAATTAATGATAGACAAATAAGTAATTTTTATAATTATATGAATTTGTTATTAGAGTGGAATGAAAAAATTAATTTAACAGCAATAACAGAACAAAATGAAATAATATTAAAACATTTTGTGGATTCTTTAACTATTATGGATTATATAGATGAACATGAAAAAGTAGTTGATATTGGAACAGGAGCAGGATTTCCCGGAATACCACTTGCTATAATGAAAAGCTTTAATGATTTTACACTTGTTGATTCATTAAATAAAAGAATTAATTTCTTAGATGAAGTTAAAGCTAAACTTGATTTAGAAAATGTAAACACATTACATATAAGAGCTGAGGAATTTGGAAGAAATAAAATACATAGAGAAAAATATGATGTAGCAGTATCAAGAGCTGTAGCAAATTTAAGTGTTTTAGTAGAATATTTAATTCCAACAGTTAAACTAGGGGGAAGAATAATATGTATGAAAGGAAGTCAAATAGAAGAAGAACTAAAAGAGGCATCTAATGCTATTAATGAATTAGGAGGAGCTATAAAATTTAGAAAAGAGTTTGAATTACCTGAAACTGATATGAAAAGAAATATAATTGTAATTCAAAAAATAAAAGATACTCCTAAAAAGTATCCAAGAAAAGCAGGTGTTCCTACAAAGAAACCAATTCAGTAAATAATATAAATATAAAGATTTTTATTAGCAATAAAATTTTTATATAAAGTTGTAATAAGTATCCACGTGGAACATTTTTTGTAAAACATTGAGGTTGTAATAAAAGAAGAAGAATTTTGTAGAATTTTGTCGAAAAAAATTTCTACAAAAAAATTCTTCTTTTTTTTTTGTAAAATTTGTTGACAGAAATTAAATATTTGTATATCATAGGAGGTATAAAAAAATCATATCAAAAGACTTTACATAAACGTAAAAACGGAGGGAACAAATTGGGAAAAATAATAGCAATAGCAAACCAAAAAGGTGGAGTTGGAAAAACAACAACAGCAGTAAATATGAGTACAATATTAGCTAAAAAAGGTAAAAAAGTTTTGTTAATTGATACTGATCCACAAGGAAATGCAACAAGTGGTTTAGGAGTAGAAAAAGAAGTAGAATTTTCAACATATGATTTATTAATATCAGATGTTCCTGCAGAAGATATAATAGAAAAAACATCTATAAAAAATTTAAGTATTTGTCCTTCAAATATGAATCTAGCAGGTGCTGAAGTTCAACTTGTATCTATGATGTCAAGAGAACAAAGAATGAAAGAAAAATTGGATGTTATTAAAAAGAATTATGATTTTATTTTAATTGATTGTCCGCCATCATTGGGGTTAATAACATTAAATGCATTTACTGCATCAGACAGTGTTTTAATACCAGTTCAATGTGAATATTTTGCATTAGAAGGATTAGGACAACTTTTAAATACAGTAGAACTTGTAAGAAAACATCTTAATAAAAATTTATATATAGAAGGTGCTCTTTTAACAATGTACGATATAAGAACAAATCTTGCAAATCAAGTTGTTAAGGAAGTAAAAAAATTTTTTCAAAATAAAGTATATAAAACAGTAATTCCTAGAAATGTAAGAGTAAGTGAAGCACCAAGTTATGGAGTTCCAATTACTATATATGACCCAAAATCTAAGGGTGCTAAAAGTTATGAAAAGTTTACAAAGGAATTTATAAAATTAAATGAGCTTGAACAAAAAGCTATTGAAATGAGAAAAGGTTTATAATTTTTTTATAAGGGAGTGATACAAATGGCAAAAAAGACAGGACTTGGAAAAGGATTAGATGCATTATTTTCAATGCCTATAGCAGAGGAGGAGCAAAGACAAGAAAATGATGCTTTAAAAAATTTAAAATTAATAGATATAGAACCAAATAGAGAGCAACCAAGAAAATTATTTGATGAAGAAGCTATATCAGAACTTGCTGAATCAATTAAAATGTACGGTGTTATACAACCTATTGTTGTTACTGAAAAAGAAGGGTATTATGCAATTATTGCAGGAGAAAGAAGATGGAGAGCAGCAAAACAAGCAGGATTAAAAGAAATTCCCGCAATTGTTAGAGAAAATGATGTAAAAAAGAATCAAGAAATTGCATTAATAGAAAATATGCAAAGAGAAGATTTAAATGCATATGAAAAAGCAGCAGGAATTAGAACATTAATGGATAATTATCATTTAACACAAGAAGAAATAGCAAAAGTTTTAGGAAAAGGTAGAAGTAGTATTGCAAATTCAGTAAGAGTTTTAAATTTAGCACCAAATGTATTAGATTTAGTAAAAAAGGGAAAATTAACAGAAGGACATTGCAAAGCTTTACTTTCAATAAATGATCCTGAAAAACAGTATGAAATGGCTTTAAAATTTGTTAATGGTGGAGATACAGTAAGACAAGCAGAAAGAAAAGTACATCATCAAAAAAACAATAAAGCTGTAGCCGATAAATATGGAATTATATATAAAGATATAGAAAATACATTTCAAGGCTTTTTTGGAACAAAAGTTAAAATTGATGCAGGAAAAAGAAGTGGAAAAATTATAATTAATTATACAAACAACAATGATTTAGAAAGAATTTTAAATTTAATAAAAGAATGATAAAAATCAAATAAAATAAGGTTCTTAATTATAAAACAAAAATTAATTAAGAACCAAAATTTTGTAAAACAAGGAGGCACAAATTGGAATTTTTACATACAGACGGATTTTTAATAATTTTATTTATTTTAAATATAATTTTATTAATTTGGGCAATAATAAGTAATATAAGAATAAAAAATATTCATAAAAAAGACAAAGAATTTATGGAGAAGTTAGGCAAAGGTACTAACATAAAGGAAGATTTAGAAAAATATATGAACAGAGTAAATGCTACAGAAAACGAAATAAGAAGGATTTCTATAAATTTTAAAGAATTGGACAAAAAAACAAGAAAATGTATACAAAAAGTTGGAATTGTTAGATATAATGCTTATAAAGATACTGGAAGTGACCTAAGTTTTGCAGTTTGTTTACTAGATGAACAAAATAATGGAGTGGTATTTAATGGCATTTACTCAAGAGATATGTCAAATATTTATGCTAAACCTATTGAAAATGGAATATCAAAATACAAATTAACTTCAGAAGAACAAGAAGCTATATATAAAGCAAAAGATGAAGAAATATAAATATGAAAAAACAGGCTATAAGACCTGTTTTTTCATTAATTGTTTCACTCTTATTAAAGTTACATTGTAATAAACCCCATATTTAACAGTATATCTTTTTTTCTGTTTCTAATTTAGAGAAAATTGTAATAAGACTCACAGCCAGCTGCATGAGCAGTCTGATTCATTCTTTCAATGCAGTTGGGGGCTTCTTCATATCTCAATAGTCTTAGTTTTATTAGATAATCGTCATCATCTTCTTCAGAAACATTATAATATGGCTGATAATTTGGTTGTTCTTCCATAATAAGCATGCCTCCTTAATAAAAAAGAAAGAAAGAGTGAAACTTTATTTGTAATACCCAAATGGTATTTAGTTTATCGTACATTATATCATGATTATTAAAAAAATGTCAATTAAGTCTTGACAAAGTATTATTCAATATGATAATATAAGTAATGTTGACACCAACACGGAGAGGTGGTCGAGTTGGTTTATGGCACCAGTCTTGAAAATTGGCGTGCGTTTATAGCGTACCGTGGGTTCGAATCCCACCCTCTCCGCCAAAATAAATAAACGTAGAAAAATTGCGACAAACAATGTTCTACGATTTTTTTAATAATATACAATTTGGAGAAATACCCAAGTGGTGAAGGGGACAGTTTGCTAAACTGTTAGGTCGAGCAATCGGCGCGAGGGTTCGAACCCCTCTTTCTCCGCCAAAAAATGTAGAACTTTTTAAAGTTCTATATTTTTTTTGAAAAAATATAGTATAAATAGTGTAAAAAAAGGGATTTCTTATGTTGACAAAAAACCTTAAGTATTGACAAAATAGGGAATATAAGGTAAAATATAAAGTGAGGTGATAATATGAAAAAGAATGTAAGTAAAAAATTTTTAAAAAATTTAGAAAATTTATCATATGTAGGTTATAAAATTTTAGATGAAGAAAATGGAAATAATCAAACAATAGGTAATTTATATAAAGAATATAAAAATAATATAAAAAATTTACAATATGAATTAGATAGCTTTTATTCAAATATAAATTATAAAGAAAATGAAAAACGCTATATAGACCGCAGAATTAGTAGAACACAAAGAGACATAGAAAATTTTAAAGGAAAAAGCTTTTGGGAAAAAATAAAATACAGAAAAAATTACAAAGAAATGAAGCAATATATAAAAGAACTAAATATAAGAAAAAAAGAAATATCTAGAGAAGTAAAAATGGACTATATAGAGCTTAGAGAAAAAAGAATTGAATTAAATCAAGCCTATAAAGAATTAAAGGCTTTTGAAAAATATGTAAATGTAACAGCAAGAGAAAAATCAAATGAAATAAAATATGTTAAATATTTTGAAAAGAACAGAGCAACATTAGAACATGTTTATAGCAAAGAACAATTAAATAAAATAGAAAAGAACATAAATGATATGATTTCTGGAAGAAACCAAAATATCGACATAGATGCAGCTTTAAATCAATTAAAAAGAGATGTTAAAACAAGAAGAAAAAATAAAAAAATGGATTCAGTAATTGTTCATAAGTCAAAAGACAATAAAAATGCTCAACAAGAAAATGAAAACAGTCAAGAACATGTAAATACTGTAGCATATGAAAGATTTGAACAAAAGAAAAAAGAACAAATGGAAAAGAAAGAAAAAGAGTTTAGAGAGAGAATGCATGTAGATAAAGAAATAGATCATAATGTAAGACAAACAAGAGATGATGAAGAACAAGAAAAAGTTATTGACCAACAAGCTCAAGGTGGAAGATAAAATAAAAAAATAAAAAAATTGTAAAAAAATGTTGCAAAAGAAAAACGAAACCTTTATAATAAAAAAAGACGGTGGGTGGTTAAAATGAAAAAAGTAATAATTTCATTATTAATAATTATAGCATGTTTACTAGTATCAACTCAAACAACATATGCAATAACCCTAAAAACAGACATAACAGACGATGCATTTATAAATGATTTTAATCCAAAAAATGGGGCGACAGGGTCAACACAAAAAGCTATAGCAACACCGATATCTAATTTTATTGTTACAATAGCAAATGTTATTTTAACAATTATCCAAATTATTGGTGGAATTGTAGCTATAATATCTGTTGCTTTATTTGGATTAAGTAGTATAATTTCATCTGATATGCCATTAATGGACGACATATTTGGTTCAAGAATGCCAGGTAGAAGTTCGCCAGAATATAAAATAGCATTACAAGATTTTTTCAGAAGAATGATAATAGGTGCAATACTATTATTGGCAGGTAGTTCAATTGTTAAAATAATAATGGGATTGTTGTTAAATGCTTAAAATAAAAAAGTTATATTATAGTAAAGAAGGTGATGCAAATGAAAAAAATTGTAATATCATTAATTATGTGTATAATTTTTTTAATACCTTCAACCAAAATAGTATATGGTGTAGATACAGATTCTTGGGTAAGTGATTCATTTCATTCAGCTAAAAGCTTTATAGAAGAAAAACAAACAGTTAGCAAAAATATGAGTTTTTTAAATGATTTTTTAAAATTTATTTCAAATACAGTAAAAGCTATAAATTATGTACTTATAATCCTTTTAGGGGCAATATCAATAATTTCACTTGCAATTACGGGTGTAAGATATATAATGGCATCAGGTAACCCAGAAAAACTACAATCCGCAAAAGCAAATTTACATACAGCATTTAAAGGAATGCTTATAGGATTTGGAGCATTTATAATATGGGAAATATCAATGGGAATAGTAACACTTATATTAGATGCTTTTGCAAATGTTTAAAATAGTTATTAAATTTAATTAAATATAATAATTCAATAAAAGGAGGAGATTATAATGAAAATATTTCAAAAATTATTAATGGTTTTAATTATTGCTGTTATTGCATCTTTTACATTAGGAACAGTATCAACAAATACAGCAATGGCAGCACTATCACCTGCAGACGCTATGGAAAAAGTAAATGGAAATGCAAATGTTGGAGATACATCAGGATTAACAGAAGTTGCAGGAAAAATATTAACATTTTTACAAGTTATTTCAGGTATATTTGCAATAATAATGATAGCTGTAACAGGTTTTAGATATATAATTGAAACAGCAGATGTAAAGAAAGAATTAAAGCAAAGCATGTTGCCTATTATAGTAGGTATATTATTAGTATTTTTCGCAACATCAATAGCTAAATTTATAGTAAATATATTTGATTAAAAAGGAGGAGAAGATATGAAAATATTACAAAAAATATCAATGGTTTTAATTATTGCAATTATAGCAAGCTTAACACTAGGAACTGTCTCAACAAATGTTTCTTTAGCAGAAGATCCACCAGCTGCAGATACAGCTGCAAAAAATAGTAAAGCTAGAGATGCAATGAATGATGTAAATGCAGGAGATGTTGATGAGGCAACAGCTAAAAATTTAACAGGAGTTGCAAGTAAAGTATTAACATTTTTACAAATTGCTTCAGGTGTATTTGCAATAATAATGATAGCAGTAACAGGATTTAGATATATAGTTGAAACAGCAGCAGATGTAAGAAAAGAATTAAAGAATGGTATGTTACCTATAATAGTTGGTATATTATTAGTATTTTTCGCAACATCAATAGCTAAATTCATAGTAAATGTTTTACAACCAGATACTAAATAATAATTACAAAAATATTGCAAAAATATTACAAAAATATTAAAAATTACAATTTATGATAATTTTTTTCATAAATTGTATTTTTTTTTGCTATTTTATGTTATAATTAATGTGTATTAGTGTGATAAAAAAAGGAAGTGATAATATGGCAGGAGGACCATATAACATACCAAGAAGAACTAAGGGAGAAAGCAGGTTTTTTAATGTATTTTCAACAAAAGCTCTTATAGAAACAATTGCATTAGGCTTAATAGGATTATTAATTTTTTATCCAATAGGAGCTTTAATACATAATAAAGTTATTACATTTATCTTTACAGTCTTATTTGGAGCAATAGGATTTTGTATAGCTTCTTTTAAAATACCTGACTCAAATAACTTTGAACTTACAAGAAAAGCAGGAGGAGAATATATAGATCAAATAATTCTAAGATACATAAAATTTAAAAGAAGAAAAAATAAAATATATACATACATTACGGAGGAGAAAAAAGATGAGTAATGATAATTTGGTCCAATTATTAATTTTAATGGTAGTAGTTATATTTTTTATAATAATTAGTTTAGTTTTTGTGCTCGTATTTATGAATTCAAGAGAAAAAAGAAAAATTAAAGCAAAGCAAGAAAAAGAAGAAGGAAAAACACAAATAAAAAAATCTCAAGTAATATATACCCCTGAATCAATTTTCGATTTTATGGAATTCGAAAAAATAGAAGACAATATGATTATACAAAAAAATGGTAAATTTTTAATGGTAGTAGAGTGTCAAGGTATAAATTACGACTTAATGTCAGAGGTAGAAAAAGCATCAGTAGAACAAGGATTTATAGCATTTTTGAATACATTAAGACATCCTATACAATTATACATACAAACTAGAACAATAAACTTAGAAAGAAGTATAGAAGGATATAAAAACAAACTAAAAGAAATAGAAACAAAATATAATTCTTTAGAAATTGAATATGAAAACTTATTAAAATCAGAAAAAGCATCTGAAGAACAAATTGACAAAACAAAGTATGAATTAGTAAAACAGAAAAACTTAAAAGAATATACAGCAGATATTATTAAAGATATTGAAAGACAAAGTTTAAATAAAAGCATTTTGTCAAAAAAATACTATGTAATTATACCATGCTATGAGTCAGAAATAGAAGCAGGAGATTTTGATAAAACAGAAATGAGAAATATGGCATTTTCTGAATTATATACAAGGGCAAGAGCAGTTATAAATTCATTATTTGCATGCCAAGTTGTAGGTAGAATTTTAAATTCAGAAGAATTAATTGAATTGCTATATGTTGCTTATAACAGAGATGAATCTGATATATTCTGGATGGACAAAATGAGACAAGCAGGATTTGAAGAATTATATTCAACTGCACCTGATATTATAAATAAAAAAATAAAATTGTTAGATAAACAAATAGAAGAAGAAGCAATAGCTCTTGCAAACAAAAAAATAGGAGAAGTAAGAAGTGAAAAAGAAGCAGAATTGATTGAAAAAGAAAATAAAAAAGATGAAAAAGTTGTTGAAAGAGCAAAAGAAATACTTACCAAACACAAAAAATATATAGGTGAAAATGTAGCCAAAAAAGCTATAGATAAGCTAGAAAAAAATACAAAAGAAAAAAAGGTAAAAGATACTGAACAAGAAAAAGATAGAAGTAAGGAGGAAAAACAAAATGGCAATATTCAAGAAAAAGGAAAGAGAGGAAGACCTAGAAGAAAAGCTTGAAGATGAATATAAAGTTTTGCATAAAAAAACTATAAAAGAAATAATTGCTCCAGCTGGAATAGATGCTTCTAAATTAGACCACATGGAAATAGTATCTAATGTTACAAGATATGCAAGAAGCTTTTTTGTTTCAGGATTACCAAGATCATGTACATTTCCAGAATTATTTAGAAGTTTGTATATGTTTGGAGATGTAAATACCTCAATATACATATATCCAGTATCAGAAGCAAGTTCTCAAAATGATTTAAATAAAACTATTGTAGAGTTGGAGACAGAAAGATTAATTGCAAGTGATAGAGGAAACATCAATAGAGAGAGTGATGTTTCACAAAAAAGATATGAAACAGAAATTTTAAGAGATCAAATTGCAGCAGGATTTAATAAATTATATGAAGCAACAATAGTATCTACATTATTTGCGTATAGTTTACAAGATTTGGACAGATTAACCAAATTACTTTCAAATGAAATGTCGAAAACTCTAGTTAGTATAAAGAGTGCGTGGGCTATGCAAGAAGATGCTTTCAAAACATGTATGCCACTTATGAATAACACAATTAACAAAAAGCAAATTTTTGATAGACCATCAATGGGAACAGTTTTTCCATTTTTGACATCAGAAGTTGGACATCCAACAGGAGTTCCACTTGGATATAATAAACAAACAGGAGAACCAATACTATTTGATAATTTCCATCCATCTTTAACAAATTATAATATGGTTATATTTGCTAAATCTGGAGCAGGAAAATCAGTTACAATGAAAACATTAATTTCTAGATCTTCTGTACTTATGGGAATAGAAAGCTTAGCACTAGATGCTGAAGGAGAATATTATGCAGTTGCAGAAGCATTAGGTGGGGTAAATGTAATTATAAGTCCAACATCTTCTACAGTTATAAATGTTTTTGATGTTGAAATTGAAAAAGCAAAAGATGCCATAACAGGTAGAGAAAGAGAAACTATAAATATAGAAAATAAAGTTGAAGACGTAACACAAGCTTTAATGACAATGGCAAAAGGTAGTACAAGGACAGACCAAGTAAACGAGTTAACTAAACAGATTATATCTGAATCTGTAGCTGCTGAATATGCAGCTTATGGAATAACATCAGATCCAATGAGTTTATATGAAGACACAAGAAGCATAGGAAGTTTAGGAAAAAGAAAAAAATTAATGCCTACAATAGGTTCTTGGTATAAAAGATTACAAAAAATGGCAAGACAAAATACAAACTCAGATTATAGATTTCATTATAGTTATTTACTAAAAGTTATGAAACAGTATATAAGAGAATATAATGGACAGATGGCATATTTTGATGGACAATCTACATTTGAATTATTAGATGGTTCACCATTTATAAATATAGATATTTCTCAACTAGAGGAGCGTTTTGCAAGACCACTTGCACAACAAATACTTCTTTCATGGATTTGGGAAAAATTTGTTAAGAAAAATTCAGAAGATAGAAAAAAAGCAAGACAAAAAAGAGTTATAGTTGACGAAGCATGGATGCTTCTTCCATTTCCAGATGCAGTAGATTTCTTAAACAAAATGGCTAGACGTGCAAGAAAAAGAAATGTATCTCTTGCAATTATTTCACAAAGATTTCAAGATTTTTATGAAAAGCCAGAGGCACAAGCAGTACTTACATCATCAGATACAAAATTATTTTTAGCACAGGATAAATCAGAGATATCTTTACTTCAAGAGGTATTCAAATTAAGCTCTGGTGAAGCATCATTTTTAGTAACATGTACAAGAGGAGAGGGACTTTTAAAGGTTGGTTCAGAAACAGCAATACTTCAAATTACACCAACAGAAAAAGAATTCCAATTTGTTGAAACAAACTTAAATAAAATGGTAAAAAATCAAGCATAAATAAAAATCTAAGAAAGGGAATAATGATATGAATAAACAAACTAAAAAACATAAATGCATATTTTTATTATTTATAATATTTATATTTTTATTCCCAAAAAATATGGTTTTTGCTGGATCTTATACAGTAGGTGGAAAAACTTATACATATTCAACAGACGATGATGGAAAAGATGGACCAGATGTATCCACTCTTAAATTTGAACTAACAGGTTTTGGAGGAGATTCAATTGGTAGTGGCGTAGATGTACGCAAATTTACTACAAATAGTAAATATGGATGGCAAGAATATGAAGTAGACGGAGTAAAGTATGTAGTAATTGGTGCTGCAACCCATGAAATGTTAAGACAGTATCATGGAACAACCGGAGACAATTGGTTTTATGGTGCTAAATTTAACCATATTCACTATTTTCACTATTTTGAAACAATACAATTTAAATTTGAAGATCCAAAGTTTGATTCAAATGTATACAATGGTATGATATTAGAGAGTGGAGATTTAATGATGTTTCCACAAGTGGAAAGGTTTCATAGGGAAAAAGATGTAAATGCATTTGATATATATTTTGGAATAGATGGAGAGGGAAATCCAAATGTTAGCAAAATTTCAGGAAAAAAAGTTTATGCTACTATGACAGGTGTATTTTCTCCCAATGCAAGTCAAGGAATAAGTGCTACTAAACAAAGTGGGGGTAATTTTATATTAAATTTCATAAAGACCTGTTTAACGATGATAGGAGATGCAGTCCAAATATTAATAGACACTATAGCACAAGCAAGTAATAAAATAATGTATACTGTAGACGAAATTCAAAAAAATGATGAATTAAAAAAAGAAATGCAGCTAGTTAGCGGAAACAATGAAGAATCTTCAACAACGATTGAAAGCGCAGAAACAGAGGCTACTTTAACACAAGGTGTTAATACCTCAGAAAAAAATAAAAATAATGCATTAAAAGAAGTAACAATTTCAAGTAATATTAATAATGAAAATGGAGCAGAAGAAACGGTATACTCTGCAGAAACTAAAATACCTATAATACCTGTAGATGTATTGACTTGTTCAACAAATCAAATTGAGTTATTTGATATAGATTTATTTAATAGTTCAAGTAGCAATTCAAATAAAATTTGGAAGGTAATAAGAAATTTTGCAGCTGCAGTAAGTCATATTATATTATATATTTCAGCAGCATTATTACTAGTAATGTTAATTATAAGAAGTATAATGCTAGTAATAGCAACTATAAAAGATAACCCAAAAGGAGCAGCAGAATCCAAAAAAATAATGGACAAATGGGTTAAAGCTATAATACTAATTGTTGGAATATTTGTTTTAATGGCTGCAATTTCAAATTTATATATGGTTGTAGTTGATATGATTATGGATGGAAAAATACAAAAATACCCGATAAGACTTACTGTTGAAAACGTATGTGCATTTAATACAAATGTTACAGGATATATAAGATATATGATTGAAGGTACAAATATTTATGCAAGTTTTGGTTATGCAATTTTATATGATTTGGTTGTACTATTTAATTTGATATGGGTATTAGTTATGTTTGTAAGATTGATTGTTATAGCAGCAGCTGTAATAATTGCACCAATTACGACAGCATTGATGATGCTTAATGTTACTCCAGGAGGACAAAATAAAAAAAGTATTTTTGAATTTAAAACATTTATAACTGTATATACCTTTTTCGTTTGGGTACCTATTATAGCGGTAATTATACAAAGATTGATATTGATTTTAGGGTAGAAAGGAGGGACCATAGTGAAGAATAAGTTATTTAAAATTTTAATCCTAGCAATGATTATTTTGACGATTGGAAGTACTAATGTTTATGCAGGTGTATTGGATGATGTATGGGTAACTTTCGTTTCTTGGGTTACAGAACGCCTTAATAATGATGCACCTCCAAGTGAACAAGCTCAGCATGAGCATGCAGAGGCAATGGCTCAAGATCAGAGCTTGACGGAGGAGCAAAGAAAAGAATGGGAAAAACTAGCACAAGAGACAGATAGAGTTGCAAAAATGAAAGAATATCTTGAGGAAAATCGTTCAGAAATGCCTGAATGGCAAGTAAAACAATGGGAACATGATATAGAAGTAATGGAAAAAATGGAAAAAGGCGATTATTCAGGATTAACAGAAAATACTCCTCAGGCAGTAGTCGCAGATGTCGCTGAAGGAGCTGTAGAAACAGTTAGTAATACAGCAGATTTTATAAGTGATTTTACTTCAAATCCTATTGGAACATTAGTAACGGCTATACTTGATGTATTTAAAACTATATTAGGATATTGGGTTCAAGTTATAGCAGATATGGTTCAAACACTTTCTATGGGTACAACATCAGATTTTTCTTTAACATATTCATATGACGAATTGAAAGCAGAAGATGATAATGGTCCAAGAAATATGTACACAAATGTAAAGAAATACAAAGAGGGTGGAGGAAAGAAATGGCAAAAAGTAATAGATATAAAAAAAGAATCAGGATATGATTTTAGTTCAGATACACCAATACCTGTAACACCAGTTGACTTATATAATATGGCAATTGGAAATATCGATTTCTTAGATGTTAATTTCCTTGAAGTGAATAATAATAATCATGCAGAAGGATCTATATGGCTAAACTTAAGAAACTTTATTTCAGTTATAATACATATTGTTATTTACATCGTTTCAGGAATATTGCTTGCAACACTTATATGGCATGGAATTAATTTAGTAAAAAAATCATTTGGTTTACCTGAAAAGCAAAAGGAACACAGAGATGGATTAAAAAGATTTTTTATAGCTTTAGGTATATTAATAGGAACTATAGTTATTATGGCATTACTTATAAATATGAGTGATATACTTTTAGCAGATCTTCAAGGAAAAGATACTAATGAACTTCCTATAAGAGTTAATGTAGAATCAGCGGAGTATAGCTTTAGCACAAATATTACAGGATATGCTTTATATATGTCACAAATTGATAATGTTGATATGTTTACTGTTAAAGCAGTATGGGTAGTTGTATTTATAGCATTTGCATGGTTAAATTTAGCTACTGTAATTTTGTTGATTGCAAGAATGATTGTAATGATGTTACTAGCGATAGTTGGAGTTGGTTTAGCAGCGATATATGCGTTAGATATTGGAAAATCACCAAAGGAAAAATATAAACAATGGTTGGAGTTATATGCATCTTTAGCTTTAGTGCAAGTTTTCTTAGCTATTGCAAGTAAAATAATACTAGAAAATTTATAAAAATTAAGTAATAAGGAGGAGACTTATGAATTTATTTATAACAATATTACTATATTTTGCATCAGTTGTTGGAAGTATATGGTTTGTAAAATCTAAAGTAAAAAAAGCTATAAGCAATAGTGAAACATTACAACTTCTTGGATCAGGTAAAGAAGGAATTAAAGAAGGAGTAAAATCAAAAATAAAAGAAATGGTTAAAAAACCATTAGATAATCCAGATACTGCACAAGATAATGATAACGAACCTAAACTACCTATAGTAGGAAATAAACCTAATGGAATAAGGTTTTTTGGAAATAGAGATAATAATATAGATAATCCACTTTTACCAATGAACGGAATGAACGGGGGAGCAAATCCAAATATGCCAGGATTACCAATGAACGGAATGAACGGAGGGGCAAATCCAAATATGCCAGGTTTACCAATGAATGGAATGAACGGAGGAGCAGGGGCTCAACCTGTAGGTGCCGGAATAGTTCAAATGGGTATAAATGCGGCTGTAGTGCCTATGGCTGGAAGTGTTAATCAAGCAGGTTTAATTGCAAATATTGCACCAGCTCAAAAAATAGCAGGACCAATGTTACAAACAGGTGTGGTTTTAAATGGAAAAACAGGAACTATAAAAACATTAAATCAGCTTACAAATTTAGGATTAAATAGATCAAAGAGAATAGAAAGAATTAACCAAATGGCAGGTACAAATATTAATAGCGCAAAAAGATTAGGAACGGTTAACCAAGTAGCAGGAACAAATATTAACACTACTAAAAGAATTGGACGTGTTAATTCTAATGGACAAACAGCTATTATTGGACCTAAAGGATGGATTAATTATAAACAATATGGTAGTAGTTATATAAATGGTTCTGTAAATAATGCTAGCTTACCAAGTGGTTCAATACATACAAACCAACTTCAAATTAAAGGTTTCTCTAAGGTAGAAACAATAGTTGCAAAAACATTTACTGATCCTAGTGGAAAAATTGCTGCAATAAGAAAAGGAGCAATGCCATATTCTGTAGGAAAAGATTCAGCACCATATGCGGTAATAAATCAAGGACCAAATGTAGGAATTGCATTAAATGATGCACTTGTACAAAAAAATAGTAAATATCAAATGGAAAACAAGCGTTTATTCCTAAGTCAAGATCAACATCAACAATTAGCTATGCTTGAATTGAAAAAAGTATATACAAATCCAGAAAATAGAGGAATGAATCATAATCAATTAGTTAAATTAGCTAGTTTTAATAGAAATAGATTACTTTCAGATAATCCAAATAGAGGCGGTGATGAATCTTGGTATAGATCAGCTTTAATGTCGCTTCCAACAGGACTTGGAAATAACGAAATTGAAAAAATTGCACACAAAGCAAAAAGTCTAAAAGATGCTGTAGATAGAAATAGTAGTATGCTTGCAGTTGCAAGAACTGATTATAAAATGGGAGATCCTAATAAAAATGCATTAAATAATGTATTAAAAGAAACAAGTAGTATTACTAGAAACTTTTATAATTATTTAGAAAAAAATAATCCAAGTGAAGATATTACTCATATAAATGAAGATGAAATGAAAGACATTGAAAAAAAAGCAAGAGAAAATGTAGAAGCAAGAGGTGACTTATCATTAGAAGATAAAGAAAAACAATATGAGGCAGAAGTACAAAAACAGGTGGAAGATGAAAAACAAAGAAAAATGGAAGAAGCGGAAGATTCTTTAAAAGAAGAAATTTTAAGTAATCCAGAATTAGCTAAGGAAGTTTTGGGAGAAAAAGGGCAGGAAGCTTTAGAAAAAGAAATAGATAAAGTAAAGAAAAAAAGAAAAGATACTTATAAAGAGTACTTAAAAAGACAAGAAAGTATGAAAGATGAACAATTTGCAAAAAATCATCCAGAAATTTCAAATGCAAATAAATATGAAGTACGTAAAAAAAGGTATGAAAATGAAAGACGTAGATTTATAGAAAAAGCAGCAGAATCAGAAGATATTAGTGGAGATTATAATACAACAAATAATGTAAGGTATTATAGCGAAAATTTATTAAAAGCGGAGTAAAAAAATGTCAATAATAAAAAGTAAAGTAAAATTAATAATATTAATAGTAATTTTAATTATTTGTACAACAATGGGAATTATTATAGGAATTTGCTTTGTATTACAAGATTATGGAATTATTGATATGGCTGATGCAATATCTTCAGATATAGAGTTAAATATGGATAGCATTGATTTAAATGTTAATGATAAAGACATAGAAAAATTAATGGCTATGTCAGATAAAGAAGTTTGGAAATTATTAACAGGTAAAGAATATTCAAGTAAACCAACATCTAGTCAAGTAACACAAGAAAATATGACAGGAAGAATGACTACTATATCAGTAAAAACTAGAACAGCTAATGGAGATACGACAACAAGTTTTCAAGTAAATAAAGCATTGGCTGGAATATTTACAGCATTTTTTAATGATTTATATAATGAATGTCCAGATTTTTATATTCATTCTGATGGAGGTTATGTTTATAGAGATGTAAGAGGATCAGCTGGCAGACTTAGTGCACATGCTTTTGGTGCAGCTATTGATATAAATGCATCACAAAATCCTCAAGGAGCTATACCACCAAGAAAAATAGCTGATGTAAAAAAAGACAAAAATTATGTAATTGCCTGTAATTCTAAAATAGTACAAATTGCAAAAAAATATACTTTATGTTGGGGAGGATATTTTAGTAGTAATCAAGATGGAATGCATTTTAGTTTTATAGGAGATTGGACAAGAGCACAAACAATATCAAAATACAGCTCATAGTATAAAGTTATATTTTAAATATTTTTTAGAGAGGAAATAAAATATGAAAAATAAAACAAGAAAAATATTAAAATATTTAATATTTATATTGTTGATAGTAATGCTAATAGTCTTAGTATTTGTTATATTTTTTATTAATAGAAATAAAACAAATGATTCTCAAGACATAATTAATGAAAACGTTATTGATATAGAAGATGAGGATGAAATAGAAGAAAATGAAAGTAACTCAGTATATGATAATTTTGTAAGTAAGTATGAAGAAAATAATACAACTGACATAAGTAATATAGTTGATACTTCATCTGATATTGTTGTAGATTCTACGTTAACACCTGTTATAAATGCAAAAAAATATTTTTTAGTTAAATACTGTATGGAGAGATATTATAAAGAAGACAATTCTGAAGTTTCTGAAGAAACTAATTCTTATACAGATGAAATTATAAATTTAATTGACATTGAAGCTAGGCAAGCTTTAAATATTAACAATGAAAATTTTTCAAATATATATGGTAAATTAACTGCACCAATGTTTTGCATAGATAATATGTATGAACAAAAACTTACATTAAATAAAAGCTTATATTTAGTTTTTTATAGAATTGAAACAGATTCAGGATATGCTAATTTAGCAATGTTCGTTAAAGTTGATAATAAAAATAAAACATTTTCAGTATATCCAAATGAATATTTAAAAAGAAATAACTATTTAAATTTAAAACAAGATGATAAAGTAAATATAAACAATATAGAAGATATAGAAAAAACGACAATTAATGTATATAATGAAGACGACATTGATGCTGATGATAGAGCTTGTATAAAGGAATTATATAAAAAATGTAAATTTGATTTGTTATTGGATTTAGAACATTTATACAATACTCTAGATGTTGAATATAAAAACGCACGCTTTAAAACTTTTGATATGTTTAAACAATATGTAGATAGTAAAAAAACGGAATTATATTTAGATAGGTTATTAAAATATAATTCAAATATATATGATGAAAAAATAGTGTATACAGGAATTTCGCATAACAATAATCACTATGTTTTCTATGTTAAAAATTTAACATCTTATACTTTAATGTTGGACAATTATACTTTAGTATTACCACAATATAAACAAATGTATGAAAATAACTTTACAAGTGTGCAAGCAAGATATTGTATCGAAAGATTTATGAGAGCTATTAATGACAAAAATTATGAGTTTGCATATAGCAACTTATTACAAATACAAAAAAATAATTATTATCCAACTATAAATGATTTTATAAATTTTATACAAAACAATTTATATAGTGAAAATGCTTATGAATATGGTGAAAATTTTTCTGTATCAGATAATGTATATCAATACAGTTTAAAAGTAACAGATGCAAATAATTCAAACAGTGAAGCTAAAACATTAAATATAGCAGTAACTTTACTAGATGAAAATGCAAACTTTAATATAGCAGTTGTTGTTGAATAAAAAGATAAAGATTAGAGGTGATTTATATTGAAACTAATAAAAAGTAAAAAAATAAAAATATGTTTTATATTAATAATGATAGTTATTTTTAGTTTTAATACAATAGCCTCATTTGCATCAGTAGAGAGTGAATCTAATACTGCTATGGGAGGAGTAGGATCTATACTTAGACAAGTATGGATTGGGCTTGAGACAATTTTTGAAAATAGTGATAATGATGAAGAACAAGCATCAGTTATGTATAAGTTCTGGGGAGGAGACGAAGATAGTAGTGCGAGTATCGGTAATGGTGGGTATGGAATATCTGCCAGTGGAAGTATTGTCGAAAATGCTAAACGAATACATCAGTATATAAAAGAAAACCAATATGCATATTCTTGTACTCACAATGTTAGCAATGGATATACTAATACATGTGAATGTGATGGAACTAGTGTATTTGGAAAGAGTTTAGATGATAAAACAGTAAGTACATTTTATAAAGATATTAGATGTATAGATTGTAGTACATTTGTATCTTGGGTATTATTTGAATCTGGAATAAAAGTTGGAAGACAGTCATCTGATTTCTTTTATGGAGGAGATTATAGTAAGTATGATCAATATAAATGGAAAAAAATAACAGATTGGAATGCTTTAGAACCAGGAGATATATTAGTAAAATATAAACACGTTGAAATATATGCAGGAGAAGGACATTCTTTTAACGCAGGTTCCACAGATGCTATAAGATCAGAATATTCCAATAGAGGTATGGCAGGAATATCCAATACATTTAGTTTTGCTCTTAGAGTTAGTCAATAATTATTCAGGAGGTTATGATGCGAAATTTAAAGATAGTAATTATTATATTAAGCATTTTACTAGTTATTATTTGCACTGTTTTAGGGATAATTTTGCATAAAAAAATTGATACAAATACTAATCAAAATAAAGATGAAGAAAATTTAAGTGAAGCAAATAATTATATTGATTCTGAGATTTTAAGTGATTCTGGTGAGCCTTCTGGAGAAGAAGCAATAGGTGATATAAATATTATACTTAACCATAATTTTGAAGAAGTAAAATATAATGCAGAATATTATTCTGTGGTTGATATTTTAAATAAATTTAATAATAACATAAAAGATTTTTTATTAACAGGAAATTCCACTAGTGTAATGGAAATGTTAAGCAACAAATATATTACAGAATTTAATATTAATGAGAATAATTTAAAAGAAAAAGTAGAAGGTTTAGCTAATAATGAATATCAAATAACAAAAATGTATAATTCTGTGATAGAAAATAATTTACAAATTTTTATTGTTTTTGGAAAAATGGCAAATAAAGAATATAGTTATATGGTTACAATTGATATAAATAATAATACATTTGCAATTTCTTTAAATGAGTATATAAATAAATATAATATTAATATGGAAAATATTAAAGATATAAATGTACAAGAAAATACTATAGAAAAAAATGAAAATAACACTTATTCTATGTCAGATATTTCATTAGAAGAAATGGCTAAAAGATATTATAAAAATTGTATAGAAAAATTAAAAACGGATTCATTAGAAGCTTATAATTTACTAGATAATGATTATAAAAACAAAGTATTTACAAATTATAATAATTTTGATAGTTATCTTAAACAACACATAGCTACATTGGAAAATGTACAATTAAAAGAATATAAAGTTGAAAGCTTTGATAATTATACGCAATATATTTGTAAAGACAACTTTAATAATTATTATATATTTAAAGTAGAAGCAGTAATGAACTATAAATTTTTCTTTGTTAATGATGAAATTAATTATGAATATTAAAAAAGGAGGCATATAGCTATTGAAAAAATTAAATAAAATAATTGCAATTAGTATATGTATATTTTTGGCTATATGCCTATTAAATACTACGGTATATTCACTTTCAATAAGTGAAGTAAAAGAAGCAATAGAATTTAAAACAGTACAAGACAATGGAGAGCCAAAAAAATATGATGTTGAAATAGATGCAGAGGAATTAATAGAAAATCCGGAATTTCCATACATACAAACTTCAATAGAAAAAATATTATATGGGAAAGATAACTTAACAGACATAAACTTTTTAGATGGTAACACAAAAAATAAAAATGAGAAATGGCAATATATTTGCACAGTTGTTAAAGCTTTTTATAGAATATGTTTATATATTGCATTTGCATTATTGCTTTCTTTTATAATATATTTTGGTGTAACATTAGTAATATCAAGTATAAAAGGCGATAATAATAAAACCACTTTTTCGAATCCATTTAGAAGGAGAAGAAAAAGAACACCTGAACAAGATTTAAGAGATAAAAGATTTATTGAGCAATGGATAAAATGTGTACTGCTTTTAAGCCTTAGTGCAGTAATAATTAATTTAATAATTAATTTTTCTGATCTTATTATAAAAATGGCTAATATAGATGATGTAGAAAAAAATAATAATATTACGGTGTATGTAAAAGGAGAAGACGATTCACCTGAAAAGAATTATTATTTTAAAACAAATATAGAAGGACTATTAATGTTTGAGTCTCAATATCAGTGGGATAAAGCACCTGTAAAAAATGTAATTAATATAATTTGTGGATTTATTGTAACAGTGTTTAAATTATTGTTAAAAGCGCTTTTGTTCCTTAGAATGCTTTTTATTGCAGGTTTAACAATGACATTTCCAATTATATTAATGATTAATGCTTTTTGTGTAATTATAGGTAATAAAGGACCGTTAAAATTTTGGTTTAAATTATTTTTATATTGTGTTCTTATTAAACCATTAATTGCTATACTTTATTATGTTTTAATTGAATTTAATCCGTACTTAATATCAGAATTTTCATTATATATAATATTTGTAATTGCATTAATAATTTTAGCAATAATATTTTCATTTAGGTTTTTTGTAAAAAGTTTTAAATAAAAAATCTTTACATTAACTGTAAAGATTTTTTATTTAAATATATCAAGAATAAAATCAACAATAACTTTAATCGCCTCATTATTATGATATAAATCTAAAAAATAATTTTTTGTAAACGGTATATGCCATAAAACAAATCCAAGAACAATTATAAAAAATATTGTAAAAATAAGTGATAAAAATATTTTAAAATAATCTTTAAGTGTTCTTTCATATTTTATTTCATATCCCATATTTTTTAAATTTTGTATATAAGCATCTTGATATGCTTTTTTTATCGCATTATTATATGCCTGATTAATTTGCTCATTATATAAATTATTCATATCATTTACAAAATTATCAGTATTTACATTATTAAGGTTAGGGTTTTTGATAGGTCTTTTTGGAATGTTATTTTGATAATTAGCATAAGCATTATTTGGTCTATTATAAGTATTATTATTGTTTTGAGTGTTATTTTGGTAATTTCTTTTTAACTGCTCTTGTCTTTTCATATCTTCTTCATATTGCATTTGTTTTAAATTAGCATCATAGGTTTTCTTTTTTTCAGTATTTGATAAAGTATCATAAGCTTCATTTATTAATTTAATTTTATCTTCTGCTAATTTCTTTTTTTCTGGAGGTTGCAAATCAGGATGATATTTTTTTACTAATGCTTTATATGCTTTTTCTATGACCTCTGATGATGCATTTTTATCTACTTCTAATATTTCATAATAATTTTTCATAAATAATAAAAACCCTTTCCAAGGTATAAAATCTAATACAAAATTAAATTTTATACCTTATTTTCAGACACTGTATCTTTTTCTTCAATATTTTCAATATCAATATATTTTTTCTCATTTTGTTTTAATTTTAAGTTATCTTTTGCTACACTCATTAAAAGTTTAATTCTATTTGCTTGGTTAGTTTCACTAGCTCCTGGGTCATAATCAACAGGGGTAATATTTGCAAATGGAAATTTACTTCTTATAGTTTTTATAACACCTTTTCCAACAACATGATTTGGTAAGCATGCAAATGGTTGAACACAAACGATATTTGGAATATCATTTTCAATATATTCAATCATTTCAGCAGTTAAAAACCAACCTTCTCCTGTTTGATTTCCGATAGATAAAATATCTTTTACATTACTTTCTAAATGATATATATCACATGGTGGTAAATAATTTTTCTTAGATTTAGAAAGTGCTTCTTTTGTATCTTTTTCCATTAAATTTATTAAATTTAATGCAATTTTACTAAGTGTAGCTGATATTTTGTTACTATTTAATAAAGCATTAAATGTTATTTTGTTAGTTGCCATATATTTAATAAATCCCATAAAATCAGGTAAAACGACTTCTGCACCTTCTTTTTCTAATAAATCTACAACATAATTATTTCCAAATGGGTGATATTTAATTAATATTTCTCCAACAATACCAACCCTAGGTTTTGCTATAGACATATCTAATTCTATTTTTTCAAAATCATCCACCATATCATAAATTGCTTGTTTAAATTCTTTATTTGTACAGTTTGTAAGTAATTTTTTAGATTTTTCCATCCAAGTATTAAATAATTTATCAGTTTCACCCTTATGTACTTCATATGCGCGATTTTTATGTAGCATTTTTTGTAATAAATCTCCAAGAAGTACAGCTTTTACAAGCTTATCTATAAGTTTTGGTGTAAGTTTAAATCCTGGCATTTTTTCAAGTCCTGCAACATTTAAGGAAATTACAGGGACTTGTTCAAATCCTGCATCTTTTAATGCTTTACGAATAAATCCTATATAGTTTGTAGCCCTACATCCACCACCTGTTTGAGATATAATTAAAGCAGTATTATTTACATCATATTTTCCGGATTCTAATGCTTCAATCATTTGTCCTGTAACAAGTATTGATGGATAACATGCATCATTATTAACATATTTTAGTCCTGTTTCAACTGTCTTTTGAGTACAATCTCTTAAAAGAACAGCATTATATCCGCAAGCTCTTACGGCAGGCTCTAATAGCTCGAAGTGAATTGGAATCATCATTGGGACTAATATGGTGTAATTTTTTCTCATATCTTTTGTAAAAATCTTTTTATTAATTTCATAATGTCCATCTAATTTTTCCTGATTACGTTTTTTCATACTAGCTAAAAGTGAACGAATACGAATTTTTACAGCACCTAAGTTATTTACTTCATCTATTTTTATTAAAGTATACATTTTATTATAGCTTTTTAAAATTTCTTCAACTTGGTCAGTGGTTACTGCATCAACACCACAACCAAATGAATTTAATTGTACAAGCTCTAAATTATCATTTTGACCAACAAAAGTTGCGGCTGCATATAATCTAGAGTGGAAAGTCCATTGGTCAACAACCCTAATAGGTCTTTTTATATCTACTTGGTTGGAAATACTATCTTCTGTAAGAACAGCTAATCCAAGAGATGTAATTAATGTATCAATTCCATGGTTAATTTCTGGGTCAATGTGATATGGACGACCTGCTAAAACAATTCCTTTTAAATTATTTTCTTTTAGGTATCTTACTGTTTCTAATCCTTTGTCTTGTATGTCTTTTTTACATTTTTTATATTCTAACTCAGCTTTTTTTGCTGCATCAGTTAATTCCTCTTTTGTAAATTTATATTCTTTAAATTCATTAAGTTCTAATACCTTTTTTACTAAATTAGGTACATCAAAAGGTAAAAATGGATTGATAAATTTAATATTTTCTTTTTTCATATTTTCAACATTATTTTTAAGAACTTCTGAATATGAAATAACTATTGGACAGTTAAATTTATTATCTGCTTTTTCATATTCTTTTCTTGAAAATGGCATACATGGATAAAAAATTGTCTTTATTCCTTGTTCTATTAAATTTTCTATATGTCCATGAGAAAGTTTTGCAGGGTAGCAAACTGACTCAGATGGCATTGATTCCATACCTTTTTCATAAGTTTTACGAGTACTTTTTTCTGAAATTATAACTCTAAATCCTAAATTAGTGAAGAAAGTAAACCAAAAAGGATAATCCTCATACATATTTAAAACCCTAGGGATACCAATAGTTCCACGAGTTGCATATTGAGCTTCTATTGGCTTGTAATCAAATATTCTTTCATATTTATATTTAACTAAATTAGGAAGTTTTTTCTTTTCAGAAATAACTCCAGCTCCTTTTTCACAGCGGTTTCCTGATATGTAGCGTTTTCCATTACTAAAAATATTTATTGTAAGTTTACAGTGATTTTCACATCCGTTACATCTTGTATGATTTATTTTTATATCTAATTTATCTAAATCTTCTTTTTTAGTAATTGTAGAATAATACTCCATATCTAAATTTGTTTCATATTGTTCTTTTGCAAGTAAAGCCATACCATAAGCACCCATTAAACCTGCTATATCTGGCCTTATTACATTTTTACCAACTATTTTTTCGAAAGCTCTTAAAACCGCATCATTGTAGAAAGTTCCACCTTGTACTACTATTTTTTCTCCAAGTGTATTAAAATCTCTAATTTTCATAACTTTTTGAAGTGCATTTTTTATTACAGAATAAGAAAGTCCACTTGAAATATCTCCTACGGAATAACCTTCTTTTTGTGCTTGTTTAATTTTAGAATTCATAAATACCGTACATCTTGAACCTAAGTCTACGGGTCTTTTTGCATCTATTGCTTGTCTTACAAATTCAGATATTTCCAAATTTAAACTTTGACTAAAAGTTTCTATAAATGATCCACATCCTGATGAACAAGCTTCATTAAGCATTATACTGTCTATTGCTCCATCTTTTAGACGAATATATTTCATGTCTTGACCACCAATGTCTACTATACTTGTTACATCTGGTTCAAAATTTTTAGCAGCAGTGTAGTGAGCGATAGTTTCAATTTCTCCCATATCAACGTTTAAAGCTGTTTGAATTAATTGCTCTCCGTAACCTGTTACACCACTATATCTTAATTTTGCTGTTTTTGGTAATATTTCATACAAGCTTTTTAGCATTTTAATTACACTTTGAAGCGGATTTCCCTCATTATTTGCATATAATGAATATAGTAAATACCCTTCATTATCAATTAAAACTATTT
The DNA here is from genome assembly GCA_947623465.1 of uncultured Clostridia bacterium. GTDB lineage: Bacteria > Bacillota > Clostridia > TANB77 > CAG-508 > CAG-269. Next base: position 47,573 of record CANQGU010000001.1, read on the forward strand.
TAGTTGTTGTAGAACCTGCATCTATTCCAATAAAGCAATCTCCAGAGTAATTTAAAAGTTCACGCTTATTTACGCTTGCTTTTTTATGCCTATTTCTAAATTCTTCATATTCTTCATAACCTGTAAATAAAGGCTCTATTGGTTTGGATGTTGTATCTTTAGAAGAACGTAAATTTTCAATTTTAAAAGCTAATTCACTATTAGAAATAGGAGTTTCTTCTAGGGAATCAAGAGCTGTACCTGTTGCAACTAAAAGATGTGCTTCATCTGGTACTATTATTTCATCATCTTTTAAATTTAAAGTTTCTATAAATCTATTTCTAAGTTCAGGAAGATAAGTAAGAGGTCCTCCTAAAAATGCAACTTTTCCTCTAATTGGTCTTCCGCAAGCTAAACCTGAAATTGTTTGATTTACAACAGCTTGAAATATAGATGCTGCAATATCTTCTTTGGCTGCACCTTCATTTATTAAAGGTTGAATATCAGTTTTAGCAAAAACACCGCATCTAGAAGCTATTGGATATATTATTTTATGATTTTTTGCAAGTTCATTTAATCCTGCTGTATCAGTATGAAGTAAAGATGCCATTTGGTCAATAAAAGCACCTGTTCCACCAGCGCAAGTACCGTTCATTCTTTGTTCTATAGATTTATCAAAATATATTATTTTTGCATCTTCTCCACCAAGTTCTATAACAATATCTGTTTCAGGAATATAATTTTCAACTGCTCTTTTACAAGCTACAACCTCTTGAATAAAGTTTACACCTAAAAATTTAGCAGATGACATAGCTCCTGACCCCGTAAGGGCTAAAGTGAATTTTGAACCTACATACATTTCATTTAATTCATTTAACATTGTACAAACTGTATTTTTGGTATCAGAAAAATGTCTTCTATAATCTTTATATATTATATTTTTATTTTCGTCCATTACTACTATTTTAACTGTTGTAGAACCAACGTCTAACCCTACATGTAAAATATTCTGTTCCATAGCATACGCGCTCCTTTATGTAAATTCTTAAATCTATTTAATTTTATATGATTTTGATGATTTTGTCAAATTAAAAAAGTGGCATATTTAAACTATTTTTAAGGGTTTCAAATAGTTTAAATATGCCTTTTAATGTGTTTTATATGTTGCATTCATTATTTTTTCTGTTTTTACAGTTTTACCATTTTGTTTTAGTCTACGATATGTTGTAGATTTTATATATGAAGAAGTTTTACTTGTTATATTTGCGTAGACATCTACGTCATATTCATTATCTTGTTTAAGTCCTTTTATATTAAAAGTTGCACGACCTTTTTCAACAGAGCATGTTATTTTAATTGCATAATTTCTTGTGTTTTTAAATTTAAAATCCTTTACACCATAAACAACAGTTGCATCACGCCCTGCAGTAACATAAGATGGTACAAATTGGTGATTGTAAAGTTCAACAATTTCTAAATTAGAGAACAATGCAGCATTAAACAATGTTGTAGAAATTTGGCAAATTCCACCACCAAGACCTTGAACAACTTCACCATTTTCGTAAATAGAGGCTTCTTTATATCCTGCAGAGATTGTTCTTTCTCCAACTACACTATTGTATGAAAAAGTTTCCCCAGGAAGTAAAACATATCCATTTATTTTATTTGCAGCAAGTCTTAAATTGGTAGTTCTATCTTTGTTAGAAGTTGCATATTTTGTTGAAAAAGTTGCAAGTAAATCAGGAAATGCTTCATCACCTATCATATTAGTAGTAACATTTGGATGAACAACTTTTAATGGAATTGTACACTCCTTTTCAGATGTTTCAAGAAGTTTTTTTGCTTCATCTAGAGACATCTTAAAGTCTAAACCATCCTCAGATGGATAAACGACATGTGGTTCTGTGGTAAAGTAAGCATCCTTAGCATCTTTGTGAATTTCACCATATATTTTATCTAAATCAATTTTATCTGGAGATTTACTAATTGTGTCAATTTCTATTGGTTCATTTAAGTTAGTTAAATTAGAAAGTTTTTGCTTGATTTTTTCGGAAGTAGACGCTACATCTATTACAACTCCATCAGATCCTTTTGTTATAATTAAATTATTATTTTCCATATAGTATCCACTTTGAACTACGGCATCAGGAAGTTCAGAAGCTGCAGTATTTAAAATATCATTTAAAGTTTTTTCATCATAACTAACTGTAGGCATTATATTTACACCATTTATCATAGCACTAAATATTTGAAAATTATCTTTAAAGATATTACTATCTTTTCCAAAGCTAAATGCATAATTTACAGCAGAATCAATATCGACCGAAAGATTAATTTCTGAAGTTTTTATGTATGTAGTATAATCATTATGTGCTAAAGTTATATCATTAGCAAATTGTTCATTATAATAATTTTCAAGTTTTTGTTTGGCATCTTCTTTTGTTAAATGAGAAACATCTACGCTGTTTATATAAATACCATTAGATATGATAGATTTATTTTTATAATTATAAAATGTAAATACCCCTAAAATAATAAGCATTAAAATTAGAAAAATTATAATAAATGCACAAACTATTTTTATACAATGTGAATGTGATAACATTGTGTTGGGTATTGTTTTAAAATCAGACGTAGAAGTGTTTTCAGAATTTTGATTATCATCAACAATTTCTAATTTTTTTTCTTCTTCTATAATCATTTTTTTACCCCTAAATATTATATGTTTTATATTTTCTATTGGTTCTTTTATAAGAATTCTACATACCTTTATAGTACAATATTATTCGGACTTTGTCAATGGATTTTTTAGGGTATATTCTGTTTCAAAGTCTTTAGGTAAGTCATTATTTACAAGTATTTGTATAGAATTTACTTCATTTAACTCAGTTAAAGTATTTAACAACGAATTTATAATGTTATATTTTTGGTTTTCATCTTCATAATTTAAAAGCTCTTCTGAAAAATTTAAAATAGCACAATTATTTTGTAGTTTAACATCAATAATCTTTGTATTTTCCGGAAATGCTTTAAATAAGTTTTCACTTTGAGGTCCTTCAAGCAATAATTCTATTATTTTTTGATAAGGATTATTTACAAGATCTAAAGAATCGATAAGTTTACCTTCACTTTTTAGCTCATTATTTGTGTCTGGAAAATATAATGTAATAACAGTCTCCCTAAGCTGTTTAGAACTTATTTCTTCCTCTGGTGTGTAATCTGAAAGTGGCATATTTTCATCAGATGTAGTTTTACTATTAAAACTTTTAATTATAAAAAAAAGAATTATTAAAATAATAATTAAAACCAAAAATAACATAAAAAATATTTTTTTGTTTTTCATAAATATTCCTCCTATTTTTTCTTTTGTAAATATTATTTTTATGTTGTCCTTTTTAGAACTTTATTTTAAAATTTTATAAAGTTTAATGTAATTGGTAAATTTATGAAAATTATTTAAAAAATATTCAACCTCATATAATGATCGACAAGTATTATTTTTCATTTGTTTAAAATTAAATTTTTTTTTATTTTGTGAATTATTTGAAGAACGATTTTCTTGTATGTTTTCTTTATTATTACTAAAAATTAAATTATTCATTGAAAAAACTCCTTTTTTATTATATAATATGTAAAGTGTGTATTTAGTGATTACAATATTTTTGCAAAAAAGGTGACTGATTTATATGGAAAAATTTTTAAAAGAAAATGAAAGAATTGATGATTTAGAATTAGATAATTTAAAAATTATACAAAATAAAAATGGATTTTGTTTTGGAATTGATAGTGTTCTTCTTACTGACTTTGCTAAAACAATAAGAGCAAATTCAAGTGTAATTGACCTTGGTACTGGCACAGGTGTACTACCAATTTTGCTATCTAGTAAAACAAAAAATACAACATTTGTAGGTATTGAAGTACAAAATGATGTTGCCGAGATGGCTGAAAGAAGTATAAAACTCAATAAATTAGAGGATAGAATAACCATTTTAAATACAAATATTTTAGACTTAAAAGAAAGATATAAAAAAGGAAATTTTGATGTTATTATAACAAATCCACCATATAAAAAGCTTAATTCGGGGCTAAAAAATGAACAAGAAAGTAAGATAATTTCAAGACACGAAACGACTGCGTCCCTAGATGATTTTATAGATGTTGCGTCTTATTTGCTAAAGGATTTAGGTGAATTTTATATGGTACATAGACCAGATAGATTAGTAGATATTTTTTATTTAATGAGAAGTAAAAAAATAGAACCTAAAAAAATTAGATTTGTATATCCAAATAAAAATAAAAACGCAAATTTAATTTTAATTAAAGGAATAAAAAATGCAAAACCTTTTTTACAATATGAAAATAATTTATATATTTATAATGAAGATGGAAATTATACAGAAGAAATTTTAAAAATATATAATAAAAAATAAATAATTAATAATAAATAATAAAATAAAATAATAAATAATAAAATAAAATAATAAATAAAATAAATAAATAAATAAAATAATAAATAAATAATAAATAAAATAAATAAATAAATAAATAATAAATAAAATAAATAATAAATAAAATAAATAAATAAAATAAATAAATAATAAATAAATAAAATAAATAAATAAAATAAATAAAATAAATAAAATAAATAAATAAAATAAATAAATAAATAATAAAATCATAAAATAAAATAATAAAATAAAATAATAAAATAAAATAATAAAATAAAATAAAATAATAAAATAAAATAATAAAATAATAAAATAATAAATAAATAATAATTAAAATAAAAAAATTAATATAAATATTGGGGGAAAATAAATGAGTGGAAAATTATATTTAGTGGCAACACCAATAGGTAATTTAGAAGATATCACTTTAAGAGCATTAAAAATTTTAAAAGAAGTAGATTTAATTGCTGCAGAAGATACAAGAAATACATTAAAATTATTAAATCATTTTGAAATAAAAAAACCATTAATTAGCAACCATAGACACAATGAAGAACAAAAAGAAGAAGTATTAATTAATAAATTAAAAGATGGACAAAATATAGCAATAGTTTCTGATGCGGGCACGCCAGGAATTTCTGACCCGGGAGAAGTAATTGTAAAAAAAGCAATAGAAGAAAATATAGAAGTAATACCTGTGCCAGGTGCATGTGCAGCAATTAATGCATTAATTGTCTCAGGTTTAAATACAGCAGAATTTACTTTTTATGGTTTTTTGCCATTAAATAAAAAATTGAGAAAAGAAAAATTAGAAGAAATAAAAAATGAAACAAAAACATCTATAATATATGAAGCTCCACACAAAATAAAAGATACATTAAAAGATTTAAAAGAAATTGTAGATGAAAGAAAAATAGTATTAGCAAGAGAATTAACAAAAATTCATGAAGAATTTATAAGAGGAAGTATAGAAAAAATAATAGAAAAAAGTGAAAACTTAAAAGGGGAAATGATTTTATTAATTGAAGGTACTGAAAAAAAAGAAAAAGAAAATGTTTTAAATAATTTAAGCTTAGAAGAACATTATAATTTTTATGAAAAACAAGGAATAGATAAAAAGGAAATAATTAAAAAAATTGCAAAAGATAGGGGAGTAAGTAAAAACGAGATATATCAATATTTTATAAAATAAAAAATAAGAGGTCAAATATTTATATTTTGACTTCTTATTTTTTAATATTTTTTTTAAATTATTATCTATTTATGTTTTAATTTTCTTCGGTATTTAAATTAGAAATTTTCTCTAAACATTTTTTGCAAATTAATTTATCTTTAAATGTATTTAAATCTTTTGAGTTATTGCAAAAAATACAACCTAATTCAAATTTTTTCAAAACAATTGAATTTCCATCTATATATATTTCTATAGGATCTTTTTCTTCTATATCTAATTTATTTCTTATTTCTTTTGGAATTACAACTCTACCTAATTCATCTAATTTTCTAACTATACCTGTTGATTTCATATCTGGATCCTCCTTATATAAATATTCTTATTATCATGTAATATATTATCACATTTTTTGCTTTTGGTCAATAAAAATCGACTAAATTTTTCCAAATTATACATGAAAAAGTTATATAAATAAATATTTGTTGTATTTTGTCGAAATCTGTCGAAAAGTTTTTCTTGACAAATTATGTAAAAAGATGTATTATATGAAATGTAAAAATTATTTCAAAGGAAGTTTTCAATGATTTTAAAATCAATATTATTTATACTAATTTTTATTATTACAAAAAGAATAATTATATTTATATGTTCTATAAAAATAAAAAAAGAACTCCAAAAATAAAGTTTTTAATTTTGTAGAGAAAATAAAAATAAAATAATAATATAAAAATTATAAAAATAAAATATAAATGCCCCTTAAAATAATATTTAAAGATTGTCAAAAGTAATAAAAACACTACCGATTATATTTTTATTACTAAATTATTCTTTCATTATATATCCTTTCTATTATAACAGAAATATAATTTTATTTTCTCTACAATTTATATAAATTAAATATGTATTAATTTACTAGGGGAGTTTCTATTTGCGACAGAAAGATTAAAATTACTAAAATTAACTCCACTAGATATTAATTCTTGGACTACTGTTTGATAAGCAAGTGCTGGAAAATTACTTTCTTTACTTAAATGACCTAAAACTGCATTTTTTAAACCTGATTTTATTAAATAACTTATTGTTTCGCCAGCAACTTGATTTGATAAATGTCCTGTAGGACCTGCAATTCTACTTTTTAACTTAAATGGATATTTTGTGCATTTTAATACTTCAGGATCATAATTAGATTCTAAAAGTATAAATTCACTACCATCAATATGTTTTATAATATTGCTATTTATGTGGCCAATATCTGTTGCAATACTGATTTTTTTGTTATCTGCAAAAAGAGTATATCCGCAAGGGTTTGCGGCATCATGAGGAATTGAAAAAGGTAAGATTTCTATATCACCTATATTAAATTTTTCATTTATATTAATACTGTTTTTGTTTTCATCAGATATTTTTTCAGTTTGATTTGGCATAGCATCAAATGTTTTAGATGTTGCATAAACAGGTATATTATATTTCTTAGATAAATTTCCAAGGCTTTGAATATGGTCACTATGTTCATGTGTTACAAGAATACCATCTATATTATAAAGAGAAATATCTAAAGATTCACAGCCTTCTGTTACTTTCTTTAAACTAACACCACTATCTATTATAAGCTTTGTATTTTCTGTTTCTACAAATGAACAATTTCCACTACTACCACTATATAAACTACAAAAATTTAACATATGTATTTCACCTTAATCCTCTTGTATTCTAGTTATTTTAGCACCTAAACTACGGAATTTTTCTTCTATGTTTTCATAACCTCTATCAATATATTTTATATTGTAAATTTCAGTTGTACCTTTAGCTACAATACCTGCAACAATTAAAGCTGCGCCGGCACGTAAATCAGATGCAAAAACTGGTGCACCTTTTAATTCTTTAACACCTTCAAAAAATGCGGTTTTACCTTGAGAAGTTATTTTAGCACCCATTTTGTTTAGTTCTTCTGTATATTGAAAACGAGATTCCCAAATACTTTCGTTTATAATGCTTGTACCTTCTGCTATTGATAAAATAACACCCATTTGAGACTGCATATCTGTAGGAAAACCAGGGTATGGAAGGGTTTTTATTGTTGCTTTTGTAGGTCTTTTATTACAAGATACACGTATACAATCGCCGTAATCCCTTACGGTTCCACCAACTTCACATATTTTTGCTGTAATTGCTTCTAAGTGTTTTGTTATACAATTTTTTAACAAAATATCACCTTTTGATGCAACTGCTGCGACCATAAATGTTCCAGCTTCAATTTGATCAGGAACAACTGAATATACAGCATTTCCAACAAGTTCTTTTACACCAGTTACTTTTATTGTATCTGTTCCTGCACCTTTGATGTTTGCCCCCATTGTATTTAAAAAGTTTGCTAAATCAACTATATGAGGTTCTTTTGCTGCATTGTCAATTATTGTAACGCCATCAGCTAAAACACTAACTAAAATTGCATTTATTGTTGCTCCAACAGAAGAAATATCCATATATATAGAATTTCCTTTTAATTTTTTTGCTTTAGCTACAATTTTTCCTTGCCCAATATCAACCTGTGCTCCTAGTGCTTCAAATGCTTTTATATGTTGATCAATAGGTCTACTACCTAATTTGCAACCACCAGGCATTCCAACTGTTGCAGAACCTTTTCTACCAAGAAGGCTTCCTAAAAGATAGTATGAAGCTCTAAATTTACTTGTTAAATCTAAAGGAGCTTCGGTTGTTTGAATATTTTTTGTATCTATATATATTTCGTTTGGAGAATGCCATGTTATTTTTGCACCTAACTTTTCAAGTATTTCACAATATATTTTTACATCACTTATATTTGGTAAATTGTTTATTGTACAAGTTCCATTTATTAATAGAGTTGCAGGTAAAATGGCAACTGCTGCGTTTTTTGCACCACTTATGGTTACCTCTCCTTTTAAAGGGGTTCCACCTGTTATTACTAATTTTTCCAATCGTATCCCTCCAAAAATTATATCTTAATTTTTTAATTATTATACTTTTAGTAATATACCATAAACTTTATATTTTTACAACTACTTTTAAAAATATTTATTGATTTTTAGCAGTGATCAGATTTTTTTGTGTGAAAAATTCTATTAATTTAAATTTAAAATTGATGGTAGGATGATTAGATTCAGATATCAATTGATATTCTTCGGATGTTAAATTGTCTTGTAGTTCTTCTTTAGATTCATCTGGAACAACACCTGATGTAACATCAACAAAGCATAGGGCAGGATACAATACACACCACCAATTTTGACCTTCGGCTTTGCCAATTTTTACTTTTAAAGCATCATAATATCCAGATGGGAAAGATATATCTGCGTAAGATTTAGTTGGAAAATTAAAGTTTCCTATTTCTACATTAGCATCATAAGAAAAACCATTTTCTTGAATTGTTTTATTTGCTATATTTGTAAAATCATTTAAATGATTTGATACTGTTTCAATAGCAGCTTCTTTGGAAGATACATTATTACAAATTGAGTTCATATATTGTATTAAATTATCTCTAACTTCATATTTTAAATTTTGATCTTCTTTAGAATCACTATTGGCAATTACATGTAATCTAAAAACACTTTCTTGTAAATCATTTGCTACAAGAGTTACATATGAATATGCACTTATAAATATATATAAACATAATAAAAATATTAATAAAATAAAAATTTTGCTGTTTTTAATAAAATTATTCATATTAAATTTCATTCCTTTCTTAATTTGCTTACAATACATATACTTTTTTAATAAGTCCTACTAAAAAATTGTCTTTAATGTAATTATTTACAAGATTTAAAAAGATTATACATTTTAACTACATTTTGTAGTTTGTCGGAAAAAGTCAATGAAATTTATTTGAAATATTATTGACATATTTTTGAAATAATGGTAAAATTTACCAAAACGAAAGGATGATGATTAATGATTACAAAAGAGCTTAAAATAAAGAAATATTGCTGCTTTTATGTTAGCAATTTTCATTTAGAAATGATATTATTGCCATATATAAAAAATAATATAAGCAAATCTAAAATTATAATATTTACACAAGATAATTTAAAAGACAGTGTAAAATTATTATTAGAAAGAACAAATTTTAATAATGAAGATAAGAATAAAATACTAAATTTAAATTGGAGTGATAATATAAAAGAAGAAATAACTAAGGAAAAAGTTCAAGAATCAACAGTAATAATAAATGGAGATATTAATTATATAGAACAAATGAATAAAAATATAAAAAATTTAGAATTAGATAATATAAAAATAATAGATTGTTATAATATTAGTAAAAATAATTTAGAACTAGCAAAAATACAAGAAAAATATGATGAAATTTTAAATACTAAACGTATAGAAAAATAAAAAATTTAAAAAAAGTATTGATAAAATAAAAAAAAAGGTGTATAGTTGATTAAATACCGTTAAATTTTTATATTATAGGTTATATTACAGCAAAATAAAGAGAGGAGATAAAATATGGAATATAATATAGAAGAAATTAAACACAAACTAAAAAAATATGGTCAAGAACACCTTTTGAATTTTTATGATTCATTAGATGAAAGAAAACAAGAAAAATTACTAGAACAATTAAGTAGAATTGATTATGAACTTATAAATAGTTTATATGAGAAAACAAAAGAAGGAATAAAACATGAAGAATCAGAAATAGAACCTATTGGATTTATTGATAAATATAAATTACATGAAGATTATAAATATTACGAAGATATAGGGAAAAAGGCAATAAAAGAAGGAAAATTAGCTGCAGTTACTATGGCAGGTGGTCAAGGAACAAGACTTGGACATAATGGACCTAAAGGAACTTATGACATTGGACTAGATTCTCATAAATCTTTATTTGAGCTTTTATGTGATTATTTAAAAGAAGAATCTAAAAAATATGATGTTCAAATACCATGGTTTATTATGACAAGTAGAGAAAATAACCTTGATACTATAGAATTTTTTAAGAAAAATAAATATTTTGGATATGAAAAAAATATATATTTCTTCATCCAAGGTGAGCTTCCAATGATAGACACAGAAGGTAAAATTTTAATAGGTGAAGATGGCTTAGTAAAAGAAGCCGCAGATGGTCATGGTGGAGTTTATGAATCATTACTAAAAAGTGGTATGGTTGATAAAATGAAAGAATTAGGAATAGAATGGGTTTTCATAGGTGGAGTAGATAACTGTTTAGTAAAGATGGTAGACCCTGTACTTATGGGAATTGCAATAGACAAAAATGTTACTGCAGCAGGTAAGTCTGTTGTTAAAGCAAACCCACATGAAAAAGTTGGAGCATTTTGTAAGAAAAATGGTAAACCAAGTGTTATAGAATATTCTGAAATTACGGATGAAATGGCAGAAGCAACTGATGAAAATGGAGATTTATTATATGGAGAATCTCATATATTGTGTAATTTATTTAATGTATCTGCTATAGAAAGAATGGGAAGTGAGCCACTTCCATATCATTCAGCATTTAAAAAGGCAACATATATAGATAAAGATGGAAATAAAGTAGTTCCGGATAGCCCAAATGCGTATAAATTTGAAGCATTTTTATTTGATGCATTCGGAGAAGTAGACGATATGGCTATTTTAAGAGTAAAAAGAGAAGAAGAATTTGCACCAGTTAAAAATGCAAGTGGAGTAGATAGCCCAGAAACAGCAAGAAAATTATATAATGATTTTTATAAATTAAACTAAAATTATAAAACCCAAATTATTTTAATAATAATTTGGGTTTTTATTTAAATACTTGTAATAAAAGAATAAATTTTCTTGATAAATTTTATTTTATAAAGTATAATAAGTCTATAAAAAGGAGGAGATAAAAATGAATTATTTGGAAGAGTACAAAAAATGGTGTGAAAGCGATGCATTTGATAACGAAACAAAGGAAGAACTTTTAAAAATTAAAGATAATGAAAAAGAAATTGAAGACAGATTTTATAAAGAACTAGAATTTGGAACAGCAGGATTAAGAGGTATAATTGGTAGCGGAACAAACAGGATGAATAAATATGTTGTAGGAAAAGCAACACAAGGTTTAGCAAATTATATAGTAAAAAGAGGAGTTCAAGACAAAGGTGTAGCAATAAGTTATGATTCAAGACGCATGTCACCAGAATTTAGTAAACAAACAGCATTAGTTTTAAATGCAAATGGAATAAAAACATATATATTTGATCATTTAAGACCAGTGCCTGAGCTTTCTTTTGCCGTAAGAGAACTTGGATGTACTGCAGGAATAATGATAACTGCAAGTCACAATAAACCTCAATATAATGGATATAAAGTATATTGGGATGATGGCTCACAAATTATTAATCCCGTAGACAAAGACATAATGAGTGAAGTTAAAGCTGTTACAGATTATAAATCAATTAAAGAAATTTCTGAAGAAGAAGCAAAAAGCAAAGGTTTATACAATGTTATTGGAAAAGAAATAGATGACAAATATATAAATCAACTAAAATCTAATGTATTAAATCCTGAAATTGTTAGGGAAGAAGGCAAAAACTTAAAAGTTGTTTATACACCACTTCATGGAGCAGGAAACGAAATGGTACAAAGAATATTAAGTGAAATTGGTATGCAAAATGTATATGTAGTACCAGAACAAGAAAAACCAGATGGAGAGTTTCCAACAGTAGATTATCCTAATCCAGAAGCAAAAGAAGCATTTAAATTGGCTTTGGATTTAGCAAAAAAAGTAGACGCAGATATAGTTTTAGCAAATGACCCAGATGCAGACAGACTTGGAATTTATGCAAAAGACAGTAAAACAAATGAATATATGGATTATACAGGAAATATGTCAGCTTTACTTATTGCGGAATATAGAATTTCACAAATGAAAGAAAAAAATATTTTACCTACAAACGGAATGCTTGTTTCAACTGTAGTTTCATCAAATTTAGCAAAAGCTATAGCAAAAGAATATAATTTAGACTTCAGAGAAGTATTAACAGGATTTAAATATATTGGTGAACAAATAAAAATAGAACAACAAAAAGAAAATGGTAAAAAATATATCTTTGGTTTTGAAGAAAGTTATGGATGCTTAATTGCGGATTATGCAAGAGATAAAGACGGAATTTCAGCTGTAATGAGTCTTTGCGAAGCAGCATGTTACTATAAACATCAAGGAATTACTTTATGGGATCAAATGATAAATATTTATGAAAAATATGGATATTACCAAGAAGGTCAAGTTTCAATTGTATTAGAAGGTTCAGAAGGAGCTAAGAAAATAAACGAAATGATGGAAAATATGAGACAAAATTTACCTCAAACTATAGGGAAATATAGGGTTCAAGAATTTAAAGATATTAAGCTTGATATTGTAAAAAATATGATAACAGGAGAAACTTCAAAAACAGGACTTCCAACATCAAATGTTTTATATTATTCACTTGAAAACGATGCATGGTGCTGTGTAAGACCTTCAGGTACAGAACCAAAAATCAAACTTTATATAGGAGTAAAAGCAGATACAATGGAAAAAGCAAAAGCAGATTTGGAAGAATTAAAAGATGCTATGAAAAAATTAGTTGTATAAAAGGTTAATTTGTTTTTAAGTAAAAAAGAGGACTAAAATAAGGCGATTTATATAGGGAAAAGCTTTATTTGACCTCTTTTTTATTTATTGACATTTTTCCTTTAAGTTGCTATAATATATCTACTATGTTTCTATAGCTCAGCAGGATAGAGCAGTCGCCTCCTAAGCGACCGATGGGGGTTCGAGTCCCTCTAGGAACACCATTAAATTTAAGGAGAACTAGATTTGCAAGAAAAAGAAAAATATATGCAAGAAGCTATAAAAGAAGCAAAAAAAGCATACGAAAAATTAGAAATTCCTGTTGGTGCAGTTATTGTAAAGGATGGAAAAATTATTGCTAGAGCATATAACCAAAAGGAAACTAAATTTGATACAACAAAACATGCAGAAATTTTAGCAATACAAAAAGCAAGTAAAAAGCTAAATTCATGGAGATTAATAGACTGTGATATGTATGTAACATTAGAGCCATGCCCTATGTGTGCAGGAGCGATAATAAATTCAAGAATAAGAAAAGTATATATTGGAGCTGTAGACGAAAAAACTGGGGCCGTAGGTTCTAAGTTTAATTTATTTACAGATTATAAATTTAATCATGATGTTTTATTTGAAAAAGGAATATTAGCTGATAAATGTAAAAATTTATTACAAGATTTTTTTGTAAAACTTAGAGAATCAAAAGTTAAAGAAAAAGAGGTGGAAAATGGCAGTTCAAAGATTTAGTAGAAAAGTTCTTCATATTTGTATTATATGTGTAATAATAGTAGCAATTATATTTATTGCAATGATGTTTATTCTAAATTATGATGTAAAAGGCGAGACAAATATGCCATTTAAAGTTTCAAAAATTTCAATAATATCCTCAACTGATGGAAAAAATGTGGAAAGTCAAGAGTATAAATGGAATAAAAACATAATGTTAAATAATGATATATACATTTATGTGGAAAAAAATAATGAATACACAAAACAGGAGACAATTTCTTCTGTTAAAATAGATAATTTTCAAACAATAGAAAATCCAACAGTAGGAGAAGTAAAAATATACAAACAATCTGAAAAAGATACCGTAATATTTGAAAATGTTGATGAAAATATAGCAGACAAATTAGAATTTAATGGCTCAAATACTACAGATACAAAAAATTCACAAATATCAAATCAAGGAGGAGTACTTAATTTTAGATGTGCTATAAATAATATTGGCAATTATGTATCAAATGATGAAGCTGAAGTAATAAATCATAATGAATTATTAAAAAAGGCCAATATAGATGAAGCTACTATAAATGCAAAAGTTTCATTTGATATAACAATTACCTTAGATTCAGGAAAAGTATTTAAGGCTGAAAATATAGCAATTAAAATTCCAAATGATACTATTGTAGAAAATGGTACTGTTGGAAAAGAATATGTAGATTTAGAAGAAATAGTATTTAAGAGGATAGAAAATTAATTAAAATACTTGCCAAAAAGCAAAATAAGTTATATAATCTAAAATGGTATGAGATTTAAATTCTTGTATGGAGGGCAAACCAATAAAAGCCTATGAACCTTGTCAGGTCCGGAAGGAAGCAGCAATAAGTAGATACTTTTATGTGGAGTGCTTTCCATAGAAGAATTTGGTTTCACACCATTTTTAAAATTTAAGGAGGTGTAAAAATTGGGGTATACAGCTCTTTATAGAAAATTTAGACCTACAAAATTTTCAGAAATTGTAGGACAAGAACATATTAAAAAAACATTAAAAAATCAGCTTATATCAGGTAGAGTAGGACATGCGTATTTATTCAATGGTGGTAGAGGAACAGGAAAAACATCAACTGCAAAAATTTTAGCAAGAGCAGTAAATTGCTTAAACCCTAAGGACGGGGAGCCTTGCAATGAGTGCGAAATATGTAAAGGTGCATTAGACCGGCTCTTTAACAGATATAATAGAAATGGATGCAGCTTCAAACAATAGTGTTGAAGATGTAAGAAGTATAAGAGAAGCGGTAAATTTTTTACCAACAAAAGCAAAATATAGAGTATATATAATAGATGAGGTTCATATGTTATCAATAGGTGCTTTTAATGCATTATTAAAAACATTAGAAGAACCACCTGAACATGTAAAATTTATTCTAGCAACAACTGAACCGCAAAAACTTCCTGCAACAATACTTTCAAGATGCCAAAGATTTGATTTTAAAAGAATATCAGATGAAGATATAATAAAAGATTTGGAATATGTTTGTAAAGAAAGTAATATAAAAATCACTAAAAAAGCCTTAGAATTAATTGCAATCCTTGCGGAAGGCGGGATGAGAGATGCTCTGTCAATTTTAGAAAGATGTAACCAAGATGGCGAAGACGAAATTGATGAAAACAAAGTAAAAGACCTAGTTGGTATTCCAAAAACAACGTTTATAAATAATATAATCGAAGCGGTTGTAGATAAAGATGTAGAAAAAACATTAAACAATGTTCAAGAAGTTATAGAAGACGGAAAAGACATAAATAATTTAATTTGGGAAATTATTAAATATGTAAAAGATATACTTTTATATAAAGCAACATTAAAAACAGAAATGTATAATAATGAAGAAATTGAAAATATAAAGAAAATAGCAAATAAAGTATCTAAACAAGAGTTAATAAACTTAATATGCGACCTATCACAAATAGAAAATGATATAAAATTATCTTCACAAAAATTAATAATTTTACAAGCAGGATTAATTAAATTATGCAATAGAGACCAACTACTAAGTAATGCAGATACAAATAATAATTCAAATTGTGATACAAAAAACGAAGCTAATTTAAATACACAAAATTCAGATTTAGAAAAGAGAGTAACAAATATCGAAAATTTTTTACGAGCTGGTAATTTTGGAAAAGCTAAAGGAGCAAAATTTGATAAATCAAAAACAGAAGAGAAAAGCAAAGTTATCCCAAAACCAAAATATAAAGGGAAAACACAAGATTACTGGCCTAAATTAATAGAAGATTTTAAAAATAATAAAAAGATGAATATGTACATGTTTTTAAATGGAACAAAAGCTTATGAAATTAATGATATGACAATACAAGTAGAGTTTCCAAATGGTTTAAATAGTGCTGCAAAAGATTTCTTAAATAGACCAGATACAAAGCAAAATTTAAGAGAAACAATACATTTGGCTTGTGGGAAAGAAATGCAAATAAAATTTGTTGACACTAAAGAAGAAAGTAATGATGGCGAAAGTGAATTTGAAAAATTTATTGAAAGCCAAAGTGATTTAAAATTAAATTTAATTTAATTGAAAGAAAAAATAGGTTATAGGTTACCTATTTAAAACCTAAATAATTTATACAAGGAGATATAAAATGGGTAAAAGAGGAGGATTCCCAGGAGGAATGGGAGGATTCGGTGGAATGAATCTAGGAAATTTAATGAAAGAAGCTAAAAAAATGCAAGCAGATTTAACAAAAACACAGGAAGAACTTGCGGAGAAAGAGTTTTCAGCTTCAAGTGGTGGAGGAGCAATTGAGGTTACTGTAAGTGGAACAAAAGCAATTAAAGAAATAAAAATAAAACCTGAAGTTGTTGATCCCGAAGATGTTGAAATGTTACAAGATTTAATTTTGACATGTATAAATGAAGCTTTAAGAAAAGTTGATGAGGCAAGTCAAGATGCTATGGGAAAATATAATATACCAGGATTAATGTAGTAAATAAAGCGTGTGTGTATTATGCACGCTTATTATTTAAGTTCAATAAAAAATGTAGAAAGGAGTGTATGATATATTTGAAATTGAATATATCATGCAAAAAAGCAAATGTCAGAATATGCACCATCTATAGAAAAATTAATAGAAAGTTTCGAACGACTTCCAAGCATACGGACATAAAACAGCAGCAAGACTTGCTTTTCATGTTTTAGATTGGAACGAAGAACAAACAAATGAATTTTTAAATTCGATTGTTACAGCAAAAAAGAATTTAAAATATTGTAGCAAATGTTTTAACATTACAGATACAGATCCTTGTCCAATATGTTCAAACCCTAAAAGAAACCAAGATTCTATATGTGTTGTAGAAGATGTAAGAGATGTGGCAGCAATGGAAAGAACACATGAATTTAAAGGAGTTTACCATGTATTACACGGTTCTATTTCTCCAATGAACGGAGTAGGACCTGATGATATAAAAATAAAAGAATTATTAGCAAGGCTTATGGAAGGACAAGTAAAAGAAGTTATTCTTGCAACAAACCCAAGAGTTGAAGGGGAAGCAACTGCTATGTATTTATCAAAATTAATCAAACCTTTAGGGATTAAGGTATCTCGTATTGCACACGGAATTCCAGTTGGAGGAGATTTAGAATATACAGATGAAGTTACTCTAACAAAAGCCCTAGAAGGTAGACGAGAAATGTAGCAATACTACGTGCAAAAACTATAAAATTGCAATAAAAAAATTAGGAATAGACATAGAAAATACACCTCTTTTATAATAAGAGGTGTATATTTTTGTATTATATTAGTTTACAAAAGTATATTACAAATATCTTTAGTAGAATTAGGTTTTGCAATAGATAATATATTATTTTTCATTTCTAGAAGTTTATTATCACTGTTTAATACAATATTTAAAATAAAATAAATATCATCAGATTTTTTTATCCAAATAGCTGCTCCATTATCTTCTAAAAATTTTGCATTTTCTTCTTCTTGACCAGGAATAGGATTTATTGCAATAAGAGGTAGATTAGAAACTAAGCTTTCCGTTGAAGTTAAACCTCCAGGTTTAGTTATAACCAAATCAGAAATACACATAAGTTGTGCTACTTTATCTGTAAATCCTAAAATTTTAATATTTTCATTTCTATTAAATTGATTAGCTATTTTTTCAAAATTATTTTTTAATGTTTCATTTTTTCCAGCTATAGCAATAATTTGCACATTAGTAAAATTTTTAGCCAAAATTTCAAATGCTTCTAAAGTTTTTGATTTCCCTAAGCCTAGTTCGCCTCCACCAAAGAATAAAATCGTTTTTTTGTCTTTAGAAAAATTATATTCATTTAAAATTTCTTCTTTATTATATTTAACTAAAAATTTTTGAGAAATAGGAATACCTGTGTCAAAGATTTTTTTAGGTTCTACACCTTTTTCTACTAATTTGTTTTTTATTTCGCTATGAGCTACAAAAAAATAATCTATATATTCGTGACCTGCAATCCATTCGTTATATGGGTCATCACCATAATCTGTTATAACAGTTGCAAGTTTTGATGTAATTTTACCTTTTTGTTTTAATATAGAGCACATATGTCCAACAAAAAAATGTGTAGAAATAATGATGTCAGGATTTACTCTTTTTAGTAATTTACCTAATTTATAACATAAGAGTTTGTTTGACATAGATAATATTTTTTCAAAAATAGGATCTTGAGTATGATAATAAATTTTCCCCCAAAACCAAGGTATATTTTTTGTAATTTGAGAGTAAGTTGTACCACAAACTTTATCAATTACTCGATTAACATATTTCATGCAGTCAAATAAAAGAACTTCACAATCAGAATAATTTTGCTCTATATATTCTTTTAAATTTTTCGCAGCAGATAAGTGACCTCCACCGTATGATGCGTAAGATATTAATATTTTTTTCATAAAATCTACATCCTTTTTTATATATGATTTTCAATAAAATAAAAAATATTCAAAAAACAAAATGTATTTATTAACTTATATATTATCACAAAAATTAAAAAAATGGAATATTTTTTTATATTTAATACAAAATAAAATTACAAGAATATAATTTGAAATATCAATTATTAATAAAAATTGATATTTAGAGGAAGGAAAATAAATTATGAAAAATAATAAAAAAATTATAACATGGATTATAATTATAGCATTAGTTGTTGCTATAGCTGTTTTAGGATATTTTTTGTATAAAAAAAATACTGAAACAAAATTAGTTAGTGAAAATTTATATAATAATAATTTTTATGAATTATTAAATTATGTACAAAATGTTGAAACATATCTTGCAAAAGCTACAATATCTAAAAGTAGTAGTTATGGAGCTGAAACTTTAACTTATTTATGGAGAGAAGCTAATCTTGCGCAAACATATTTAGCAAGACTACCAATAGAGAGTCAAGAATTAGAAAAAACAGAAAAATTTTTAAATCAGGTTAGTGATTACAGTTATTCTTTGTCTAGAAAAAATATAAAAGGCGAAGATTTAACTGAAGAAGAAATAAAAAATTTACAAGATTTACACTCATATAGTATAGAATTAGAAAATGTTTTAAATCAATTAAATACAGATTTGGAAAAAGGTACAATTACATGGAATGACTTAACAGCTAAAGAAGATGATCAATTTGCGCAAGCAGTAAGTACAAATATGGATGTATTTAATTCACTAGAAGAGAATTTTCATGAATACTCAGGATTAATATATGATGGAGCATTTTCTGAACATTTAACAAATGCAAATCCAAAAGGAATTACAGGAGACGAAATATCTGAAGAAGATGCAAAAAATAAAATCAAAAGTTTTCTTGGAGAGGAAAATATAACAGAAATTTCAAGTACAGGAGAAACACAAAATTCTTCAATAATAGCATATAATTTTAATGTAAAAACAAATAATGAAGATAATATATCTATTTCAATTTCAAAAAGAGGTGGACATATTGTGTATAGTAACTGCAATAGAGAAATACAAGAAGAAAAAGTAAGTTATGAAGAAGCAAAAAATAAAGCAATAGAATTTTTAAATAGCCAAGGATTCCCTAACATGAAGGAAACTTATTATTTAAATGAAAATGGAATAGTAACAATAAATTTTGCTTATTTTCAAGATGATGTAGTTATATATCCTGATTTAATAAAAGTAAAAGTAGCATTAGATAATTTAGAAATAATGGGATTTGAAACAACAGGTTATTTGAATAATCATACTGAAAGAACAATATCTAAAGATGTAATTTCTATAGAAAAGGCAAAAGAAAAATTGAGTAAAAATTTAAATATTCAAAGTGAAGGATTAGCAATAATCCCTACGGAATACCAAACTGAAATATTATGCTATGAGTTTAAGGGAAAAGTAGAAGATACTGATTTTTTAGTTTATGTAAATGCTAAAACAGGAATTGAAGAAGATATATTGGTAGTTTATAATACTCCAAATGGAACATTAACTATGTAATGATTGATAAATTTTTCCTATATATCCAAAATATTTTTTAATATTAAATAAAAAAAAGTAAATAATATTTTTATAGATAAATTTTCTTTTAATTTTATCTATAAAGGGGGATTAAAAAATGTCTAGGAATAGTAAGTTAATGTCTGAGAATTTAAAAGAGGAAATTGCAAAAGAATTAGGCGTATATGATCAGGTAAAACAAGACGGAGGAAGCTGGGCAAATGTATCTTCTAAAACATGTGGAAATATAGTAAGTAAAGCTATTGAAATAGCAAATAGAAGTGTAGAATAGTTATTTTTATTTTCGGATGTTTATAAAAAATTGATTTTAAGCAATTACCATTAAAAATGGAAAAAAGAAAGAATTGTAATAATTATTGCAGTTCTTTCTCTTTTTTACTCTTTATTTAAAAACTGCACAAAAATATTGTATTTTTAATATTTTAATAATATAATATAAAAAATAGGAGGAAGAATATGGATTTAAAAATAGAAGATATATTAAACTCTACAAATGGAAAATTAATAATAGGAAATAAAAATACAATATGCGAAAGTTTTTCTAAAGATACAAGACAAATAAAAAAAGGTGATACATATATTGCTATAAAAGGAGAAAATTTTGATGGTAATTTATTTTATAAAGAAGCTTTTGATAAAGGTGCAGATACAGTTATAATAAATAAAATAAATTTACCAAAGGAAGATATAGAAAAATATAATAATCAAAATAAAAATATAATTCAAGTTGAAGATACAATTATTGCATTAGGGCAAATGGCTACATTTAAAAGAGAATTATATAAAGATAAAATAAAAGTAATTGGAGTTACAGGAAGCGTAGGTAAAACAAGCACAAAAGATGTTATTGCAAATGTTGTTTCTCAAAAATATAAAACTTTAAAAACCGAAGGAAATAATAACAATAACATAGGGCTTCCTTTTACAATATTAAGATTAAAAGATGAAGAAGTTTTAGTAATTGAAATGGGAATGAATCATTTTAATGAAATTAGTTATTTAACAAAAATTGCACAACCTGATATAGCAGTAATAACAAACATTGGAACATCACATATTGGAAATTTAGGTTCACGCGAAAATATTTTAAAAGCAAAACTAGAAATTTTAGAAGGTATGAAAAATAAATTATTAGTAATAAATAATGATAATGATTTATTAAATAAATGGAATTTAGAAAATAAAGAAAATATAGAAGTACATACATATGGAATAAAAGAAAAAAGTGAATTTCAAGCTACAGATATTAAGTTAAATGAAAATAGTAGTAATTTTATATGTGAAAATAAAAACGAAAAAATAAATATATCTGTACCTGTTGGAGGAGAACATTTTATATTAAATGCTTTATGTGCGACAGCTGTTGGGAAATTATTAAATTTAAATAATGAACAAATAATTAATGGAATTAAAAGTTTTAAATTAACTGCGAAAAGGATGGAAATAAATCATTTAAAAAATAATATAATTTTTATAAATGATAGTTACAATGCAAGTTATGAATCTATGAAAGCTTCAATTTTAAGTTTGAAAAATATGACAGCCAAAAGAAGAATAGCAGTATTAGGCGATATGTTTGAGCTAGGAGAATTTTCTGAAAAACTACATAGAGATGTAGGGAAAGTAGTGTTTGAAAATAATATAGATACATTATTTTTAATCGGAAAAGATGCAATTTTTATAGCAGAAGAAGCACAAAAATTTGGGTTTGATAAAGAAAATATTTATCATTTTGATGATAAAGAACAATTATTAAAAAAATTAAAAGATTATATTAATCCTCAAGATGTAATTTTATTTAAAGCTTCAAATGGAATGAAATTATTTGAAGTAGTTGAAGAATTAAAAAAATATTTTTAAATATAAAAAATTACTGTATTATTATGCAGTAATTTTTTTATATGAAATAAATATTTGCAAAATTGGATAGGCTAGAAAATTGTCGATTTATGTCGAAATATTTTTCTTTACAAATTATGTAAATTATGATATTATTATATAGGTTTATTTCAATATATTTTTAATTTATGTTATACACAAATAAAAATATAAATATCATTAGTTTAATTATTGCAATTATAATTTTTTCAATTTTAAATTTTTTGTTTTTCGAAAAAAATAAAAATCCATTAAACAAAGTTCAAGAGGTAATATCAACCTTAGAAGAACATAAAGATGATAAAAAAGATACACAAAAATCAGTGGAAAAGTTAGGGGAATGGTACATAGAGATTCCAGCAATTAACTTAATTGCTCCTATAGAAGAGGGCACAAATTTGGAGATTTTGAATACAAAAGTAGGTCATTTTACAGATACAAATTTGCAAAATGGTAATATAGGATTGGCTGCACATAATAGAGGTTATGAAATTAATTATTTTAAAGACTTAAAAAAATTAAAAATGGACGACAAAATTATATACACATATAAAGATTTTAAAAAGACTTATATTGTAGATACAATAGAGATAATAGAAAGTTCGGATTGGAGTTATTTAGAAAAATCAGAAGAAAATAAAATAACTTTAATAACCTGTGTAGAAAATGAACCTAATTATAGAAGATGTGTGCAAGCAAAAGAATTAATAGAAAATTAATGTATATAAATTTAATTTCCTGAATAAAAATGTAAAAGATATGCTTTTATTAATTTAATAAAAAGGCTATTTTAAATTTTTGAAAAGGAGAATAAAATTTATGAGAATTAATAAAAAAATATTTATTTTATTAATAATTATTTTAATGATAATTATAGGAGTATTTATTTATAAAAATATGATTAAAAATTCTAAATTTGGAAACAATATGAGTAGTCAAGAAATCGTAGATTATATTTTAAATATTAATTCATACAAAGCAAATGTAACAGTACAAGTAAATAGCAATAAAAACAAAAATAAATATATTTTAAATCAAGAATATAATACAGAAAATGGAAATATACAAGAGGTAATAGAACCAGCAAATATTCAAGGAGTTAGGATTATAAAAAAAGATGGAAATTTAAAAATTGAAAATACTTCTTTAAATTTAGCAACAATTTTTGAAAATTATCAAGGTCTAGAAAATAACGGATTAGATTTAAATTCATTTATAGATAATTACAAAAATTGTGATAAGGCAAATTTTGAAGAAAATGATACAGAAATAATAATGAAAACAAAAAATAATAATGAAAATAAGTATGTAGAAAATAAAATATTATACATAAATAAAGAAACAAGATTGCCTACTAAATTGATTATAGAAGATAATAACAAAAACATAACTATAAACATACAATATAATGAAGTAGAATTAAATTAAAAACTTAAATTGATTAAAAATCCCTACTAATAATTTATTTCTATTTTTTAAAATTTATCTACGAATATATAGACTTTAAAAATATGCTAATAGTAGGAGTGAATATTATGACAATAAAAAGAGGAGATATGTTTTATGCAGATTTAAGTCCAGTAGTAGGTTCAGAGCAAGGTGGAATTCGCCCTGTTTTAATAATACAAAATGACTTAGGAAACAAATATAGTCCAACAGTAATTGCGGCAGCAATAACTTCACAAACTAACAAAACCAAGCTTCCAACACATATTGAAATTGATGGAGAAACAACACATGGCTTGAAAAATAATTCTGTAATTTTAGCAGAGCAAATAAGAACAATAGATAAAAGTAGATTAAAAGAAAAAATAGGGCATATAGATGATGAGCTTGTAATGAATAAAATAAATAATGCGCTTGGGGTAAGTTTTGGATTAGAAGAATAAAAAAAATCGATAATTAATTTTTTATATTAATTATCGATTTTTATAATTATAAATAATTGAATTTATGATTAATATATAAGTGTACTTTAAAGTTTTAATTTTTTTATTACTTTTATTTCATTATATAGAGTATCAACTTTTTGTTTTCTCATTTCATAAGCTGATTTATAATTTTCGTGTATTTGCTCAAAATTATCAAAATTTTCATTTTCTTGAAAATATATTTTCATATATTCTAAGTAATAATTTTTTTTATCTTCAGTTTTACTTTCTAACATTTTGTTATAATATTTGTCAATTTTTTTAAATCTTTTAAGATTTTCTTCTAAATAATCAAGATAATCTTGGCTACATGCAATTTCATAATAAATATCATCTAAAACAACTTTTATTAAAACTTTAACAATTGTTGGATTATTTTTTCCCATTTGGGCGCTATCAATAATTTTTGCTAATGTATCTGAGTGATTAGATGAATTAGGATGTGAATTATCTATAAGTATTTTTAATGTATCTGAAATTCCTATATGTGTTTTGTATTGACGTTTACTAACAATTGCATCATATTCATCTGCAACTCTAATAATTTGACCTTCATACGGAATATCTTTTTTTGTTAATCCATTTGGATACCCCATACCATTTAAAGCTTCATGATGATATAATGGACCTGCAGCATATGGACGAAGTTTAGGATCCTTCATACACATTTCATAACCTATTGTTGTATGAGTTTTTATAACCTCATATTCCTCATCAGTTAATTTGCTTGGTTTTTGTAAAATTTCTGGAGGTATAAATAATTTTCCTATATCATGTAAAAAAGCACATATTGTACAATATTCGGTAAATCCTTTAGAACAATGTAAATATTCGCATAGTCTGCAAGTAATAGCCGCAACATTTTCACAATGTTTTCTTGTAAAAACATCAAGACTATCTAAGGCATTTAATTGATATTGCATGCTTTTATCTAAATTATAAGACTTAAGTGAAGTCCTATCATAAAAATCAAAAACTTCTTTTTTCATTTTGTATTTCTCCTCTAATTTTATCCTAAAAAAATTATACTATAATAAATTGATAAAATCAATAACAAATTT
Source organism: uncultured Clostridia bacterium (assembly GCA_947623465.1). Taxonomy (GTDB): domain Bacteria; phylum Bacillota; class Clostridia; order TANB77; family CAG-508; genus CAG-269. The sequence goes on from CANQGU010000001.1 coordinate 72,848, forward strand.
TTCAAATTTATGTGTTAATGTAAATATTTTTTATAAAAAATAAGAGAGGAATTTAACTAAAATATTTGTTGACATTTTATAATAAAATTTATATAATTTTTTAAAGAAGGTGAGTATATGGGATTAAAAATAGTTTACGGAAAAGCAGGTTGTGGAAAAAGCGAATTTATTTATAAAGAGATAGACGAAAAGATTAAATCAGGAGAAAAAAACAAAATATTTGTAATTACACCTGAACAATTTTCTTATACTGCTGAAAAAAAATTAATGGAAAATAAAAAATCAATAATAAATGCAGAAGTAATTTCATTTAACAGGATGGCATATAGAGTTGTAAACGAAATAGGAGATGTTTTCCACAATAATTTAACTAAAAGTGGAAAAGCCATGTTAATTTTTTTGATATTACAAAACCAAAAAAGAAATTTAAAATTATTAAATAAATCAGATGAAAATATAGACCTTGCAATTAGAACTATTTCAGAATTTAAGAAAAATAATATTTCTGTTTCAGATTTAAAAAATGAATTAAATAATATAAATGATGAATTATTAAAATTAAAATTAGAAGATATGATTTTAATTTATGAAAAATTTAATTTAAGTATAGAAAATAAATACATAGATGAAACTGATTTATTAACTATTTTAGCAGAAAACATTGATAAAGTAGATTTATTTAAAAACTGTAATATTTATATAGATGAATTTGTAGGATATACAAAACAAGAATTAGAAATAATAAAAAAATTATTAGATATTTCAAAAAATGTAACAATAACATTTTGTATAGATAATTTAGATTTAAATACTAAACCATATACAGATATTTTTTATCCAAATAAAGTTACATTAAATAAAATATTAAAATTATTAAAAAAAGATGAAAAAATAGCAACAATAAATTTAGATAAATTATATAGATTTAAAAATGATGAATTATTATATATAGAAAATTATTTATATAATAATAAACAAAAAAAATATGAAAATGAAGTAAAAAATATAGGATTATTTTTAGCAAAAAATAAATATACAGAAGTAGAATATATTGCAAACAATATATTAAATTTAATAAAAAATGAAAATTATAAATATAATGAAATAGCAATAATTACAAAAGATGTAAATGCGTATTCTTCTTTATTTAAATCAATCTTTTCAAAATATGAAATACCAGTATTTATAGATGAAAAAAAAGATTTAAATCAAAATATAATGGTTAGATATATTTTAAGTATTTTAGAAATAATAATTAAAAATTATTCTTATGACTCAATATTTAATTATTTAAAAATTAATTTTTTAGAATTAGATGAAGACGATATTTTTAAATTAGAAAAATATTGTATTAAATATGGAATAAAAAATAATAAATTAAAAAAAGATTTTATTTATGGAATTAACGAAAATAATAAAGATGAAATTAATTATTTAAATGAATTAAGAAAAAAAATAATTAATCCAATAATTAATTTAGAAAATAAAATAAATGAAAAACAAAATGCAGAAAATATAATTAAAGAAATTTATTTATTTTTAATTGAACAAAAAATAGAAAATAAATTAAATAAAAAAATAAAAGAATTAGAAGAAAATAATTTTTACGAATTAGCATCTGAATATAAAATTAGTTATGAAATTATAATAAATATTTTTGATGAAATTGTAAATATTTTTAATAATGAAAAAATAAATTTAGAAAATATTTATAAAATATTTAAAATTGGATTAAAAAATAGTAACCTTGGAAAAATACCAAGTAAACAAGATGGAATTATAGTTGGTGATACAGAAAGGTCAAGAACACATAAAGTAAAAGCTATATTTATAGTAGGGTTAAATGACGGTGTTTTTCCAACTGTAAACAGAGACGAAGGGTACTTTAATGATACGGATAGAGGACTTTTAAAAGACATAGGAATTGAGCTTGCAAAGGATTCAATTGACAATTTATATGATGATAATTTTAATATTTATAAAGCATTTACAACTGCAGAGGAAAGATTATTTTTGTCATATTGTATGTCAGATATAGATGGAAATTCTTTAAGACCTTCTTCATTAATTTTAAAATTAAAAAAAATATTTATTAACTTAAAAGAAGAAAATGATATTTTAGAAAAAAAATATTTTTTTAATAATGAAAAAAATATTTATGAAAATTTAATTTTTAATATAAATAATTTGAATTATTTAAATGAAAAAAATAATAATTATGAAAATAAAAATAATTTAAATGAAATAAATAATAATTTAAAAAATAAAAAAAATAATTTAATTTTATTTTATAAATATTTTAAAGAAAATAATAATTATAAAAAAATATTAAAAAATAATTTAGAATATATTAAATTTTTAAAAAGTCCTAAAAAAATAAAAAAAGAAAATATTGAAAAATTATATGGAAAAAAATTAAATACAAGTATTTCTAAATTAGAAACATTTAAATCATGTCCATACGAATATTTTATGGGATATAGTTTAAAATTAAAAGAAAGAGAAGAACTAAAGGTTGGAAATCTTGATACAGGTTCGTTTATGCATGATGTAATTAATTCTTTTTTTGAAGAATTAAATGCAAAAAAAATAAGTATAAAAAATATAGAAGAAAAAGAGCAAGAAGAAATTATAAATAAAATAATAGAAGAAAAATTACAAAAAAGTAATAATTATATATTTGTAGCAACAGAAAAATATAAATTTCTTGTTAAGAGATTAAAAAGGATGATTTTAAAAGCCATAAAATATATTATTATAAGCTTAAAGGCAAGTGATTTTAATGTTAAAGGTACAGAAGTTGCATTTAATGAAAAAAGTGGGGAATATAAACCCATTATAATAAAATTAGAAGATGGAAGAATGATAGAAATAGTAGGTAAAATTGATAGAATTGATATTGCAAAAGACGAAAATAATAAATATATTAGAATAATAGATTATAAATCATCTATAAAAAATATTAATTTTACTGATGTATATGCAGGTCTTCAATTACAATTAATTACTTATTTAGATGCAGTATGTAAAATTGAAGATTTTGTTCCTGCTGGAATATTGTACTTTAGTTTACTAGAACAAATGACGAATTTTAAAAGAAAAGTAAATGAGGAAGAAATAGAACAACAAATAAAGAATAATTTTAAAATGAAGGGATTAGTTCTTGCGGATGTTAATGTTGCAAAAATGCAAGATAATAACTTATTGCCTTCTTCATATTCACAAATAATTCCTGTTTATATGGATAAAAACGAAAATTTAAGTAGTAGTAAAAGTAATATTGCAACTAAAGAAGAGTTTGAAAAATTGCAAAAATATGTTAATAATACAATAAAAGAAATAGGAAAAGAAATATTAAATGGTAATATAGAATTAAAACCATATTATAAAAATAAAGCTACACCATGTAAATATTGTATATATAAAAAGTTATGCGGATTTAATTCTGGAATATTTCCTACAGAATATAATTATATTAATAAAAAAACAAAAGAAGATATCTACGATCATGTTGATATAAATTAAAATAATAAAAAATAAAAATAAAAAATAAAAAATAAAAATAAAAAATAAAAAATAAAAATAAAAATAAAAATAAAATAAATAAATAAAATAAATAAAAATAAAATAAAATAAATAAATAAAAATAAAATAAAAAATCATAACTTGGAGGAAAAAATTTTATGGATTTATCAAATCAAAAAGTTTTACATGTAAAAAAAGGTAATCAAGAATTTTTACAATTCAAAAAATTACTTCAATATTCAGATACAATTTCACATGCATATTCACTTGGAATTAACAAAAGCTACAGAACTTTTAAAGCTAACAGAACACCTTTACCCGTAGAAGAATATAAGAAAAATATGGAAAACTACAAAGAATTATGCATAGCAAACGGGGTAAATTATAAAAAAATTATAAAAGCAAATCAAGCTCATACTGATAATATAGAAATAATTGAACAAATTACAAATGAAAAGATAGATACTCCAAACCCTTCTGATGGGCTTATTACAGATAAAAAAGACATAGTTCTTGCAACTACAAATGCAGATTGTATTTTATTTTTAATGTTTGACCCAATAAAAAAAGTAATTAGCAATATTCATTCGGGATGGAAAGGAACATTGCAACGAATTTCTGTAAAAGCAGTTGAAAAAATGAAGGAAGAATATGGTTCAAATCCTAGGGATATAATAGTTTGCATTTGTCCAAGTATTAGAAAATGTCATTTCGAAGTTGATAAAGATGTATACGAAATGTTCTATAATGAGTTTAAAAATTTGAAGCAAATTGATGAATTTATTATAAAAAATGACAAAAAAGAAAAATGGTATATTGATACTGTATTAATAAATAAAATAATATTAAAAGAAATAGGAATTTTAGAAGAAAATATTGAAGATAGTAATATTTGTTCAGTATGTAATGGTGAAATAGTGCATTCATTTAGAAAAGAAGGACCAGAATATGGTTTAGCTACTGCAATAATTTCTTTAAAATAATAGGAGCAATATATTTTACCTTTAAAGAAAGATTTTATTAGATGATAGAAAGAAAAAATTTTAGTTTAAAATAATATTACTATATGTGACTTTTGTAAGAGAAAAGAGAAAGGAAGAAACGCTAAAATGGATATATTAATATCAAATAAATTAAAACAAGGAGATACAATTGAAGTTATTGCACCATCAAATCCAGTTCAAGAAGATGATATAAAATTTTTAAAAGAAACAGAAAAACTTTTTAATGCAAAAGGTATAAATGTTATATATGGAAAGCACATATATTCCGATACATTAGGATATGGAGCAACGCCTGAAGAAAAGGCAGAAGATTTAAATGATGCTTTTTTAAATAAAAATGTACAAGCTATATTTTGTGCAAAAGGTGGAGAAAATTCAAATACTATATTTGACCTTATAGACTACGATATAATAAAGAAAAATCCCAAAATCTTTTGCGGATTCAGTGATTCCACATCTTTATTAAATATGATAAATCAAAGAACAGGATTAATAACTTTTCATTCTTCTACATTTAAAGCAATTTCAGATTGGGATGATTCAAGTGTATTTGAAGACATAATAAAAAAACTAATGGATGGAGAAAATATCTTACAAAAACAAGAAGAAAAAGTAGAAATAATCCAAGAAGGTCAAGCTCAAGGAAGGCTAATAGGTGGAAACTTAAATTGCCTAAGCCGTATGGTTTGCGGTAAATATTCACTTGATTTTGATAATAAAATTATATTCATAGAAGATTTGGCTGAAGAATCTAACCCTAAATTTGTAAGTAGTTTTTTATATTATATGAAACAAAACGATGTATTTTCTAAGATAAATGGAATTTGGATAGGAAGCTATGAACATGAAAGTGGTATTTCTCTTGAGCAAATTGTAAGAGACGTTATAAAAAATGAATATAATATTCCAATTATTAAATCATATAATTTTGGACATATTGCCAAAAAAATAACTATACCAATTGGTGTAAATGCCAAAATAGATACATCAAAAAATGAAAAAATAATTTTATTAGAAAAGCAAGTTAATATATAAATTTTATAGAAAACTTAATAAAAAATAAAGAAAGTAATAATGTAAAAAAATTATAGATAGTTGAAATTATTTTTTATGTATTATAAAATATTAGATGTTAATTATAAAACAAAAAGGATGAAGTATATATGAATCAAATAATTGAACAAAAAGATGAATTAAACGAAAAAATAAATAATGTAAAAGAAAATAAAAGTTATAATAATAGAAAGAAAAAGCCACAAAATAAAAAGAAAATGAGTATATTTAAAAAGATATTAATTGTATTTTTAATACTTATTATACTTGGAGGAAGTTCTTTAGCATTTCTATTATATGGTCCTTATCATGGCTTTAGAGATTGGCTAATCACTACGGCAATGACAACTATGACTCATCAATGGATAGCTTATTTATTTTACAGTCAAGAAACAATTGATGAAGTAATGGGGAAAAACAGAGTAGATGAAATTATAGAAGATACAGATACAGATGCAATAGTTGTTAATATGGACAATAAGAAGGAATATGCAAATGAATATGAAAGACAAGTTTTAGAAAAAGAGCATCCAAATGATACATATAAAATTATAGAAATTTCCGGAAAAGGATATTCTGGGTATTTAGCCGTAATATATGATCCTTCTAAAATTCATACTCTAGTTACTGCTAAAATGGGAGTTAGTGGACAATATTTAACTACTATGGCTAAAGCTAACAAAGCAGTCGTTGCGATAAATGGAGGAGGATTTGAAGATCCAAATTATAGTAGTAATGGTGCAAAACCATTAGGGGTTACATATTCTAAAGGAAAATGTATGACATCTGGCTATTATGCAGGAGCAGGTGGAATAATAGGCTTTGATAAAAACAATAAACTTGTACTTGCATCTAAATGTACAGATGCAACAGCAAAATCTCTTGGAATTAGAGATTGCGTAACATGTGGGCCATTTTTAATAGTTAATGGTAATGCTTCAAAGGTTGTTGGAAATGGTGGATGGGGAACAGCACCCCGTAGTGCTATAGGTCAACGACAAGATGGAATAGTATTATTTTTAGCAATAGATGGAAGAACTGTTACAAGACCAGGAGCGGATATGGATGATTTAATAGAAATAATGAAAAATTACGGAGCGTACAATGCAGCAAACTTAGACGGAGGAACTTCTACTGCTCTAGTTTTAAATTATGAATTGATAAATGATCCAGTTGATAGCACAGGAGCACATAAAACAAGATTTATAGCAACAGGGTTTGGATTGATTGATGATTAAAAAAATATGTATATAATTATTTATAAAAAAAAGAAAAAAATCCATAAAAACTATGGATTTTTTTTTAGTTTACTGCTATAATGTTGATAATTTAAATTTGGAGAGGATAGAGATGATATTTAAAGATTATTACAAAATATTGGAACTAAAGACAAATAGAGTATCTTCAGAACAAATTAAAAATGCGTATAGACTAGCTGTTAAAAAAAATCATCCAGATTTAAATATAGAAGATAGGCTAGCTGAGGAGAAAATTAAGGATATAAATGAAGCATATAGAGTTCTTTCAGATAATACTTCAAAAAGAAAGTATGATAGAATCTGGAATAGAAATAATGCTGGAGTAAAACAAAGACAATATAAAGAGCAAAACAAAAAAGAAAATTCTTCATTTGGCGACTTTTTTAGTATGTTCTTTGGTAATATTGAAAACAGAGAAAATACAGAAAAAAAGGTGAAAAAATCAACTAAAACACCTATTAAAGGTGAAAATCTAGAAACAAGTATAGATGTAGAAATTGAAGAAGTATTTTATGGATTAGATAAAAAAATATCACTAAGAACCATTGATGGAAAAATGAAAGTATTTACGGTTTCAATACCTGCAGGACTTCGAAATGGAGAAAAAATAAGACTTATTGGGCAAGGAAAAGAAGGAATAGATGGCGGAAAAAATGGGGATTTATTTATTAGAGTTAATATAAAAGATAGTAAAAAGTTTACATTAAAGGGAAACGATTTATATACAAATCTATATTTAACACCATGGGAAGCAGCTTTAGGAACTAAAGTATCCGTATACTCTATAGATGAACAAACTGAAGTTTATATTCCAAAAGGTATAGGAACTGGTGAAATATTAAAAATTTCAGGAAAAGGTTATAAAGATGGAAAAGGTGGTAGAGGAGACTTAATTGTTAATATAAATATCATGGTACCAAAAAAACTGAATCAAGAAGAAGAAAAATTATTTGAAAAATTAAGTCAAATTTCAAAATTTAATCCTAGAAATAAATAAATTTTAATTTATATAGTAGTATATTCAATAAACTATTGACATAAAACCTAAAAATTGGTATAATTATATTTGGTGATTGTACAAATGAATACGCTATGTAATAATTAGTCATAGAAAGTGGAGGAATTTAAAATGGAATCATGGAAAGGAAAACACTTTAGTATAACTGATCCTAAAGGAGTAAACACTGTTATTTATGAGGTTTACAAAACTGATAAGGAATATTTGAACAAATATCCTAAATACACTGTTGAGAGATTAAATTCAACAGAGCAGTTTGTTGGGGATTTAAAAAAGAAAACATTTTATGTAGAAGATCCTCAAGAAAAAGGTAACCAATTAATAATTTTTTCTTTTGCAAAAGAAAAAGTTATTATTAATAATGGATTACTTATCAATGATGAAGTTAAAATTTCCAAAAAGCCAGTACCATTTAAATTTAACACTATTTATTCAGAAGAAAAAACAGAATTTAAAGATTTTAGATATACACCAAATTTAAAAAGGGCTATTACAATAATAGACCCAGAAACTACTGAGGAAATAAAGCCTATGCTTTATTATGATGAAACCGCAGATGAAGTTAAAGGAAAATGCAAATTAAAACCATATAAATCTTATTTTTCCTTTGAAATAAAGGATGATAAGAAATAAGGAGGAACTTAAATGGCAATAAGTAAAGAAGAACAAAGAGCTAGAGTTGAAGAAGCCTTAAGAAGTATTACTGAGGCTAAAAAAGAATTAAAAGAACATAGAAGACCTTGTGATGAAAGAGATGATTCTTTTGGAATACATGTAATTTCTTCAGAACCAAATTTGGAAAAGGGTATGAAAGTAACCAATAACGAAAATGCAAAACTATTAAAAGATAATGAACAATCAATAAAAGCATTCCAAGGTGGATATCAAGAAGTAAACGGAAAAGACCAAAATGAAGGAATAGATATAGGCGAATAATCAAACAAAAGAAATGGGTGATTAAAAAATGAATTATAAAATTGAAGGAGCTTTTAGAAAAAGTAGAACATCAATAATAATTGCAATTATACTATGGCTTTTATTAGCTATAGTATTTATTGTGCCATTGACTTGTGGAAGTTATCAAACAGAACTTTTACATAGATTTGATTCTGATGCTTATTTTAATGTATTTACCAAAACAGCTTCTAATCCAATATTAGGAATAAAAACCATCTTTAAATATCACATAGTTTCAAAATTTTTAAAAAATTTATTTGGATTTACATTATTTTATACAATATTTGTATCAATAGGAATAATAAAATTAATGCCAAAACACAGATATGATGATATAGAACATGGATCTAGTGATTGGAGTCTACATGGAGAGCAATATAGAATATTAAGTAAAAGAAAAGGTATAATATTAGCTGAAAATAATTATTTACCATTAGATAAACTTGGAAATGTTAATGCATTAATTGTCGGTGGATCGGGTTCTGGTAAATCTTCTGCATATTCTATACCAAATGCCTATCAAATGCTTGGGTCTTATGTATTTACAGATCCAAAAGGAGAATTATATGATAGAACAGCCGGATTTTTAAAACAAAAAGGATATAAGATAAAAGTTCTAAACTTAGTAAATCCGCAGTTTAGTGATGGATATAATCCATTAATGCATATATCTTCTGAAATAGATGTAGATGTTATAGCAAATACAATAGTTAAAGGACAAAAAACAGATGGTGGAGGGTCTGATCCATTTTGGGATGATTCTGCAGAAATGTTATTAAAAGCTTTAATATATTATTTAATAGCAACAAGACCAGAAGAAGAACAAAACTTAGCAAGTTGTGCGGAATTAGTTAGAGCTGCAAACTCTAATGGAGGAAGTAACCTGTTAACAGATCTTATTAGTCAACTTCCATATGACCATCCAGCAAGAATGAATTATAAATCAATAGAAATAGCGCCTGAAAAGACCTACAGTTCAATTTTAAGTACACTACAATCTAAATTAGGAAAATTCGACTCAAAAGAAATTGCAGAGCTAACATCTACGGACACAATTAATTTTGAAGAAATAGGTAGTAGAAAAACAGCAGTATATGTAATTTCATCAGATACACATGGAGCTTACGATTTCTTGCTTACAATATTTTTCTCACAAATGATTCAACAATTATACAATTTTGCAGATAATAATGGAGGAAAATTAAAAGAAAGAACATACTTTATATTAGACGAGTTTGCAAACATAGGAAAAATACCAGATTTTGATAAAAAAATATCAACATCAAGAAGTAGAGGAATTTCATTTAGTGTTATACTACAAAACTTAGATCAATTAGAGGCAGTATACGAAAAATCTTATGAAACAATAATTGGTAACTGTGATACACATGTGTTTTTAGGAAGTAACTCTCAAAAAACAGTTGAATATTTTTCAAAAGCATTAGGAGAAAAGACAATTTCACATGAAAGTATATCTACAAATAGGGATAAAGACCATATTAAAACAGGAACAAGTGACTCTGACCAAATAATGGGTAGAGCACTAATGACACCAGATGAATTAAGAAGAATGGATAATGATTTATGTATAATTTTTGAAAAAGGTGTAAGGCCAGTTAAAGCTAGAAAATTTTATTATTTCCAAAAACCTATGGCAAAAGAACTTGCTAAATATGAAATTAGCCATAATGATATAGGAGAAATTGAAAGAGGAAAATGGAGAAAATATAATCCATATAATCCTTATGTGGAAGACATAGATACTGAACCTGTTAAAAACTTAAAAGTTGAATCATTAGATGATTTATTTGATGATGACGAGCCTGAAGAAAACAAAGAAGATATGATAAATCCAATAAATAATGAGCCTCAAAAAAAGGATAAATGGTTAAAATTACAAAATGATGATTTTGACGAAGCACCGGTACTTCCAATGGAAGGAGAGCCTGAGGATGAATATGATTTACAAAAAGAATTAGAAGCAAAATTTGATGAACTGTTTGGACCTATTGATGAAGATAATTAAAATTTAATATACAAATGTAAATAATAACAAATTTTAAATTTTAGAAAATGTTTAAAGTAAAAGATACTTGGCATTTTCTAAAATTTGTTTTATAAGGAGGAATGAAAAAATGCTATCAGCAAATGGTGTGACAATTAGATTTGGAAAAAGAGTTTTATTTGAAGATGTAAACATTAACTTTAGTAAAGGAAATTGCTACGGAATAATAGGTGCTAATGGTGCCGGAAAATCAACTTTTTTAAAAGTTCTATCAGGAGAAATAGAACCAAGTAAAGGTGATGTAAGTTTAGATAAAGGAGAAAGAATTTCTATATTAAAACAAGACCACTTTGCATATGAAGATTTTACAGTAATAGATACTGTAATAATGGGAAATAAAGAATTATATGACATTATGAAAGAAAAAGAAGAAATATATGCAAAACCTGATTTTTCAGAAGAAGATGGAATGAAAGCAGCTAAGCTTGAAGAAAGATTTGCAGAACTTGATGGATGGAATGCAGAGTCTGATGCAGCAATGCTTTTAAATGATTTAGGAATAGCACCTGAAAATCATTATAAATTAATGAAAGAAATAGAAGCTAAAGAAAAAGTTAAAGTGCTTTTAGCACAAAGTTTATTTGGAAATCCTGATATTCTTTTATTAGATGAGCCTACAAATGATTTAGATTTAAAAAGTATAAATTGGCTACAAGAATTTTTAATAAACTTTGAAAATACTGTAATTGTTGTATCACATGATAGATATTTTTTAAATAAAGTATGCACATATATTGCAGATGTTGACTTTGGAAAAATAACAGTATATCCAGGAAATTACGATTTCTGGTATGAATCTAGTCAGCTTGCATTAAGACAAGCAAGAGAACAAAATAAAAAGAAAGAAGAAAAAATAAAAGAATTACAAGACTTTATAGCAAGATTTAGTGCAAATGCATCAAAATCAAAACAAGCAACATCAAGAAAGAAAACATTAGAGAAAATTCAACTAGAAGAAATAAAACCATCAAACAGAAAATATCCATATGTAGATTTTAAGCCAGATAGAGAGCCGGGAAAAGAAATTTTACAAGTAAAAAATATATCTAAAACAATAAATGGAGAGAAAATTTTAGATAATGTTTCATTTACAGTAAAACAAGATGATAAAATAGCATTTTTAGCAGATAATGAACTTGCAAAAACAGTTCTATTTCAAATAATAGAAGGAGAACTTGAGCCAGATGAGGGAGAAATAATATGGGGACAAACTATCTCACATACTTATTTCCCTAAGGATAACAACTATTTATTTGAAACAGAAGAAAACTTAACAGATTGGCTTAGAAAATATTCTAAAGACCCAGATGAAACATATGTAAGAAGCTTTTTAGGTAGAATGTTATTTTCAGGAGAAGAAGCTTTAAAAAAGGCAAAAGTAATCTCAGGTGGAGAAAAAGTAAGATGTGTTTTATCTAAAATGATGCTATCAGGAGCAAATTTTCTAATTTTTGATGAGCCAACAAACCATTTAGATATGGAAAGTATAACTTCATTAAATGAAGGTATGAAAAAATTTAAAGGAAATATTTTATTTACTTCTCATGACCACGAGTTAACTCAAACTGTTGCAAATAGAATAATTGATTTAAAACAAGATGGAAAATTAGTAGATAGAGAAGTTACTTATAACGAATACTTAGGAATTGAATAATAAGGTTTTATAATGAATACTTAAAAGTTGAATAATAAGTTTTTATAATGAATACATAAAAATTGAGTAATGAGTATTTATAATAAATATTTTGAAATTAAGCAATAAGTAGTTATAAAAAAATTTTATAACAAGAAAATATTTGATTAAAAAAATATGGAGTGAAATATGAAATTAAAAATTAAAATAATTGTACTAGCATTTATAGTAATATTAATAAATTGCACAAGTACAGAAGCAGTAGAAAATAATCCATATAAATTAATGGAAAACATTAATTATACAGAAAATACAGAGAATATTAAAAATCCAGAAAGAGGATTCTATAGTACAGCATTTCTTAAAATGATGCCTGAAGGAAGTAAAGCCACAAGTTCAGGTGCAAACCTAGTACATTTAAGAGTTGATATAGGGAATTTTTCTAAAGCAGTTAATGGTATAGCAGATATGGAATTTACAGAAGATGCATTAAATGCATTAGATGAAACATTTGCTAATATTAGAAAAAAGGGTGGAAGTGTTATTATAAGATTTGCATATGATGGATTCAATGGTAAAGCAAACTTAGAGCCATCTTTAGATATGATATTAAAACATATTTCTCAATTAAAACAAGTGTATGAAAAAAATAAAGATGTACTTGCATATGTAGAACTAGGATTTTTCGGACCATGGGGAGAAATGCATACAAGTAAAATATCAAGTACAGAAAATGTAAGTAAAGCGATAGATTTAATGCTAGATGTAGTTCCAGAAACAATAAAAATAGGAGTTAGAACGCCAAATTATTATGCCAAATGGTTAGGGATAGAACGAAATACATTAAATGAAAATATTACAGAAAAAGGAACAGATGCATATAGAGTAGGATTATATAATGATGGATATTTAGGTTCAGAAAGTGATTTAGGAACTTTTTCCAATAGAGAAATAGAAATAAATTGGTTAGAAAAACAAGCAAGGCATACATTTTATGGAGGAGAAGTAGTAGCAAATTATGCTAGCAAAACACCATTAAATACTGTAGAATATATGTCAAAAGAGGCATTTAAAACACATACAACATATTTAAATTCAGAGTGGAATAATACAGTAATTAATGCATGGAAAAATGAAATATATAATGGAGAAGATATTCTTTACTCAGGAAAAGACGGCTATACATATATTGCTAATCATTTAGGGTATAGATTTATTTTAAGAAAATCAGAATTAATTAGTAAAATTCAAGCAAATGACACATTAAAAATGAAATTACAAATTGAAAATGTTGGATTTGCAAATTTAATTAATGAAAAAAAAGTTACATTAATATTAAAAAATGAAGAAAAAACTTATGAAATACCTACGCAAATAGATGCTACTACATGGAATTCTAAAGAAATATCTGATGTAAATATAGAAGTTAAATTACCAGAAAATATAAGTTTAGGTCAATGGGATATTTATTTAAGAATTTCTCAATTGGGAGATATGAATAATGATAATAATTATAAATGCATACAATTTGCAAATTCTGATATTTGGAATGAAGAATTTGGTGCAAATTATGTAGGTAATGTTGAAATAACTCAAATACAAGTAAATGATAAAACTGAAGATACGCAAATACAAGATAAAGAAAATGATAAAACGGGAGATACACAATTACCATATAAAAAGAGTGATAAAAATGGAGATACAACTACTTACCCTGGTATTTTACCTCAAACAGGATATGATAATTGGTTATTAATATTGATATTTATTAGTATTATAATTTTTATCTTTAGACTATTATCAAAGAAAGGAAAGTAAAAATGGATAAAATTATTGGAATAATTGCAGGAGAATTAAATGTAAAAGAAACACAAGTTGAAAATGCAGTAAAGTTAATTGATGAAGGAAATACAATTCCTTTTATTGCAAGATATAGGAAAGAAGTTACAGGTGGACTAAGTGACGAGGTCTTAAGAAATTTATTTGATAGACTTTCATATTTAAGAAATTTGGAAACACGTAAAGAAGAAGTTGTTAAATCTATTGATGAACAAGGAAAAATGACAGATGAGATTTTGCAAGCAATAGCTGGTGCTAAAACATTAGCCGAAGTTGAAGATATTTATAGACCATATAAACAAAAAAAGAAAACAAGAGCAACTGTTGCAAAAGCAAAAGGATTAGAGCCTTTAGCAAATATTATTATTGAACAAACTGAAACTAAAGATATTTATGAAATTGCAAAAGAGTACATAAATATAGATAGCCTTTCAGAAGAAGATAAAAATAATAAAGATAAAGTCGTAGCAAGTGCAGAAGACGCAATACATGGTGCTTTAGATATAATTGCAGAAGATATTTCAGATAACGCCGATTTTAGAAAGAAAATTAAAAGAATTTGTTATAGAGAAGGGCTTATTACAACAAAAGCTGTAAATCCCGAAGAAAAATCAAATTATGAAATGTATTATGATTATAGTGAGCTTGCATTTAGAATTCCAAGTCATAGAATTTTAGCAATAAATAGGGGAGAAAAAGAGGAATTTTTAAAAGTTAAACTTGATAAAAAAGAAGAAAAAATATTAAATACATTAGAAAGAAACATTATAAAAGGTGAAACTCAGTTTACTGCAATGCTTAAAGACACAATTTTAGATAGTTTTAAAAGATTGATTGAGCCATCTATAGATAGAGAAATTCGCTCTGACCTAACGGAAAAAGCAGAAGAGCAAGCTATTAAAGTATTTGGTAAAAATTCTAAACAATTATTATTAGGTGCTCCAATTAAGGGAAAAACTGTTATGGGATTTGACCCTGCATATAGAACAGGTTGCAAAATAGCTGTTATTGATGAAACAGGAAAACTTTTAGATTATACAACAGTTTATCCAACTGAACCTCAAAATGATGTAGAAGGAGCAGAAAAGGAATTATTAAAACTTATTAAAAAAGATAATATTGATATGATAGCAATAGGTAATGGTACAGCATCTCGTGAATCTGAAGGCTTTGTTGCAAATATGATAAAAAAAGCTGATAAAGAAGTTAATTATGTAATTGTTAGCGAAGCGGGTGCTTCTGTATATTCTGCATCAAAATTAGCAACAGAAGAATATCCTGACATAAATGTATCTATAAGAGGAGCAATTTCTATTGCAAGAAGATTACAAGATCCTTTAGCAGAGCTTGTAAAGATTGACCCTAAAGCAATAGGAGTTGGACAGTATCAACATGATGTTAATCAAAAAAGATTATCTGAAAGTCTAACAGGAGTTGTAGAAGACAGTGTTAATAAAGTTGGAGTGGATGTAAACACAGCCACACCATCGCTTTTAAGCTATGTTTCTGGAATTAATAATACTATTGCAAAAAATATTGTAAAATATAGAGATGAAAATGGAAAATTAAAAACAAGAAAAGAATTATTAAAGGTTCCAAAGCTAGGGAAAGTTGCATTTGAACAATGTGCAGGTTTCTTAAGAATACTAGATGGACTAAATCCATTAGAATCAACAGCAGTTCACCCTGAAAGCTATGAAGTAGCTGAAAAGTTGCTCGATAGTTTAGGATTTAAAAAAGAAGATTTAAGAGATAAAGAGAAGATTTTAAGTATAAGGGAAAAACTTAAAACTGTTGATGTACAAAAAGCCTCAAAAGAACTTGAAGTTGGAGAAATGACTTTAAAAGATATAATTGAAGAACTTTCAAAACCAGGTAGAGATCCAAGAGAAGATATGCCAAAGCCAATATTAAGACAAGATGTACTAAAATTTGAAGATTTAAAAGAAGGTATGGTGCTTACAGGAACTGTTAGAAATGTAATAGATTTCGGAGCATTTGTAGATATTGGAGTTAAATATGATGGTTTAGTTCATATTTCAGAAATGAGCGATAAATTTATAAAAAATCCATCAGAAATAGTTTCTGTAGGTGATATTGTTAAAGTTAAAGTAATTAAAATTGATATGGACAGACATAAAGTAAGTTTAAGTATGAAGGTATAAATCAATTAGTTCTATATAAAATAAAACCTAAATTATTAATGTTTTTGATTAATAATTTAGGCTTTATTTAATTAATAAATTTGTATATCTTTTTATCTAATTAATAGCTATTTATATTTTATTTAATTAATACATTTATTTGTTTAATTAATATATATATTTTTTTATATTTATATATTTTATTTAATTAATATTTATATTTTTTATTAATAGATTTATTTATACTTTTCTTTAATTGATTCTATTTCATCAAAATGATTTCTTAAAATATCTAAAAATAAATCAGTTAATTTTGGGTCAAATTGAGTACCTTTACAATTTTCAAATTCTGAAATTACTTTTTCTATTGGCATACTATCACGATAAGCTCTTTTAGAAGTCATAGCATCAAAGCTATCTGCAATAGATGTAATTCTTGCAAAATATGGAATATTTTCGCCCTCTAATTGACTTGGGTAACCGTGTCCATCATATCTTTCGTGATGATGTTTAACAATAGGAATAATATCTTTAAATATAGATGCACTAGATAAAATATGAGCACCAATAGATGGGTGATTTTTTACTTCTGAATATTCATTATCAGAAAGTTTTCCCGCTTTTAGCAAAATACTGTCAGGGACTCCTAATTTACCAATATCATGGAATAATCCTCCAATTCGTAATGTTTTCAAATCACTCTCTGGTAATCCCAAATATTTTCCAATTAAAACAGAATATTCAGAAACTCTATCAGAATGACCTCTTGTATATGTATCTTTGGCATCAACTGTATAACGCAAGGTTTGAATACTTTCTAAGTAAGCATTTTCTAATTCTTGATTTATTTTTTTAATTTCATTCATTTGAGCAACAGATTTAATGCCAGATTCAATTAATAGCAATAATTGGTCAAATTTATCACTTTTTTCGCAATAGCCTTGAATATCAAGCCTTTTAATTGTCTCTAATGGAGGTGCTAAATCTTTATGACCGAGTTAAAAGCAAAATATATAGTTCTTTATTAAATTTTCTTATTTCTTCTACAACTTGGTCTCCATGAAGAGGTGTCATTATAAAATCTAAAAGTAATAAATCAAAATGTTCATTTTTTATTCTTTCAATTGCTTCCATTGGATCAGTTAAACCTGTAAAAGAATAACCTGACCTTTTCAAGAATATTGATAATGAATCAATAATACCTATTTCATCATCAACTGCAAGAATTTTGTATGAAGAATTTTGAATATTGTTTGAGTTTTCGGTATTTCCAATTCTCATAAAATGTTCCTCCTTTTATATTGGTATAGTAATTATAAATGTAGTACCTTGGCCTTCTTCTGAATTAAATGTCATATCTCCATTAAAATGAGCTTTTATTGTTGAATATGACATATATAGCCCAAGACCTGTACCATTTTTACCTTTTGTTGTTACCATTTCTTTGAATAATTTATTTTTAATTTTTTTAGGAATTCCAGATCCATGGTCTGTAATAGATATAATTACATTATTTCCATCTGTTGAAGCATTTAACTCAATTGTTTGTTCTGGTTTTCCATTATATGCTTGTATTGCATTTGAAATAATATTGTTTATTATTTGTACTAAACTGTTTACATCTCCATTAATTACAGTGTTTTCGTCCATATTAACTGTTATATTTAAATAAACAATTGCATTTTTTAATTCATGTTTCATTAAAATATTTACGCGTTTTAATAATTCTGAGATTGTAAAACTACTTTCCATATCATTTACAAGTGTTACGGTTTGTCCCTTTACAGCGGTTATAATGTCTGACATGTATTCAGTATATTCTTTTATTTTTTCAATCCAATTAAAATAATCTTTAGCTATATCATGGAAATCTTCATTTGTAACAACAGGGTTACCGATAGAATTATCAAGTTCTACTGTTAAATCGTGAAGTCCTTCTGCAATACCAGAAATAGACATTATTGGAGTTTTTAAGTTATGAGCAATACCTCCAATCATTTGTCCAAGAGATGCTAAACGCTCTTGTTCAACAAGTCTTGATTGTGTAGATTTTATTCTATCAATATTGTTTTTACTTGTTTGTTGTATTTTGTTAAAAGAATCTGTAAGTAATGCTATTTCATCATTTGAAGTTATAGGTAATACGCCTATATTTGATAAGTCTTTTTGTTCTGCTATAGTTTTTAATTTGTCTGATACTTGCTTTATATTTTTACTTATGTTCTTTGACCATAATATAAGAATAACAATGTAAATAATAATAGCAAGACATGAAATAGAGATAAAGTATGAAATTAATTCATTACTTGTAACTGAATATTTAAATCCTATATAACACTCTGTGCCATCATTTAAAGTTACTTTTTGTACATAACCTTGTTCTTCAACTCCATAATATTCATAAACACGTCCATTTGTTTCTTCAAGATTCATTTCAGCATATGTAATAAAGAATTTTGATACATATCCATCATCTTTTGAAAAGATATAATCATCACCATATTTTATAAAATAATAATCATCAGGTGATTTTAAAGGTATCTTATCAAGCGTATTTTGAAGATTTTCTAAGCTTAAATTATTTAAACTATATTCATTTAAATTAAATTGATAATAGTAATAATATTGTTCACCTATTGCATCAGATACTTTAGAATATCCTAAAAGTGCTATTGTAATAATAACTACTATAAAAAATGGCAAAATGTTATTAATTAATTCATTTGAAAACTTTGATGTTTTATCCCCTATATGATAGTTACTGTTTATTTCATAAGTTGAATCTAATATAACATCCATATCATTTTTTATAAGTACATTTGATATTATTGCTGTAACTATAAAAAATGAAAAATATATTAGTAAAAACTTAAAAATTAGATGTAAATCTAAGTTCATAGAGCTGAAAAGTATTGCAAGTACAGATAAAATAACTATTAATTGTACGATTAAGATTTTTCTAGGGAAGCTAAAGCATGCAGTTCTAACTGTTTGAATTTCCTTAAAAGTAACTAGTTTTTTATCCTTTTTTATATATTTAAAAACATCTCTTAATAAGAAAGTTATAAATATAGCGTATAAAATAACACCAAAAGAACCTAAAAGTAAGTATTGCATGTTATGTGAAAGTGGTTCAATCATATTCTGAAAAGCATTGTTTTCAGAATTTGGTGGATAATTAGAAAGCTTTGGAACCAAGATTTTCATCAAATATACTACTGCAATTTCTAGTAAAATTAGTTTTACATAAATATTTCGTTTAATCTTTTTTAAATTATTCATATAAACTCTATCCCTTTCTCTTTTGAATTTAATTATTTATCTAAAGTAAATTAGAACATAAATTAAATTATTTATTTAAAAGTATTGTGTCAATTAAATTATATATTTAAATTTAATTTATCACATCAATTTAATTATTTATCTATATTTAACTTATCATATCAATTAAATTTTTAATGTAATTGTTATCAATATTATTCCACATAAATCCTTTTTTTGCAAGAAAATTAGTAGTTAAATCATTTGTAACTTCAGTTAAATGTATATTTGTACTTTGCATATCATTTAAAAGGTGAGATGCAAGAGGACTTTTCAAGGTTTGAAGTTCATTAATAAAATCTTTTGCATTTACATGGTTTAAATTTATTTTACCTTTTTTCAAAAAGTCTTTTAATGAAATTTGGTTATTATTATATATATGATAAATAGTTTGTTTTGAAGGACTTTGCATTATTTTCATAATAGCATTAGCACATAAATCAACAGGGCTAAAATCTATTAACAAATTTTCATACTCTTTAGTAATTTTTCCTAATTTTATTATTGTTTTTAGCCTACTAAACATTGCATTGTCTTTTGCATTTGGTTGAAATACGCTGTCACTATATCTTGGCATTATATTTCCAATTCTAAATATCTTTGCTTGTAATTTACTATTATTAATAGCAGAGAGAACATGATATTCTGCTAAATATTTAGTAATCATATATACATGATTATTGAAAGTTTGGTTTATATTAAAATCATTTTCAGATAAAACGACATTTTCAGTATTTTCTTGATATCCACCAACAGAAACTGTTGATATGTGTGCAAGCTTAGAATTAGAATTTTTACAAAATTCTATAATATTTTGTACACCTTTAACATTTGATGCCATAAAACTTTGAAATTTTCCATAATGCTTTACATTTGCACCACAATGAATTACTGTTGTTACTTTTTTTGTTAATTTTTTATACTGTTTTTCTTCTATGCCTAAATTTTCTAAAGAAAAATCTCCTGAAATTAATTTAACTTTATTTTTTGTTTCTTTTTTTAGGTCATCTTTAAAATAATAATTTAAAGCTTCTTTAAATCTATCTTCATAGCTTACATTTCCTTTATCTCTAACTAAAAGATAAATGTTTTCTACTTTATTACATAAAAGTAATTCTCTTAAAATATGCATTCCTAAAAATCCAAGAGACCCTGTAAGTAAACAATTACTTAAATTAAAATCAAATTTTTCGTTTTTGATATCAATTTTAGGTAAAATATTTTCAAAATGAGAAACTTTTAAATGTTTTTCAATTTTGTTACCTAATTGCTGAATAGTTGGATAATCGCTTATATCTTGAATAGATACATCATATTTATATAAATTTGAGCATAATTCCATACTGCTTAATGAATCCATATTTAAGTCATCAAAGAAATTGTCAGTAGTTGAAAATTCATCATGTCCAACCATTTTTTTAATAATTTCATATATCTCTATTTCAAAAGTTGTTTTAGGTTCTATGATTTCCTTATTTTTTACACTTAATGTAGGTGCTGGAAGCTTTTTAGTGTCTATTTTTCCATTTATAGTAATTGGAAATTCATCCATTATTTTAAAATAATTTGGTACCATATATGTTGGCATATATTCTTTCAAGTAATTTTTTAAATCATCTATTGTAATTTCTTCTTTTGGAACTATATATGAGCAAATTTCTTTAGAGCCATTTATTGTTTGAATAATTGTTACACTATTTTTTATATTTGGGTAAGACAAAATAGTATTATTTATTTCATTAAGTTCTACTCTAAATCCTCTAATTTTAACTTGATTATCGATTCTTCCTATAAAATCTATAGTTTTATTTTTATTCCATTTTACTAAATCACCTGTTTTATACATTATAGATGTTTTATCAAAAGGATTTTGTATAAATTTTTCTTTAGTTAAATTATCTTTATTTAAATAGCCTCTAGAAACACCATCTCCTCCAACTAACAATTCTCCAGGAATTCCAAGAGGAAGTAAATTTCCAACTTTAGATGTAACAAAACATGTTGTTCCTGAAATAGGTTTCCCTATTGGAATATTGTTTTCATATTTTTTATCTATATTAAAACAGCAGGTAAAAGTTGTGTTTTCTGTTGGTCCGTAACCGTTTATGATTTTTAATTTCGGATTTGCAGACATAACTTTATTTATATGTTTTGGCGAAAGCACATCTCCACCAGTAAGTAAATATTTTACACCTTTAAAAAGTACAGGATTTATATCACTTAGCTGATTAAAAAGTGGTGCAGTAAGCCATAAAATACTTATCTTATTTTTTTGTATATATTTGCCTAAAAATATAGGATTTAAAAGGTCTTCTTTTTTTAGTATGTAAAGCGGGAATCCATTTAATAATGCAGCCCATATCTCAAAAGTACATGCATCAAATACAATAGATCCTGTTTGTAAGATTTTTTCGGAATATGCAAATTTTATATAATTAGGTTTTTTAACTAATCTTATAATACTTTTTTGTTCTATCATAACCCCTTTTGGTCTACCTGTTGAGCCAGATGTATACATTACATAAGCAAGAGACGAAATAGACTTTGGTTTGTATATAAATAAGGACCTATTATATAAATTTAAAGCATCTGTACATATTGTTTTGCATAAATCTGAAATTTTATCTCTTAATTTTAAAGTTGTTAAACAAAGCTTGCAGTTAGAATCTTTCAAAATATATTTAATTCGGTCTTGAGGATAATCTATGTCTATTGGGACAAAAGCTGCATTTAATTTTAAAATAGCTAAAATACTTACAAATACTTCTATAGATTTATCGTAAAATAATGCTATTTTATCCTCAAAATTAATACCAAAAGACGATAAATAATTTGCTAAGCTATCTGATAAATTATCTAAATCTTGGTATGATATTTTCTTGTCTTCAAAAACTAAAGCAGTTTTATGAGGTCTTTTTTGTACAACATCTTTAAAAATTTGTATTAAATCTTTATCTTTTGGGTATGAAAATGAATTGTTATTATAAACATTTAAAAGTTCATTTTTTTCATCATTAGTTATAATATCTATATTATGAATTAAAACTGCATCATTTGATATGACTTGTTTAAACATATCTATAATTCTTTTGTGCATTTTATCAATTTCTTGACTTGAAATTTTAGAAACTTTATAATCGTAAGAAACAATCAAACTTCCAGTTCCATCATTATCATGGAAGTGGACATTTAAAGTGTTTGATATATAATCTGTTCCATACCATTTTGCTATATATGGCACATCTATAGTATTATCAGTTGCGCCTGTTACTTGGTATGAAAGCATTATATCATACAAATTAGGTATTGATTTATCTTTTTTTCTTATTTCATTTAAAATAAATTGATAATTATATTTTTGATGTTTTAACATTCCAAGAGTATCTTTGGAAATATTTTTTACAAACTCTTTAAACTCTATGTTATTGGAAATGTCTATTTTTAAAATGGATGTATTTATAAACATTCCTGATGTATGTTTTTCATTAAAGCTTGCTCTGTTTAAAACAGGAGTGCCTAAAGTAAAAGTTTCCATATTGTTTATTTGTCCAAAATATATTGCATAAATTGCAATTAAAAAATTATATAAGCTTATATTATTTTTTAAACAATATTGTTTTATCTTATTTACTAAAACAATATCTAAAACAAATTCTTCTCTTTTTGCACAAGGACTGTCATTTGTAGTTGAATTTGCAGGCAAAAAAGTTGCAGCATCAGGAAGCGGATTTAAAAGCTCATCCCAATACTTTTTATCTTTTGAAAAACGAGAACTTGATAAATATTGTTTTTCAGAATTTATATAATCAACATAAGAATATGGTTTATCTTCAATAGGTTCATTTTTCAATAATTTAGAATAATTTTGCATAATTTCTGTTGCAAGAAGTGAAAGAGTTGCAGCATCAGAAATTATATGGTGGCTATTTATAATAAATCCACCAAAACCAGAAGGCAATTTGAAAAGCTTAAAGTTAAATAAGCGTGAGCCTAATAAATCAAATTTAGTATTAACTTCTTTTTTAGCAAAGGTTTCAATTTGACTTTCTTTTTTTATATTAATTACTTCGAAATTATAGAATTCATCTTTTGTAAAATACTGTACCAATTTAGTATCATCTAATTTAAATCTTAACTTAAAACTGTCATTGTTTTGTATAAAATAATTAATGGCTGTATTTAACAATTTTAAATCAACATTTTCTTTTATAAGAACGCTTCCGCAAATGTTGTTAATTGTAGTGTTTTGGAAGTATTGTTCTGTAAGATAGATACTTTTTTGTGGATTTGTTAATTCATAAATTTCTTCCATTTTTATATCACCTTTTTTAAAACTTCCGGTATTTTAAGGAAATTATATACTACTAAAAAAAAAATTGCAACACCTATTTTAGTTGCAAATTTTTATATTATTATTTTTGTAACCTTAATATTATTTTTGGTACAAATATTAATAAGCCTATAACTGCTGAAGTAATTGCCAAAACTAAAACAGCACCTGCAGATATGTCTTTTGCTTTTTTTGCTCTTTTATCTTTGTATGGCATTGCAATATTTACAGTTGTTTCTATAGCAGTATTAAATAATTCTCCGGCAATTACAATACCAAAAAGAATTATACATATAAACCATTCAGTTTTAGATATTTTTAAAAATACTCCAAGTACAATAACCAGTATCATAATAAAAACATGTATTTTCATATTTCTTTCAGCTTTAAAAGATTGAATAAAACCTTGAATTGCATATTTAAAACTATTTGCTAATTTTTTTGTTTTTACTTTAATTTTTCTTTTTTGTTTAAGGTTCATTTTTTGCCCCCTTTATAATTACATTAAAATGCTATTTCTAAAAACATATTATCATAAAGTAAGATTGAAATTCAATATATATTTGTAAAATAAATTATATTTTAAGAAAAATATGGCAATACTAAAAATAAAAAGTTTTTTATATAGAAAGAATAGGGTTGATTATGAAGAAAAAAAAGAAAAATAATGTAAAAAGTAAAGCAGTTATTTGTATTTTGACTATAATAATAATTGTTTTTTCAATATACAACTTATATATAATGTATTCTAATATAGAAATAACAAACAATTATGAAGCTGAAAGAACAGCATTTTCCACAGATTATGAAGAAACTGTGGAAAATGTAACCCAAAAAAGTGAAACTGTAGAGGATATGTTAGAAAAAGTAACAAAAAGTGTGGTGGGAATTTCGAGGCTTACAAATGCAGGAGGTTCAATTTTAAATAATGTTTCAAGTGATGAATTAGGATTAGGAACAGGTATAGTGGTAAGTCCTGACGGGTATATATTAAGCAATAGTCATGTAACAGGCGAAAAATATAGTACATGTTATGTAACAATAGATGAAAATACATATAAAGCAAATGTAGTATGGAGTGATTTAAATTTAGACTTATCAATGGCAAAAGTACATGCGAATAATTTAAGTTATGTAGAATTTGGAGATTCAAGTAATTTAAAAGTAGGAGAAACAGTTTATGCAATAGGAAATCCAATAGGTTACGCTTTTAGAAGAACAGTTACATCAGGAATAATTAGTGCATTAAATAGAACTATACAAATTGACGAAGAAAAAGGTACAAGCTATATATCAGACTTAATACAAACAGATGCAACAATAAATCCGGGAAATAGTGGAGGACCACTAATTAATACAGGTGGCGAAGTAATAGGAATAAACACCGTAAAAATTACTTCTGCAGAGGGAATTGGTTTTGCAATTCCAATAAATGTTATAAAACCAGTTGTTGAAAGCTATATAACAAAAGGAGATTTTCAAGAAGCAACACTTGGCATTTATGCTTATGATGGAGATGTTGCAGAATATATGAATTTAAAAAACAAAAAAAGAAAAGGCATTTATGTTTCTAAAGTAACACTTAATGGTCCAAGTTATAATTCGGATTTAAAAGAGGGAGATTTAATAACAAGTATAGATGGAAATGTTTTAAATACCATAAATGACTTAAGGGAGTACATTTATAGTAAAATGCCGGGAGATATAGTAAAATTAAATATAGTAAGAGATGATAAAGATAAGGAAATAGAGTGTACTTTAGGCAAGAAATAAGAAGTTGATAATTCATTGTTTTTATGCTAGTATAATAAAAAATCTTAGAGGTAAAATATGGTTTATTGTACAAATTACTTTTCTCCAATTGGAAACTTGACTATAGCAAGTGATGGTGTAAATCTCATAGGACTTTGGATAGAAGGACAAAAATATTTTAAAAATACGATTTCAAGTCAAATACAAAAAAAGGATAATTTAGAAATTTTTATTAAAACAAAAAAATGGTTAGATAGATATTTTAATGGAGAAAAACCACGGAAATACAGAACTTCCACTAAAACCAATGGGAACTGAGTTTAGAAGGTTAGTTTGGAAATTTCTTTTAGAGATTCCATATAGCAAAACTATAACTTATGGAGAAATATCAAAAAAAGTTGCAAAAGCAAAAAATATAGAAAAAATGTCAGCACAAGCTATTGGTGGGGCAGTAGGACATAACCCTATATCTATTATAATACCTTGTCACAGAGTTATAGGTGCAAATGGCAGTTTAACTGGATATGCAGGTGGAATTGAAATTAAGAGAAAATTGCTTGAGATAGAAGGAAAATTATATTAGAATTCTTTTTTAAAAAAGATTTAATATATAAAATATTCTAGTATAATTTTAATGATGTACCTTCCTCAATTTACATAATAATTGCTTTTTTTATAAAAATATGGTATAATTAAAATGTATATGAAACTGAAACAATAACATCGCCTATAGGCAAGGAGGAAAACATTATGGAATTATACGAGTTGAAGGTAATGAATGGTACATCAAGTCAGTTTTTAGGAATTGTTGAAGACCCTGAGTTTGTTGATGGAATCATGACAGCAACCAAAGTCGGTAACGCAGAATATTTAAGGTGTAAGCCTAGAAAAATTAAAGCAGTTGGGAATTATATTCTAGAAGAGTGTACCGAGTGCTTGGCGGAGCCGAGAAAAACAATGGTGGAGCAGAGAAAAACAAGTGAGGATCCGACAAAACAACTAGTTGCACAGAAGCGACCGTTTCGTAATTAGCTCGCAAACGAGCCCCCAAAGGTTTAATTAAACTTTGGGGGTTTTCGCTTTATTATTTTTCTATTAAATTTTCAAATTTTTTACTAAATTCTGCATTATATTTTTTTAAATTAATTGGTTTTAAGTTCTTATTTGTAAAACAATGCTTTGTTTCTGCGATAATAACAGTTTCGCCTGTTTTTTTATCTGTTACATCATACCCAATTGTCATCCTAACACCAGAATATTCTTTTACAAAAGGTCTAATTAGTATTGTATCTGCAAAAGTTACATGATGCTTATATGTGCAATTAACTCCTAAAACAGGTATTGTTATACCATTTTCTTCTAAAACAGAAAATGGCATATCTATTTCTTCTAGCCAATAACATCTTGATTCTTCTAAAAATCTAATATAATTTGAATGATGCACAATTCCCATTTTATCTGTTTCGTAATAATTAATTTTTCTTTCATATATGTAATTCATAAAATACTCCAAACTCTACAATTTTATATTTTTCAATTATTATATTTTATAAATATTGATTAGTCAATGCTTTAAGAAAATTGACACTATCTCAATTAAAATCTATTATGTTATTTATATTTTTTATAAATATCTCCTCTATTATCTGCATCTATAATTTTAATTAAAATTTTATCATTAATTATTATATATATAAAACGAAATTCACCGACTCTTAATCTATATAATTCTTGTTTTGCTTGCAGTTTTTTAGTATCTCCATTTGGTAACATATAAATAGCTTTATAAATTCGTTTTTGTTGTATCTTATCTTGCTTGTCAATAAACTTTTGAGCTTTTTTTTCAATTTCAATTTTGTATGTCATTAATAGTCAACCCTGCTTTCTTTAGACATTGTTCAAAAGAGACTGCTTCTTCTTCATTTTTTTTTCTTTCTTCTTCACTTTTTGAATAATAATCGATTAACATTAACTTTTCTGTTGTATCCATATTTTCTAAAATAGCATCAGGAGCTAACATTAATACTTTTATATCAAGTAACTTTTCAGCAAACTCTTTTAGAGTTTCTGTTTCTTTTAATGATAGTATATTTATAATGTTAGTAATATCAAGAATATTTTGTTTTTTATTGTCACTCATTAAAATCACACTCCAATATTATCTTTGGAAGTTTTTATGGTGTGCCTAGAGGGATTCGAACCCCCGATCTCGGACTTCGTAGGCCCGCATTCTATCCAACTAAACTATAGGCACATATAAAAACCACCTTTATATTATACTTTGATTTTTGATATTTTGCAAGTATTTTTTTAAAAAGTCATAATATTTAACGATTTTTCATAAAATAAAAAAATCACCCTATAATTAGAGTGATTTTTTATCTAATCTCTACTCTTTCCAAATAAAGATAAAATTCTTAAGAAAATGTTAATGAAATCTAAGTATAATTCCATAGCTCCATAAACATATAATTTTTCATCATCGCAAAATCCCATTTCTTGCATTGCTTTAATTTTATTCATATCATAGACAGTAATTCCAAAAAATATAAATAAAATTGCCCAATCAAGTATAACATCTAACATTGTACTTCCAATGAAGAAGTTCACAATAGTTAAAACAATACCTATAAGTAATGCGATTGTAAGAATATTTCCCCAATTTGATAAATCTTTTTTTGTTTTGTATCCAATAAAAGACAAAATACCAAATAGGCCGGCTGTACCAAGAAATGCATAAGCTACAGATGTCATTTCATAAGCAGCAAATACAACAGCTAAAGTAAAGCCATTTAAAAATGCATATGCAAAGTACAGAACTGTAACAGCAGTTGGAGATAGTTTTTTAAATAATAAAGAAAAAACTATAACAACAACAAGTTCAACAATTGCTAAAATAAAATAATATCCATTAGCGATAATGTTATAATACATACCTGAGTAATATGCATAAAAAGCAGTTACGGCACTTGCAAGCAAACCTAAAAACATTCTAAAAAATGTATTTGTTAAAACTGAGTTGGTGTCTACTGTACGTATAGCATCAGAATCATCATATGAATTCACTATTTTCACCACCTTTTTATAAAGATATTATTATAATAACATATTTATAAAAAATAATCCACAAATTTTTAAATATTTGAAAAATATTTTATTCCATTTTTTATGGCATTTGCTTTAAAAATCACTTTTCCATATTCATCTAGTTTGCTTTTTAATGTATTTGAGTTACTAATTAAATTAGAAAACTCAGAAATAGATATATAAAATAACTTTAAATATTTAAAATCTAAATTAATATTAGTAAATATTAAATAAAATAAGCTATTATATTCATATAAAGAAATATTTTTTGCAAAATTTGTTAAGTCTTTTAATTTTGAACTATTACAATATGTACAGAAGTTACAAAATTCTTCAAAATTGTCGAACTTATATATTGAACATTTAGAAGAACTATCTGGAACTTTTCTTTTAAACTTAACTTTTTTTGATGTATTTGTAGAAGTTACCTCATTTTTATATCTTGTTAAAGTAAATACAATAAAACCTTCTGATGTAAAAAAAGCCTCAACAAGTAATCTACAATTTTGTACTTTAAAACCAACTTGTTTTTCTGCTTCACTTAAAATTGTTTGAAAAAGAGAACCGAGAAGCATCTTTATTTTTGGCAAAACTATGTATATCTATATCATTTTCAGGAAGTTCATCAAGATTGATTATTATTCTAATTTTGTTGTCTGTAAGCTTTTCAATTTTCATATAAAAATATCCTCCTAAGTATTATATGTTAAAAAATTATATCTGCTAAAAATATTATACTATAAAATTTATATTATTTAAAGCCACAAATTTTTCCATTAAATTTTATAAATCACACATACAATAACATAAAAAATAAAAAAAATCTACATTTTGCTTGAAAAAATTATAAAATCAATATATAATATAAAAGTCACATAAACTAAAAATCCGTAAGAAAAGAAAAAACAAAGGAGGAATAAATATGGCAGTCAGAGATAAGAGCTTTTGGATATTATTAATATTTATACTATGTGGGCTTGTAATAGGAGGCCTAATAGGAGAACTAGCAGGTAATGTAAGCGGATTATGGTGGTTATCGTTTGGACAGCAATTTGGATTAGAAAATCCATTTGTATTAAACTTAAGTATAATAAGTATAACATTTGCATTTACAATAAAGATAAATATTGCTAGTATAATTGGGTTAGCAATAGCAATTTTTATATATAGAAAAGTTTAATTAAATTAACTTAAGGGGCGGAAAGGAATTTTAATTGACAATAAAAGAATTACCATCAAGTGAAAGACCATATGAAAAGTTAGAACTATTCGGAGAAAAAAGTTTAAGTAATGCAGAACTTTTAGCTATAATCATAAAAACAGGAACTAAAGAGCTAACAAGTGTTGATATAGCAAGACAAATACTAAATTTAAACGAAATGCATGATAAAGATAATTTAAGCTTTTTAAGAGATTTAAGTATAGAAGAACTAACTAAAATAAAAGGTCTAGGACGAATAAAAGCATTGCAATTAAAGGCAGTATGTGAACTCGCAACAAGGATGAATACGCCTTCAAATTACAGAAAAATTAAAATAAAAGAACCAAATGACATAGTTAAAATACTAATGAGTGGTATGCAATATGAAAAAATAGAAATAGCAAAAATTGTTCTATTAGACCACGGATTAAATATTTTAAAAATAAAAGATGTAGCTACAGGTGGAAATAATTTTGTTAATATTGGGATGAGAAATGTATTATCAGAAGCGGTAAAAATTAATGCACCAAAAATGATACTTGTGCATAACCATCCAAGTCGGAAATTCAAATCCAAGTACACAAGATTATGAAGTTACAAAAAAATTAGAACAAGCTGCAAAAATAATAGGAATAGAATTATTGGATCATATTGTAATAGGAAATAATGAATATACTAGTATAAAAACTATAGAAAAATGGAGATCAAAATTTGGAAAGGAATGAAATAAAAAATGAATTTTTTTACATTTGGTTCAAAAGATATAGGAATAGATTTAGGAACAGCTAACGTTTTGATAACTTTAAAAGGAAAAGGAATAGTTTTAAAAGAGCCATCAGTTGTTGCAATAGACAAAAAAACAGGGAAAATTAAAGCCACAGGATATGAGGCAAAAGAAATGTTTGGAAGAACACCTGAAGACATTAAGGCAGTTAGACCAATGAAAGATGGAGTAATAGCAGACTTTACAGCAACAGGATTAATGCTTAAAAATATGATAAGAAAAGTGTGTACAAGATACAACATTAGAAAGCCAAGAGTTGTTGTTGGAGTACCATCCGGAATAACTGAAGTAGAAGAAAGAGCTGTAGAAGAATCAATATTGCAAGCAGGTGGAAAAGAAATTTATTTAATAGAAGAACCAATGGCTGCAGCAATAGGTGCTGGAATAAATATAGGTGAGCCAAGTGGAAGCATGATAGTTGATATTGGTGGTGGAACAACAGAAGTTGCAGTTATATCTTTAGGTGGAATAGTTGTAAGTAATTCATTAAGAATTGCAGGAAATCAATTAGACGAAGATATAATTAATTATTTAAAAAGAGAAGAAAACTTATTTGTTGGAAATACTACCGCAGAACAAATTAAAATGACAATAGGATGTGCAACTCCTCTTATGACAGATGTTCCAATGGAAATAAGAGGAAGAGATTTAGTAACAGGACTTCCAAGAAATATAACAATGAAATCTTCTCAAGCAATGGAAGCAATGAGTGAATCTATAGAAAAAATATTAGATACAATTAAGCAAACTTTAGAAAAAACACCACCTGAGCTTGCAGCTGATTTAGTAGAAAAAGGAATATATCTAGCAGGTCGGAGGAGCATTAATTCAAAATATAGATAAATTAATAAGCACTGAAACTAATATGCCAGTATTTATTGCAAATTCACCACTTGATTGCGTGGTAAAAGGAACTGGAAAAACATTAGAAGATTTAGAAAAACTAAAAACGGTTTTAATTAACAGTAGAAAAAGAAGTTACAGATAAAAAATAATACGTGTACATAAATTAATTAACTATAAAAAGTAAAATATAGAAAGGATAAATTATTATGCATAAAAATAAAAAAAATGGAATTATAGGAATAGTAATTACAATAATAATCTTAATATTGCTAGTAACTTTAACAAATATAGAAAATAGTAATTTATCTTATATAGAAAATATAGCTAACAAATTAGTTAATCCAATACAAAATGGACTTACATATATAAAAAATAGGTTACACGGAAACACCTCTTTTTTTACTAACATAAATGATTTAAAATCACAAAATGATGCATTACTATCAAAAAATAGAGAATTAGAAGAAACTCTTAGAGAATTTGAAACAATAAAAGCAGAAAATCAAACTTTAAAAGAATATTTAAAATTAACTGAAAAATACAAAGACTATAAAACAGTTGCTGCAGATGTAATAAGTCGTGATATAAGCAATTATTCTAAAACAATAATATTAAATGCAGGAAAAAATAGTGGAATACAAGAAAATATGACAGTAATTGCATCAGAAGGATTAGTAGGATATGTAATTTCAGCAACTGACACAACATGTAAGGTTCAAACTATAATAGACTCATCAAGCAATACAAGTAGTTTACTTAGTTCTACAAGAGATAGTGTAATATGTAAAGGAATGCTTCAAGAAAATAAAACATTAAAATCTGTTTATATACCAACAGAAGCAAATGTTGCACAAGACGATACTGTTGAAACATCTGGATTAGGGGGAATATACCCAAAAGGAATATATATAGGTAAAATATCAAAAGTAATAAATACTACAAATTTAGATGATAGATATGCTCTAGTAGAAACAGCCGTAGATTTTAACAAACTTGAAACAGTTTTAGTTATCACAAACTAAGAACTATAATTTAAACAATACTTAAATAATCAATCTTGGAAAGGAAAGTAAAATAAATGAAAAAAGTATTAATAAACGTATTTATAATAATAGCATTTATAATTATATATCTAATACAAGAAAATTTATTTACAGGTTTTAAAATACTAGGTGTAATGCCAAATATGTTTATAATATTTATTTTATTTATTGGATTATTTTATAATAAAACAGCCGGATTGACGTATGGCATAATATTTCGGGATGTTACTTGATTTATTTATAGGAAGAAAAGTAGGAATATCAGCAATAATGTTAGGATTAATAGGTTTAATTGGAGGAATATTCGATAAAAACTTTTCAAAAGAAAGTAGAATTTCAATTATGATTATGGTAATAATAAGTACCTTTGTATATGAAATTGGCTCATATATATTAGGTTACTTTATATACAGCTATTCTTTTGAAATAATGCCATTTATAAAAATTCTTTTAATAGAAAGTTTATACAACATAATAATTACTATAATATTATATCCACTAATTCAAAAATTAGGATACATAATAGAAGAAGAATATAAAAATAACAAAATTTTAACAAGATATTTTTAAAGCTTAACATTTAACCAAAAGAAGGTGAAATATTGAAAAATCGAATAAAAAAAGAAGATACAAATTTAAGATTTAATATTTTAATAATTCTAGTCTATATTATTGGAATAATATTAATGATAAAATTATTTGAATTACAAATAGTAAATGGTGCAGAATATAGAGAAACTTCAAATACAAGACTTTCTAGGGAAAGTGTGTTAACTCCCTCAAGAGGTCAAATTGTAGATAGATCAGGTAATGAATTAGCAACAACAACAAGTGCATTTAATCTAGAATTATATAAAACAAAATCAGATGATGAAACATTAAATAATTGTATTTTAAATTTAATAAAACTATTTGAAAAATATAAAATAAGTTATCCAAACAATTTCCCTATTAATAATGAAAGAACAGCCTTTACAATAGAAGGTGAAGAACTTTCAAAATGGCTTAGCAAATACAAATTAGAAGAGGGCACAACTGTAGAGCAAGCTCTTAATTACTTTATAGACAAATATGATATACATACAGAAAATATAGAAGATGCAAGAAAAATAATCTCAATAAGATATGAAATTACAACAAAAGGATATAGTAGTACAAAATCCTTAGAACTTGCAGAAAATGTACCAAGAGAGATTATTGCACAAATAAGTGAAAGAAATACAGACTTTCCTGGAGTTACAATTACTACACAAAGCACAAGAAAATATAATTATGATAATTTAGCATCACACATACTAGGTTATATTGGTAAAATTAGTGAAAAAGAATATAATGAACAAAAAGAAATATACAATAACGATGACTACGTTGGAAAAACGGGAATAGAATCATTATTTGAAGATTATTTAAGAGGACAAAAACGGAAAACAAGAAATAGAAATGTCAGTTGATGGAACAGTAACAGGAGAAACAGTTACTGAAGAAGCAAAACAAGGTTCAACAATAGCATTAACTATTGATTCTAAACTTCAACAAGTTGCAGAAAATGCATTAAAAAATAATATAAATAAAATTAGAAGCGGAGGATTTTCTAATAGTTATAATGCTAAAGGGGGAACAGTAGTAGTAATAGATGTTCACTCAGGCGAGATATTGGCAATGGCAAGTAATCCCGACTACAATCCAAATTCTTGGGTAGGAGGCATAAGCACAGCAGAATATAATAAAATAAAAGAAAATAATGCATTATTTAATAAAGCAATACAAGGAGCGTATGCACCGGGTTCTATATTTAAAATGGTAACAGCATTAGCAGGACTAGAGACAGGTGCAATTTCAACATCAGAAAAAATAAATGACACAGGTAGATATACAAGATATAGAGATTATCAACCTGTATGTTGGTATTATACAAGCTATCATAGAGGACATGGTTGGCAAGACGTTTCAGGAGCAATAAAAAATTCATGCAATTATTTCTTTTATGAAGTTGGAAATAGAATAGGAATACAAACTTTAGATAAATATGCCACATATTTTGGTTTAGGTAAAAAAACAAAAATAGAATTACCAAGCGAAACATCAGGAACATTAGCATCTCCGGAAGCGGCTAAAGCTTTAAATGAAACATGGTCTGCAGGACAAAATTTATCTGCAGCTATTGGACAAAGTTATAACAACTTTTCTCCAATACAAATAGCAAAATACATTGCCATGGTTGCAAATGGAGGAAATAAAATAAATCCAACCTTAATAAAAAGAATATTAAATGCAGACGGTACAGAGTCTTCAAAAAAAGAAATAGAGCAATATGTAAAAACTAAGCTTAACCTAGATGATACTGAAACAGAAAATTTAACATTTTCTAATGCAAATATAAAAGCTGTACTAGAGGGAATGCGCTCAGTTACAGAAGATGGTACAGCAAGTTCAGTATTTAGAAACTTTGACATAGAAGTTGGAGGAAAAACAGGTTCAGCAGAAGCAGGTCAAGATGTAAATGCGTGGTTTGCCGGTTTTGCACCATTTGATGACCCTGAAATAGCAGTTGTTGTTATGGTAGAAAATGGTGGACACGGTTTTTACACAGCAGAAGTTGCAAAAGAAATTATAGCAGAATACTTTGGAATGAATTTAAATGAAAATGAGATACAAGAGAATAATCAAGCAATAAGTTATACAGAAAGCATTAGATAATAAATTAAAAATATATATTTAATAAAAAAATATATAAAAGATATATATGAAAATATTATATGAGGAGAAATAACAATGAAAAGTTGTATAAATGTAAGTCAAAAAAGTAATCTTGTATTAATTAAAATAAGTAATGACGCTCATTTTGAAGATTTAGTTGTTCAAATGAGAAAAAAAGTAGTTCAATTAAAAAAAATATATAAAAACGAAAAAACACCAATAATGGTAACAGGAAAAGTATTAAAAAATAAAGAAATGGACGAAATAGAGGCTATAATAAAAGAAAAATTAGATGTTGAAGTAGATTTTGATATGCCAAAAGAACTTGGACTTTCTAATATAAAAAGGGCGTTTATACAGGAAATTTCAATATCTGAAACAAGATTTCATAGAGGTTCACTTAGATCAGGTCAAAAAATCGAAGAAGAAGGCAGTGTTGTAATTTTAGGAGATGTAAATTCAGGTGCTGAAGTTGTAGCAGCAGACAATATAGTAGTTTTAGGAGCACTAAGAGGGCTTGCACATGCAGGAGCTAAAGGAAATGTAAATGCAATAGTTGCAGCAGGCAAGCTAGATACAGTACAAATTCGTATTGCAAATATAGTAAAGGAAATAGATAGAGACGAAGAACCTTTACATAGGCAATCTTACATATTTATAGATAAAGAAAAAAATGAAATCATAATTGAATAAAGTTTAACTTAAAAGAAGTAAAATTAAACTTATAAATAATTCATTATCTCTAACTCCTTCATCATATAAGAAAAAAATAAGGCAAATTAAAAGAACATCATCAAAATAAAGCTTTAAACCAAATAATTCAAAAAAGTAATTATCATTATTACTTTTTGAATTATTTTTTTTATTAGTTCTATTTTCATTATAATCATTTGAGCTAAAATTATTTTGATTAACATTATTTTCTTTATAATTATTATGATTAATATTATTTTCGTTATAATCATTTTGACTAAAATTATTTACATTAGATGACTTTGGCAAAACTCTATTATTTAGTTCATTATTTAGATTATTTCTTCTATAATTTACATACGAATTATAATAATTAGGATTATATAAAAAAGGAAAACGAAAAAAAGGCATTAATTTCCATCTCCTTTATCATTTTTAAAAAGATTAGTAACTTCTGTAATTTTAAATAAATTAACATATTGGTCAAGTTTTTTTTGTCTAGTTTCTCTTAAATAAGGTTTTAAAGAATAAAGTAAATTACTGCGTGGATCATCTTTTTTATTCAAAGTCTCCATAATAGACTTTATTTTCAAAACAGTATCAAAATCAATATTTTCAAAACCTGTTGAATTAGAAGATGTAGATATAGTAGAAAAAGGTACATCATTGCTAGAAGATGATTGATATGTAGAAGTAGAAGGTTCATTGTTGGAAGAAGAACTATCATCCTTAAAATTTTTTGATTTAAGCATATTAACCAAATTATTAATCATATCAGGAGTTATATTAATGTTAGGATTATTGTTTAAATTTTCTTCAGCCATATACACACACCTTTCTTAAAAAGCAATTAAAAAATTAACTAAATTCTCTTACGCATACTTATCCTTGACCATTATTTTTAGTATTTAAAATACGAATTATTTTTTGTTTTTCCTCTGGAGTTAGAA
Source organism: uncultured Clostridia bacterium (assembly GCA_947623465.1). Classification (GTDB taxonomy): domain Bacteria; phylum Bacillota; class Clostridia; order TANB77; family CAG-508; genus CAG-269. The sequence goes on from CANQGU010000001.1 coordinate 110,049, forward strand.
TTTGATTCATTCTATCAAGCCCATTTGCTAATTGGTTTTTATCCATTTTTCCTAACATATTCATTAAATAAGAAATATCGTTATTATTCATAAAAATCACCTCTCTTATGTATTATATTATATGAAGTTAGAAAATATGTGTTAATAATATGGGAAAAAAAGCTAAAATTACATAAAAAGTTACAAAAATTACCAAAATCTATTGCAAAAATCGTCAAAAAGGTATATAATGGTAAGTATGATGGACAATTATGTGTAAAAAATTTATCTTATCGCAAATTAAGATATAATTTAAAAGGAGGATTTTAATATGAACATTTTAACAAAAAAAGTATTTAACAAAATATGTGCAATAATCGTAATAATGATGCTTACAATATCAGATTTCCTATTAATAGGAAAATCAATGGTAACATACGCATTAGATGTAGTAGAAACAAACAATTCAAATATTGATTTTGTAGCATATTTTATGAACGAAAACGGAGAAAAAATAGAAAGGGTAGAAAAAGACATTGATGCAGAAGAATATTTGTATGTAAATATATCTGTAAAAAATGAAGGATATTTCAATGGTAATATATCTCTAAAAAATAGCAATTTCAAAATATCAGATGAAATATTAAGCCAAGATATATCATCAATAGCAAATAATGTAGTAACACTAAACCAAATAAATGCAGGAACAACATCAACAATAAAATTAAAAATAGAAGCAGCTAAAGAAGATGTAATAACCAAAGAAGCATTAAATAGAAAAACAAGTGTTGTACTACAAGGTGACTATGTAAATAGTAAAAATGTAGAAAAACAAAAACATATAGAAATAAGTGGCACATCAAAAGTAGAAGTAGATTGGAAGTCAAGTGAAGCACTTGCAGCAGAACTAAAATCTGATGTGCTTACAAATGCTGTCTATAATGTAAATGGAGAAGAAAAAAGAATAGTACAAATATTAATAAATAGTAAACTTACAAACAATAACTATCCAATAAAAAATACAAATATAAATTTAAATGTTATAGACAATGTAGAAGAAGTAAGAGTAAATGCAAGAAGTACAGCAGGAACAAATAAAAATATAAACTTTAATACGAACAACTATATATATGATGAAGTAAATAAAACTTTAGCAATAAAATTAGAAAACGAAAATGAAAACAATATAAGTTGGAGTAAAAATGCAGAAGACAGTATAGTTGTAACATATGTATTAAGCAAAGAAGCAAATGTACAAAATAAAGAAATAGTAGTAAACAGCACAATAAATACTTATGACAATAAAGAGTTAAAAGGAAACGCAAATGTTCATATAGAAAAAAATATAGATGGAATAGTAAGTTATGAATTAGTAAATAATGAAGAATCTATATATAAAGGAAAACTATATACAGGAGAAGACAGAGAATATATAGAAAAAAGCAAAATTAACGTAGACTTTAAAGACATAGTAGATAATGTTGAAATAAAAGCAAATACATCAACATATTTAACAGCAAATGGTGAACTTACAGCAAATATAGTATATAAAGAAATAGCAATAAATGAAGCTGAATTTACAAAAATACTTGGAGAAAACGGATATATAGAAATAAAAGATGAAAACGAAACAGTAGTTGCAAACATAACAAAAGATTCAGAAGTAGATGAAAATGGAAACATAAAAGTAAATGTAAATACAAAAATGGTAACAATAACAACAAGTAAACCAATAGCAGAAGGAACACTAAATATAGAAAGCAAAAAAACAATACAAAATAGTGGATATACAAGAGAACAAATAAACGAACTAACAAGCATAAAAGAAACAATAAGTGGTTCATACAATAAAAAACAATATGAAAACAAAGAAAAACTTATAGAATTAAAAAATACAAAAAGTAGTGCAAAATTAGATGTAAATGTAACAAAATTAGGAACAATAGAAGAAAACAAAAATGTAAAAATGACAGTAACATTACCAAATAATGATGAAAGTAAAGATTTATATCAAAATCCAACAATAAAAATAACATTACCAAAACAAGTAACAAAAGTTACAGAATCAAAATGTAAATTATTATATGGAAATGGATTACAATTAGGAAATGCAAAAATAGCAAAAGAAAATGAAAACTATGTAATGAACATAAACTTAGTAGGTACACAAAGTGCATACAGTACAGAAGTAATAGAAGGAACAACAATAGTAGTATACGCAAATTTAAGCTTAGATGAATTAGCAGGAAACGAAAAAGAAAATATTACATTAAACTATACAAACGAAATAGCAACAATGTATGAAGACAATGGAGTAGAACAAGTAGAAATCGCAATAGAAGGAAAAACAGGATTAATAGTAACAAATGATATAGCAGATGTAAAAACAGTAGGAAATGAAGGACAAAAAGAAATAAAAACTCCAGTATTAAAAGAAGCACAAGATATGACAGTAGGAATAAGAGCAATAAATAATGAAGGAACAGAAATAAAAGACGTAAAAATATTAGGAAGCTTCCCAACAGCAGGAGAAAACACAATAGGAGCAATGCTAACAAGTGGAATAAATGTAACAGAAAATAAATCAAATATAGAAGTATATTATAGTGAAAACGAAAATGCAACAGATAATATAGAAGACAGCACAAATGGATGGAAGACAGAAGGAAATTCAAATGCAATAAAAAAATATTTAATAAAAATAGATACAATAGGTGCAGGAGAAAAATTTGGAGCAAACTATAATATAAATATACCAGAAAACAGAGAATTCAACATGAAAACTACAGAAGGATATGAAGTAAAATATACAAATTCATTAACAAATAGCATAAAACAAGAACAAGCAACACAAATGAATATATTAACAGGAGAAGGAACAAAATTAAATATTACAACAGACGCATATGTAGGAGGAGAAAAGCTAGAAGAAAATAGTACAGTATATGCTGGGGAAATAATAAAATATGTAACAACAATAGAAAATGCAGGAGATATAGTTGCAGATAAAATAGATGTAAAAGCAACAATTCCAGACAATACAACATGTGTACAATATCAAAAAAATGTACAAAACTTAGTAGATTATTCAAATGAAGAAACTATAGAAAAAGATCAAGAATTTGGTGAAGAAGATGAAAATGCCTTCCAAGATAAATATGTAACAAGTGATAAAAAAGAAATAACAACTTCTATAGATAATTTAAACATTGGGGAAACTAAAAGATTAGTATATGAAGTGCAAGTAAATTCAAACATAGAGGATTCTACTGAAATAAAAAATGCTATAAATGTAACATACAAAGATACAAAATTACCTGAAAAAGTAAAAACACTTATAGCAAAAAAAGCAGATATGAAATTAAATTTAGTTATGATAGACAGAACTTCTTCAAACATAAATGCTTCACAAACTTACAAATATATATTAAAAGTACAAAATTTAACATCACAAGATATTTCTAATATAAAAATAGATCTTAATGGAGACTTTTTGATTCAAAAAGTACATAAAGGAGAAAATGAAATATCTGTAGTAGCAGAAGGAGAAGAAGATAATATTAATGAAGAAAAAATGGATTATACTGATAAATCATTTACAATAGATACATTAAAAGCACAAGAAAATGCTGAATATTCTATATATGTATATACACAAAATACAGAAAATAAAGAATTAAATATTAGTGTTAAAGCAAATGATTTGTATCGTTCAAATGGAATTACAGAAAATATTGCAAATAAAAATGTTAATATATTTATGGCTTCAGACAATGAAGGTGAAAACATAAAATCAGGAGATTCCGTAGTATATGATATAGATGTAAAAAATGAAGGAGATGCAATAGAAAATCTAGAAATAAGACAAGAAATTACAAATATATTAAATGTTCAAAAAGTTTCTATAAATGGAAATGAAGTTAACTTTAAAGAACTAGATGATGCAGACCAAATAAAAGATGCAAAAACTATATATATGACATCTAATCTTGGAAAAGATGAAACATTAAATATAGAGGTACAATGTGAAGCTAACAAATCAGAAGAAATTAAAGAAGATACAGAAATACAAAGTATATCAGAAGTTATAAGTAACGACATTTTAGATAAATCACAAATAGTATATCATAACCTAATGAGTAATATAAAAGTAGGTACAAATACATCTACAGAAAACAATGCAGATAACTCAAATGGTAATGATAATGGAAACAGCAATGGTAATAACAATAGTAATGGAAATAACAATAACAATGATAATGAAAGCCTTGATAATAGCGAAAATGGAGGAAATGGAGGAAATGGTCAAAACATAAATAATCAAGGAGCAAATTCAAGTATGTTTACTATTTCAGGTACAGCATGGTTAGATAAAAACGAAAACGGAAATAAAGAAGTAGATGAACAAAAATTAAGTGGAATAAAAGTAAAATTAATCGATATGCAAAATAATACAGTATCTGAAACAACTACGGGAGATAATGGTTCATACACATTAAGAAATGTTCCAAATGGAGTATATATAGCAGTATTTGAATATGACACAGAAAAATATATATTAACAACTTATAAAGCAGACGGAGTTATAGAAAGCAGAAACTCAGATGCAGAAAATGTAAAAATGAACATTAATGGAGAAGAACAGGCAGTTGCATCTACAGATACATTAACAGTAAAAGGACAAAACTTATCAAATATAGACTTAGGTTTAGTAGATGCCAAAACATTTGACTTAGAACTTTCAAAAACAATAAGCAAAGTAATAGTAACAAATGCTGAAGGAACAAAAACAACAGATTATGATAATACTGAACTTGCAAAAGCAGACATAAAAGCAAAATATTTAAGCGGTTCAACAGTAGTTGCAGAATACAAAATAAAAGTAACAAATACAGGAGAGATTGCAGGATATGCTAAACAAATAGTAGACTACAAACCAAGTGATTTAAGCTTTAACTCAGAATTAAACTCAGATTGGTATCAATCAGGAGAAAACCTATATTCAACAAGTTTAGCAAATACAAAAATAGAACCAGGAGAAAGCAAAGAACTAACATTAGTATTAACAAAACAAATGACAGAAACAAATACAGGACTTGTAAATAACACAGCAGAATTACAAGACACATTTAACCCATTAAATGTAGAAGACATAGACTCAACACCTGGAAACAGAAAAGTTGGTGAAGATGATATGGGATCAGGAAACTTAATTATAAGTGTAAAAACAGGTGGAGCAATAAGCTTTGTAGCAATAACATTAGGAGTAATGGCTATTATGGCAGCAGGAGCTTACCTAGTAGGAAAAAAATTAATGAAAGATATTACAAAATTTTAAATGAAAGGAGGTAAAAAATGAGTAATTTAAGTAAAAAAATAAAAATAATTTTAATATTAATTATATCTACATTATCATTATTTGTAATGAATGGAAAAGTACAAGCAATTGGTGTTGGAAGTACATTAACTGTTGGATACCAAAATACTTCTTGCAATAAATACCAATTATTAAATAATGAAAAGTTATATTGTGTTAACCATAATATGAAATTAAGTAGTAATGAGACTAATATATTTAAAGTTAAATATAAAGTAACAATAAATGGTACAATAGCAAAAGCAACAAATGGTAAGAAAACACGTACTTCAGAATCAAAAAGAGCAAATGCAATAATGAGCTATTTATTAACTCATGGAAATTACCAATATGGATATGGAGGAAAAGGTGGAGGAACAAGACAACAAGCCGTTTGGAGTTATTGGAATACATGGCTATCAAAAGTTGGAAGTAGCATAGGTATAAACTATAATACATGGTATGGAAAATCTAATAGTTCTGTTGATGGAGGTCAATTCTTAGAAAATGCCAAAGATTGGGCAATAAAAAATGCAGGATTTAAAGACAGCGAAAGTGGAAAAGGAGCTGCATCTGTTGATAAATTAACATTAAAAAGAGGAGAAGAGGATGACAAAAATTCTGATTGGAGAAGATATCAATTTAATATAGATAAATCCGGAACAGTAACTAAAATAAAGGTATACTATGAAGTAGCCAAAAAAGATGCAAATGGAAATATAATAGGATATGAAAAAGCAGAAAAACCAAAGGTTCTAAAAAAAGGAACATCAAATTTAAAAAACATAAAATATCAACAATTAGAAGGAAAAGAGTATAAAAATAAAGATGTAAGTAAAGTAAGTAACAAAGATAATAACTATATTTTATGCAAAAAAGGTGATTGGAGAGTAACAGGAATACAAGTATATGTAGAAAAAACTGTTAAAGATGTTCCTAAAGTAACTTTATATTTATTATACCATTCATATAAACAAAAATTAATTTGGGTAGAACACTCTACAGACAATCAACCATATAAAGATGATAAATTAGCAGAAATAGACGCAAAAGCTAGTTTAACAGTTGAAAAATATGTTGGAACTTCACAAAAAGACGAAAACGGAAAAGACATTGTTGTAATTGACCAAAATAATGAAGATGTTTCTATAGAATATATTTTAGGAAAATATAACGATTCTACTAAGGAATATCAATATCTAAAACCAAATGGAAAATGGGGAGCTAAAGAAAGTGCACAAACATTCAAATCAGGCGAAAAAATTAAAAATCTAGAACAAGGAAAATACAAAATTGTAGAAATTAAAGTTAACACTGGAAATGCACAAAAAGAAATTATAGATGTAAGTTTATACAGAGATGGTGAAGAATCAACTGTAGAAAAACAAAATGCTACTGAAGTTGTATTCAAGGTATTTGCATATGAAAATTCAGACATCAAATTAAAAATAGTAGATAAAGGTAATAGCGGAAGTTTACTTGTTAGAAAAATGGGACAAAAATCAGTATTACCAGCAGGATATGACCAAGAAACAGCAGGAAAAGATGTAAATCTTGAAGAAAACAACAACTCACAAAAAGAAAGCAATGAAGACAGTAATGACGAAATAGAAAATGGGGAAACTTTAGAAGAAGCTCCAATAGAAGAACGGAGGAAATGATGTAGCATACGGAACTAACGAAAACGAAACATATCCTGATGACTTCGATATGGAAAGTCCAAGTGAATATGGTGAGTTAATACAATTAAGTAATGTTAGCTTTATAGTTCGTAATTCAGAAGGCAAATATCTAATACAAGATGGAGATAAAATAGATTTTATAGAAGATGTTAAAGTAGCTAAAGTATTTGAGACAAGTGGAGCTGATGATGATAGTGAAGATGCTTATGGTGAGAGGCAAATAGATGGACTACCATATGACACTTATGAAATTTTCGAAGTTCGTAAAACTGATGATACATATTTAAATACATATTATAATATAACAACTCAAGATGGATATGTAGCAGGTACATTTGATAGAAGCGGATATATAAATGGTTGGGTAGATTTAGGAAAAATCGAAGTAAGTCAAGAACAAGGACATGGACCAAAAAATCCAGCAACAAAAATAGTTACAAGATCAGGTGTAGAAAAAGAATTTGCATATAACACTAAATCTGTTGGAGATTTAAAAATATCAAAAAGCGATTCAAGATATACAAACTTAAAATTAGAGGGTGCAGAATTTAAAGTACAACAAATAAAAGTAGAAGATGGTGTTGAAAAAATTTCATGGATAGGAGAATATACAGGAGTAGATCCAGAAAATCCAGATGCACCAACTTATGTAGCAGATAGAAATGCAGCTAAAACATTTGGAGCAGACGGAAATGGTGAAATAACAATACCTAATGTAGAATTTGCAACATATAGAATTTACGAAATAAAAGCACCTGTAGGATATGATATTACAAAACAAGATGGATATAATGCAACTTATGAAGGTTGGGTAACATGTAGTCCAGATGTAGTAGTTAGCAAAGAATCAACTGAGGCAGGAACAAATGAAATAAGAATATCACTTAGCAACAAAAAAATAATTAGCTTAAAAGGTAAAGTATGGTTAGATAATATAGATGTAAAAGACCAAAGTTATAGTGACCAAAATGACTATTATCATAATGAAAGTCAATTATTTAAAGATGGATTAACTGTTGAATTATATGATAGAAATGATACTATTATTGGAACTACTCTAACAGATTCAAATGGAGAGTATGTATTTACTACAAAAACAGATGGAACACCATTATATTATTGGGATATAGTAAATGGATATGTAAAATTTGTATATAATGACAAAGAATATATAACAGTAACACCATTTGTTGGAAATAATGTACAAACAAACTCTAAAGCTCAAGAAAAATCAATGGTAGAAAGAAATCAAAATGGAGAAATTGTATTAAGTAGATTAGATGACAACAATATGCCAGGTGGAGCAGCTGTAACTTATAAGAGTAATTATCCATTTAGTGTTGTATCTGATGCAAAAACAATAGTGGAAAATGGAAGAACTATGCAAGCTAAATTATATAATGGTACAGCAACTGCGGATGATTGGAAAACAGCACCATTAACAAGTTATTATGATGAAAGTGATTATACAGTAAAATATATTGACTTAGGATTAAGAGAAAAAGTAGAACCAAGTTATGACATAAGTGAACAGTTGGCATATATAAAAGTTAAATTAAATGGATTCACATATACTTATTTATATGATAGTGATGGAGATCTTAACGAAATAAAATCAAATTATGTACCAACAGTACAAGAGCAATTAACAAAATCTAGTTATTCATTTGCAATGTATCCAAGTGATGTAGCATACAGTGCAAATCAAACTAAAAAAGATAACAAAATGAAAGTATATGTAGTATACAAAATTAATGTAACAAACACAACAAACATATTTATAGATAAAGTATATTATGAGCAAAAACTAAAATTATCATCATTAACAAATACTTATGATACAACTAGATATGAATTAGTAAGCTCAGAGCCAGATAAAGATGAAACATTTAAATTTAACTTATGGACAGACGAAAATAAAGATGGTATAGCAGAATTTGATTTAGCCTCTAAGGATGCTGGAAACGTATATGCAGACGGAATAACAAACAACTTAAGCTCACAAAATACAACAATAAGTTCATATATTAAATTTAAAATTACAGATGATGTTGTTGAAGGCTTATTAGATGGTAAAAATGATGTAAACAAAGCTATATCAAACAAAGTAAATACTAAAGCATACCATGATTATACAAGACAAGATAATGTATGGACTGATGATGATGCTGAACTTCAAAGAACAGTAGATTTACAATATACAGGAAGTAAAGAAGACAAAAAATATACACATAAATCTATAGAACAAGAAAAAGATTGTACAGCATTAGGACTAAAATTAAAATTAGGAGAAGACAGAGTTCTTTCTGGAACAGTATTTGAAGACAATAAAGCAGAGGACAAAGAAAATAAAGGAAATGGAATTATTGACAATAACGAAAATAAGGCAAACAAAGTTGCAGTTCAATTAGTAGATATTAATGGTAATACAGTTGCTAGATATCCAAATTATAAAAAGACAAATAATAAAGAAGAAAACATGAAAGCAGATGATACGCCAGTATTAACAGACGATAACGGTAACTTTGAAATGCTAGGAGTTGTTCCAGGATATTACTACTTACAATATACTTATGGTAATGGTGAACAAGAAATAGTAGGAAAACCTGTAAATCTAGTAGATTACAAATCAACTATAGTAACAGACGATCAAGCAAAAAATGCAATGAAGTCTACTGCATTTGATGGAGCAAAAAATGTAGCTAGTATGCAACAAGACATGGAAGACTACTATAATGGAATTAAGACTGCAGATGCTGTTAAAGCTTCAAAAGACATAATGGAATGGTATAAAGCAAGTAAGAAAGATCATTCAGTTGCAAGTGACGACATAAATGTAAGAGAAAAACTAAATGGTTATGAATATCATGAAGATGGCAGCATATATAACGCAAATAAAGTTAAAGTAGACAATGGAGAAGGTTATATAAATGCAACAGATGAAAATGGTACAGTTATAGTAGATAGTGCAGGAAATACAAACAAAATGACAATGTCATCATATACACCAATGGTTGGTATTTCAATAGAAAATGACGAAGGAAAACAAGGAGAAAAATCTGATAAAGATGTTGATGGAGAAAATGTTAAAGAAAACGTTCAAATACCAACATATGACGGATTTAACCTAGGAGTTATTAAAGAAACAGTAACCAACTTAAGTGTAGAAAAGAAAATGGTAAGAGTACAATTAACAAACCAAATAGGTTCTGTATTAGTAGACCAAAATCCAAAAACCTTACTATCACTTCATATATCTGACTTAGATGGAGTAACAGAAGGTGGAAGTAAATATGCTAAACTAGAAATGGAAAAAGATAACTATGTAGGCTCAACATTAAAACCAACATATCAATTAACAATAACAAACAATTCTGATGAAGACTATATAGAGACAGAGGACCAATATAAAGGAAATTACTTCAAATATGGTGACAAAGACCATGCTGTATTAAAAGAAACAGATATAAGAGAAGTTATAGATGAGCTAGACTTAAAATACGATTATGACAATGTAGAAGGAATAGTTACTCAAACTAAAAATGAGAAAGAATCACCAAACAAAGTAACTTTAAAATCAGAAACTATAGATAGTGATGAAGCTTTAGGAGAAAATCATAAACATATAACAATTACAGGTTGGGACAAAATAGCAACAGGTGACAATGTGTCTATAGAATACACACCAACAGCTTTATTAGGAAATGTAGAAGATGATACTGAATTTAAAAATGAAGCTAGAATTGCCAAATTAAGTTTAGATAATCTATCAACACTGGCTATACTAGATGGAACAGCATGGGGTGATACTTATAAAGACCACGCAACACTTACAGTAGTACCAAATACAGGTAAAGATAGAAGCAATATTTATATAATTACTGCAGCAGTTGCATTAGTAGCATTAGGAATAGGATTTATAATTATAAAGAAAAGAGTTCTTAAATAAAATTTAATATAAAAAATCCTATAGTAAAAAGTTCTTGGGGAAAGAATCCCAAGAACTTTTTTTTGTGCTATAAAACCTACGCATACTTGCTTTATAGAGATTTTTTTTGCTTTTTTAGAAAAATATTGTAATAAAAATGTAATAAAAAATTAATAAAACGAAAAGAAAAAAACTTAGAAAAAGCTTCCGTAAGTAACTTTTGAGCTTGATTTTGTAAAATTTAACAAACATGAGATATTGGTATATTGACTAGAAAAATACTCTTTAATATAATAAATTTAAGGTGATTAATGCCTGAATATAGGACAAGGCAAGGGTTTGAAAGCAATTACTTATGTGCTTGCCCCAATTTGTCTCAGAAAGGAAAGGATTTTAATATGAACATTTTAACAAAAAAAGTATTTAACAAAATATGTGCAATAATCGTAATAATGTTACTTACAATGTCAGATTTTTTATTAGTTGGAAAATCAATGGTAACATACGCATTAGATGTAGTACAGACTAACAACCCTAATGTTGATTTTGTAGCATATTTTATGAACGAAAACGAAGAAAAATTAGAAAGGGTAGAAAAAGACATTGATGCAGAAGAATATTTGTATGTAGATATATCTGTAAAAAATGAAGGATATTTCAATGGTAATATATCTTTAAAAAACAGCAACTTCAAAATATCAGACGAAAAATTAAGCCAAGATATATCATCAATATCAAATAATGTAGTAACACTAAACCAAATAAATGCTGGAACAACATCAACAATAAAGCTAAAAATAGAAGCTAATAAAGAAGATGTAATAACAAAAGAAGCATTAAATAGAAAAACAAGTGTTGTACTACAAGGAAACTATGTAAATAGTAAAAATGTAGAAAAACAAAAACATATAGAAATAAGTGGCACATCAAATGTAGAAGTAGATTGGAAGTCAAGTGAAGAAGTATCAGCAGAACTAAAATCTGATGTGCTTACAAATGCTGTCTATAATGTAAATGGAGAAGAAAAAAGAATAGTACAAATATTAATAAATAGTAAACTTACAAACAATAACTATCCAATAAAAAATACAAATATAAATTTAAATGTTATAGACAATGTAGAAGAAGTAAGAGTAAATGCAAGAAGTACAGCAGGAACAAATAAAAATATAAACTTTAATAAAAACAACTATATATATGATGAAGTAAATAAAACTTTAGCAATAAAATTAGAAAACGAAAATGAAAACAATATAAGCTGGAGTAAAAATGCAGAAGACAGTATAGTTGTAACATATGTATTAAGCAAAGAAGCAAATGTTCAAAATAAAGAAATAACAGTAAATAGCACAATAAATACTTATGACAATAAAGAGTTAAAATCAGGCGCAAATGTTCATATTGAAAAAGATATAGATGGAATAATAAGCTGTGATATAGTAAACAGTGAAAATTCAATATACAAAGGAAAAATATATACAGGTGAAGAAAGAGAGTATACAGAAAAAAGTAAGATAAATATTGGTTACAAAGAAATAGTAAATAATGTAACATTTAATTTAAATACATCAACATATTTAACAGCAAACAGTGAACTTGCAGCTAATATAGTATATAAAGAAATAACAATAAATAAAGAAGAAATTGTAAAAGTACTTGGAGAAGATGGATATATAGAAATAAAAGACGAAAACAATTTAGTAGTTGCAAACATAACAAAAGATGCAGAAGTAGACGAAAATGGAAATATAAAAGTAACTGTAAATGCAAAAAAAGTAACAATAACAACAAGTAAACCAATAGAAGAAGGAACATTAAACATAGAAAGCAAAAAAGCAATACAAAATAGTGGATATACAAGAGAGCAAATAAAAGAATTAACAGGAATAAAAGAAACAGTAAGTGTAGGATATAATGGAAATGTATATTCAAATAAAGAATCAAAAATAGAATTAAAAGAAACTCAAACAAGTGCAAAACTAGATGTAAATGTAGAAAAATTAGGAACAATAGAAGAAAATAAAAATGTAAAAATGACAGTAACATTACCAAATAATGATGAAAGTAAAGACTTATATCAAAATCCAACAATAAAAATAACATTACCAAAACAAGTAACAAAAGTTACAGAATCAAAATGCAAATTATTATATGGAAATGGATTACAATTACAAAATGCAAAAATAGCAAAAGAAAATGAAAATTATGTAATGAACATAAATTTAACAGGTACACAAAGTGAATATAGTACAGAAGTAATAGAAGGAACAACAATAGTAGTATATGCAAATTTAAGCTTAGATGAATTAGCAGGAAGTGGAAAAGAAAATATTACATTAAACTATACAAACGAAATAGCATCTACATATGTAGATAATGGAGTAGAACAAGCTCAAGTAGAAATAGAAGGAAAATCAGGATTAATAGTAACAAATGATATAGCAGATGTAAAAACAGTAGGAAACGAAGGACAAAAAGACGTAAAAATACCAATATTAAAAGAAGCAAAAGATATGACAGTAGAAATAAGAGCAGTAAATAATGAAGGTGCAGAAATAAAAGATGTAAAAATATTAGGAAGCTTCCCAACAGCAGGAGAAAACACAATAGGAGCAATTCTTACAAGTGGAATAAATATAACAGAAAGTAAAGGAAAAGTAGAAGTATATTATAGTGAAAACGAAAATGCAACAGATAATGTAGAAGACAAAGCAAATGGATGGAAAACAGAAGGAAATTCGAATACAGTAAAAAAATATTTAATAAAAATAGATACAATAGGTGCAGGAGAAAAATTTGAAGCAAACTATAATATAAACATACCAGAAAACAGAGAATTCAATATGAAAGCTACAGAAGGGTATGAAGTAAAATACATAAATGTATTAACAAATAGTATAAAACAAGAACAAGCAACACAAATGAATATAACAACAGGAGAAGGAACAAAGTTAAATATAACAACAGATGCATACGTAGGTGGAGAAAAACTAGAAAATGGTGCTACAGTATATGACGGAGAAGTAATAAAATATGTAACAACAATAGAAAATACAGGAGATATGGTAGCAAGTAAAGTAGATGTAACAGCAACAATTCCGGAAAACACAACTTATGTACAATATCAAAAAAATGTGTTAGAAGACACAGATATTGACGACGACGATGATGAAGACGAAGACGAAACTGCAGACACAGAAAGTGACGGAGAATATCAGTTATTTACAGACAGCTATATAGATAGAGAAGAAAAAATTCTAAATTCTTCTATAGAAAATATAAAAGTAGGAGAAAAAAGAAAAATATCATACGAAGTAAGAGTAAATACTGGAACAGCTGAAAATACAGAATTAAAAAATACAGTAAATGCAACATACAATGAATATAAATTTCCTGCAGTAGAATTAAAACATAAAGTAAAAAAAGCAGATATGCAATTAACTCTAACAATGCTAGATAGAAAAAGTATGCAAGTAAATGAATTAGAAAGTAATAAATTCTTGTTAGAAATAAAAAATCTTAAAGGTGAAGACTTAAAAAATGTTGAATTAGATTTTAAAGGAAACTTTAATATAAGCGATATTGAAAAAGTAGGAGATGATACCGAAGAAAGTGAAATCCAGATTGAAGAAGAAAAATGTATAATAAAATTACTAAAAGCTAACGAAACTGTTAAATATGTTATAAATACAAGTGTAGAAGCTTATGAGTATAGTTATGATGAGGAATCAGGAGACGACGATTCTGTTATTGCACAACTTGTTTCTAATCCTAAAATATGTGTTGTAGCGAATAAGATGTATCATTCAAATGAAGTTGTGGAAAAATTGTTAAATGAATCTATTAATATGAATATGACATCAGATACTGAATATAGCACTTTAAAAGTAGGAGATGATGTTACTTATAACATAGATATATATAATGTAGGGGATAAAATAGAAAATTTAATAATTAATCAAAATTTAATTAATGCAGTACAAGTAAAAAAAGTAATTATAGATGGAAAAGAAGTACAATATGCTCAAACGCAAGTTGGAAATGAAGTAGACGATAAAAAAATAGTTACTTTTAATACACCATTAGAACAAGATGCAGAAATGAAAATAGAGGTTCAATGTGAAATAAATAAAGAAATACAGTTAAAAGACAATATTAAATTAAAAAGTATTGCTGAGGCAGAAACAAAAGATTTAGCTCCAATTGCGACTACAGATGAAGTATACCATAGCATTTTGAGTAATGTAGTTTATCCTAGTAGTGATGGTGGAGATAGTGGCAATAGTGATAATGGTGATGATGCAGGTAACCAAAATAACAATGGAAATAATAATAATGGACAAACAAGTAATCAAGGAGCAAATGAAACAAATAAATATAATATTTCCGGAAATGTTTGGTTAGACGAAGATGCAGATGGCGAAAAAGACGCAGATGAAGAAAAAATAAGTGGAGTAAAAGTAACATTAATGGATATGCAAAGTAATAATATAGCAGAAGCTACTTCAGGAAGTAATGGTTCTTACAATTTAAGAGAAATTCCAAATGGTGAATATATAGTAATGTTTGAATATGACAAAGATAAATATATGTTAACAACATATAAAGCAGATGGAGTGCTAGAAAGCAGAAACTCAGATGCAGAAAATGTAAAAATGAATATTAATGGAGAAGAACAGACAGTTGCATCTACAGATTCATTAATAGTAAATGGACAAAACATATCAAATATAGACTTAGGTTTAATAGAAGCAAAAACATTTGACTTAGAGCTTTCAAAATCAATAAATAAAGTAACAGTAATAAATAATGAAAGAACAGAAACAACAAATTATGATAATACAGAACTTGCAAAAGTAGATATAAAAGCCAAAGAGTTAAGTGGTTCAACAGTAATTACAGAATACAAAATAAAAGTAACAAATACAGGAGAAATTGCAGGATATGCTAAAAATATAGTAGATTATAAACCAAGTGATTTAACATTTAATTCTGAATTAAATCCGGATTGGTATAAATCAGGCGAAAATCTATATTCAAAAGGATTAGCAGATACAAAAATAGAACCGGGAGAAAGTAAAGAACTAACATTAGTATTAACAAAACAAATGACAGAAACAAATACAGGACTTGTAAACAACACAGCAGAATTACAAGAGACATTTAATTCATTAAATGTAGAAGATATGGACTCAACTCCGGGAAATAAAAAAACAGGAGAAGACGATATGAGTTCAGGAAACTTAATTATAAGTGTAAAAACAGGTGGGGCTGTAAGCTTTGTAGCCATAACATTATCTATTATAACTGTTATGATGGTTGGAGCTTACTTAGTTGGAAGAAAACTAATGAAAGATAATATAAAATTTTAGAGGAAAGGAGGTAAAAAAATGACTAAATTAAGCAAAAAAATAAAAATAATTTTAATATTAATTCTATCTATATTATCGTTGTTTGTAAAACAACGGAACTGTACAAGCCTTTAGTTTAGGAGCAGAAGTTACTGTAGGATTTGAAAATACAAGCCATAACAAATATCAATTAAAAGGAAGTAGTATATTTTATTGTGTACAACATAGTGGCACTTTACACAGTGATGTAACAAATAAATTTACTGTAAGAGATAAAATAACTATAAATGGTAATAAAGCAATAAGAACGAAAATAGATGGCTCTAAAACAGAAGCAGTTTATGATAAAGCAAATGTTAAATTAGGATATATTTTAGCATGTGGATCACCTGCATTTGGATATCAGAAAAAACGGAACTAGGCAACGTGCATTGTGGTGGTTTTGGAATGATTGGATAAAAAGCGTAGGAGCAGATTTGGGACTAGATGTTAAAACATGGGTAGATGCAAAAAATAAAGAGACTGAAGGTAGTGACGCAGTTCCTACTACTGATTCTAAGAGATTTCTTGCTAATGCTGATGCATATGCAGAAAAGTATGGAGATAATGAAAAAGGACAAGCTAAAATTGATACATTAACTATGGCTGAAACAGACTGGGGTGGAAAATATGATAGAAGAAGATTTACTCTAAAAAAGACAGGGGATATAGTTAAAATAAGAGTACTATATCAAACTTGTAATAATGACGGTAAATGGTCTGAAATTAAGAGAGTTGATTTAAAACCAGGAGTAAAAAATAACAAATTTAAGTATCAACAGGCTATATCAGTTAAAACACAAAATGGAAAAAAGGAATATACTTTTAAAAATAAAAATGTAAGTAAGGCTGGTAGTGGTAGCGAGTGTGGGGGCCTTAGTGGAATCCAAAACAATTTCATACATTGTACAAACGAAGGATATAGGATTCGTGGAGTACGTGTATACGTAAAAAGGAAAGTTGAAGGCAAAGCTAAGGTTACTATAGATATGTTAAGGGGAGTTACTAAAAAACAAAAATTAATTCATGTAACACACGATACTACTGATCCAGAACCGGATAAAGATGATAAAAAAGTAATGATTCCTCCAACAACAGATACACCACCATCATATGATTATACATTAAAAGTAGTAAAATATGCGGGAAGAACGGTATCAGGAGTCGTAAAAAATGATAAAAAGGTAAAATTAACGTTTAAATTACAAGTAAAAAAAGATGGTGATTGGAAGACTGTAGAAAATAATTTGACAACTGATGATGGAAAAATAAAATTAAAGAAAGGCAAAAAGTATAGAATAATAGAAAAAGAAGCCGAAGGATGTAGTATTAATAAAATACTTAAAGTAAAAGCATATAAAAATGGAAGTGTATGGAATAGTAATGACGATGATTATGATGTGAGTTGGGGTACAAAGAAAGATGACAATGACAAGGAATATGGATATGTTATATTTACAGTGCCTGATAAAGACAAAGATATAGACATTAAAATAGAAATAACAAATCCAAGAACAACAGTAGAAAATGACCATAGTTTATTAGTAAAAAAAGTTGGAAAACAAACTAAGGAAATGACAGAAGAAAATAGTGGTGGAGAGCAAACAGAAACAGATGATAACGGTTTTGATGATGAAAATAATCAAAATAATGAAGAAGGAGACCAAGCTGATGGTGAGGAATCTAATGATAGTGGAAATGGAGAAGATGATGGTACTGATGATAACGAAGTATTAGCAGATGACCCATTTACGGATCCAAATGCAAATGAAACATATGGAGAATCTCAGAGTGAACAATTAAGAGAAGATGGAGGAGGAGAAGATGGAGGCTATATAGAACTAGAAGGAGTAGAGTTTCTTGTATATAATAATACTACGAAAAAATTTTTACAAGAAGAAAAGGCTAATAAATGTACATGGACAGAAAAAGAAGATGACTATGAAAATGCCAATATCTTCAAAACTGATAAAATAGGAGAACGCCAAATAAATAACCTAGAAACAGGAACATACACTATTTATGAGATTCGTACGGATCCAAATAGTAAGTTAGAGAAAGTTTATCCTTTAAGAAAACAAGAAAATTTTGACGATAAAGGCTACGGTGGAAAAGGATGGGTTGAATTAGGTAGCATTACTGTTGCTAAAAGTAATGATAAAGATAATCCGGCAACATTTCATTATACGTATGACGACGGTGTTGGAGAAGTTGATTATGTGGTAAATACACCAGATGGGACGATACCGCCTCCTGATACACAGACACCACCATCTACAACTGAATTTGGAATAGAGAAAAAAGACTCTAGAACAGGTTTAGGAATTGCAGGTGCAGAATATAAAGTATACTGTGATTGCAAAGTATGGATTGTTGACCATTATAATTATTATAAAGGTTACTTGAATGGCTACACAACCGAAACATATACATGGCGAAGTGGGTATTATCTAGAGGTAGATGAAGCTACGGGTGAGGAGACGTGGATACCAATCTATTCATCAAAAACTATGCAAGTGCCTGTTGTTACTCCATACGTTGACGAAGTAGATCCATTTAAAGGAGACAGTTCTGAGGACTATATTACTAGAGTTAGTGATGTTTGGGAAGGTACTTATTACGTATATGAGGTAAAGGCGCCTGAAGGGTATGACTTAACAAAACAAAAAGAATATGATCCTAATGGAAATGGTGGAAAACGGATGGAACTATTGTGGAAGTACACCTGATGGTACAGGATTAATAGAATACATGCATAATGTTAAAAACGATAAAATAGTAAATGTAACTGGTAGAGTATGGGTAGATAATGCAAATACAAAAGATAGTAAAACAGGTGACGAATTATATGGAAACGGAGATAGATTACTTACTAAAGAAGAAATTGAAAGTGGTAAGTATAAAGTATATTTGCTAAACAAAGATAAAGGTGAAATAGCTTCAACAAGTATAAATCCGGATGATGGAACTTATACTTTCACTGATATTAACTATTGGGATTTAGTTGGAGGTTGTGTAAAATTCGACTTTGATGCAAGTAAATATGCAACAGTTACACCATTTGTATATAAAAACGAAAATGGTAACGTTGTCTCTGATGCTATTCTTAAGAACTCTAAAGCACAAGAGGAGAACTTAGGAAATGATAATTATAGACTATCTGATGAAAAAATAAAACAATCAGGCGGCATGAGCTCGGCTATTACAAAAATAAACTCAAGAAGTCCTGAAGATACAATTAAATACAATAAAGATATGTACGAATTAACAGGCGGATATAAAGTAAACCCTTCTGAATCACCGGAAACATGGTACAATAGTGAACCATTAACAAGTTATTATAACTATGCTTCAGGAACTTACAGCATAGACAATATAAACCTTGGTTTAGTAGAAAAAGTAGAACCAAGTTATGACATAAGTGAACAATTAGCATATATAAGAGTTAAATTAAATGGATTCACATATACTTATTTATATGATAGTGATGGAGATCTTAACGAAATAAAATCAGACTATGTACCAACAGTACAAGAGCAATTAACAAAATCTAGTTATTCATTTGCAATGTATCCAAGTGATGTAGCTTACAGTGCAAATCAAACTGTAGATAACAAAATGCAAGTATATGTAGTATACAAAATTAATGTAACAAACACAACAAACATATTTATAGATAAAGTATATTATGAGCAAAAATTAAAATTATCATCATTAGAAAATAACTTTGATACGACTAGATATGAATTAAGTTCAGTTAAAGATGGTGATGAGGGATTTGATTTTGGACTTTGGTATGAACGAGACGGTAAAGCGATATATAGTCTAGATTCAAAAAGTGATGAAAACGTGTATGCAGACGGAATAACAAACAACTTAAGCTCTCAAAATACAACTATAAGTTCATATATTAAATTTAAAATTAAAGATAAGACTGTTGAAGATTTATTAGAAGGTAACACTGATGTAAACAAAGCTATATCAAACTCAGTAAATACCGAAGCATACCATGAATATACAAGACGAGACAATTTATGGAACCATAATGATGCTGAACTTCAAAGAACAGTAGATTTAAATTATGCTGGAAGTAAAGGAGACAAAAAATATACACATGAATCAGTAAAACAAAAGAAAGAGTGCAAAGCATTAGGACTAAAATTAAAATTAGGAGAAGAGAGAATTCTTAAAGGTACAGTATTTGAGGACGAAAGAATAACAAAAGACAAGGAGAAAAATGAAAATACAGATAAAAATGGAAATAGACTAGACAACTTAGGAAACGGTATTAATGATAGTGAAGAAAATAAGGCAGAAAAAGTTGCAGTTCAATTAGTAGATATTAATGGTAATACAGTTGCTAGATATCCAAATGGTAAAAAGACAGAAAATAAAGAACCAGTATTTACAAAAGACGACGGTACCTTTGAAATGCCAGGAGTTGTTCCAGGATATTACTACTTACAATATACTTATGGTGATGGTTCGCAAAAAATAGTAGATAAAGATGGTAAAGAAATAGATGTTAACTTATTAGATTACAAATCAACTATAGTAACAGACGAACAAGCTAAAAATGCAATGCAATCTACTGCATTTGATGGAGCAAAAAATGTAGCTATTATGCAACAAGACATGGAAGACTACTATAATGGAGGTAAGACTGCAGAAGAGGTAAAAAATGCAAAAGACATAATGGAATGGTATAAAGAAAGTAAGAAAGATCATTCAGTTGCAAGTGACGACATAAATGTAAGAGAAAAACTAAATGGTTATGAATATCGTGAAGATGGCAGCATATATAATGCAAATAATAGAGTAGACGATAAAGAAGGCTATATAAATGCAACAGATGAAAATGGTACAGTTATAGTAGATAATGCAGGAAATGCAAACAGAATGACAATGTCATCATATACACCAATGGTTGGTATTTCAATAGAAAATGACAAAGAAAAACAAGGAAAAACAAATGATGCTGGAGAAAATGAACAAAAACCAACATATGAAGGATTTAACTTAGGAATTATTAAAGAAACAGAACAAAATTTAATAGTAGAGAAGAAAATAACTAATATAGAGTTATCTAACTCAGCAGGTGTAAATTTAGTTAATGCTAATCCTACATCTATAACAAATCTTGCTTTGTCAGACCTAGATGGTATGACAGATGGTGGAAGTAAATATGCTAAAATAGAAATGGAAAAAGATAAATACATTGGAACCACTTTAAAACCAACATATAAAATAACAATAACAAATAACTCTTATAATGATTATGTAGAAAATGAAGGTAGTGAGCATTATGGTTGGTATTTCAAATATGGAGAAAAAACAGAAGAAGCTAAATTAAAAGAAACAGTAGTAAAAGAAGTTACAGACGAACTAGACAAGAAATTTGAACATAAAAATGTAAAAATAGTTAAACAAGAAAAAACAGATTCTAAAGGTAACTCTACAAATGTAACAAATGCAACAATAAATCCGGAAGAAAATAATGAACTAATACCTGATGAAAAAGGATTTATAAAAAATGAAGAACCAACAGATACAAATCACGAACATATAACGATTACAGATTGGGCACCAATAGAAGCAAAAACAAGTACATCTGTAGAATATACTACAACGGCATTATTAAGCGAGATAGAAGAAGATACAGTATATAACAATGCTGTTAGAATTTCTAAGTTAAAGTTAGATAGATTATCAACACTAAATACAATTACAGAGATTGCGTGGGGTAAAACATATAAAGATAAGACAACACTTACTGTAGTACCAAATACAGGTGAAAACAGAAGCAATACCTATATAATTGTTGCAGCAGTTGCATTACTAGCATTAGGAACAGGATTTATAATTCTAAAGAAAAAAGTACTAAAATAATATAAGATTTTAAAATAAAAAATCTTAGAAAAAATAGGCTATTCTAAAGAAGAGCAAAAGCAAAAATTCCAGTGAGAAATCACTGGGATTTTTGTATTATAAAAAATATAAAAAAAAACTTGAATTTATATATATTGTATTATAAAATAAAGATACATAATAAAAAATAAAGGGTGAAAGTTAAACAAAATAATCTTTCTCAAACAAAATATATTTTAAGAAAGGAAAGATAAAAAATGAAAAAAGTACTTTTAATCATATTAATTATAGCAGTAATACTATTAGGTGGATTTCTTATATACAATAGAATAGAAGCAAAATTTGACTATAATATAGAAGAAATAAATGAATTTCAATATTATACATATAGAGAAAATGAAAAATTTGGAGTTATTGATAGAAATGCACAAATAATAGTAAAAGCAAATTATACAAATGTAATAATACCAAATCCTGAGAAAGATATATTTGTATGTTATAATGGAGAAAATAGCGAAATACTAAATAAAAAAGCAGAAAAAATATTTACAGAATATGAACAAGTAAATGAAATAAAATTAAAAAATGTAGCAAGCACATTAACTTACGAAAAAAATATTTTAACATACAAAAAAGATGGATTATATGGATTAATAGACTTTAATGGTAAAGTTATAACAAAAAATGAATATGATTCTATAGAAAATTTAAAGCCAACAGAAGGAAAATTTCTAGTATCTAAAAATGGAAAATATGGCGTAATTGATGCAAATGGAAACGAACTAGTAAATGTAGAATATGACAACATCACATCAGATGAATATTTTACAGAAGAAGATGGTTATAAAAAATCGGGATTTATTGTTTCAAATAAAACCGAAGATGGATATCAATATGGATATATAAGCTATAAAGGAAAAATGATATTAGAAAACAAATATAATGAAATAAATAGAGTACCAAATAAAGAAAATGATGACATATATTTAATAACAGCAGAAAACGGAAAATATGGGGTATTCAATGGTAAGAAAAATATCATAGAAAATGAATTTCAATCTATAACATATGATGAAAATGTAAACTTATTAATAATAAGAAAAAATAAAAAATACGGAATGGAAACAATAAAAGGAAAGACAATAGTAGAAATAAAATATGACGAAATTTCATCAAATGGTATGTATATATATGCAAAATCAGGAAATGACCAAAAAGTGTATGACTCAAATGGAAATGAAGTAGATTTAAATTATAATAGAACCATATATTTAACAGAAAATGAAAATTACAGAATTTCAACATTGGAAAATAATAATGTTACATATTATGGAATTATGGACAAAGACGGAAAACAATTAGTACCTGAAAATTATAGATATATTGAATATCTATTTAAAGACTATTTTATTGCAACAGACGAAAATGGAAATTTAGGAGTTATAAATAGTAATGGAAAAATTGTTTTAGATATGAAATATAGTTTTATGCAAAAATTAAAAGGTAAAAATATAATTCAAGCAGGAGAGGCAGAATCTGATATTACAGAATTCTATTCTGAAAATATGGAAAAAGTATTATCAGTTTCTAAAGCAAATGTTGAAATAGAAGAAAATTTTG
Source organism: uncultured Clostridia bacterium (assembly GCA_947623465.1). Taxonomy (GTDB): domain Bacteria; phylum Bacillota; class Clostridia; order TANB77; family CAG-508; genus CAG-269. Next base: position 133,872 of record CANQGU010000001.1, read on the forward strand.
TTATAATCTCAAATGAAGAACAAAAACAATATTTAGACAATTCAGGTAACATATTAAATGATACATCAAAAATACAAGAAATTGATTTACCAGAAACGATTGGAGATTATAAAAGAGTACAAGTTACAGTCGAAAATGTATATTATACAAAAGAATAGTAAATAATGGAAATGAGGACAATAACTCATTTCCATTTTTTTTGATGCTTTTGGGGATGGAGTGAAAAAGCATTATCAAAATAAGATGCTTTTTGGAACAAGTAAAAAAACATCATTAATGTAACTTTATTTTATCAAAATAATATAATATGAGCATAGGAAGAGATTAATTGGAAGTTGTATTAAAATTTTCATACTTAAATATTCCTTAGATTTTAAAAGAAAGGAATCGATTTTATGGATACATATTATTTTGATAATGGAGCTACAACAAAAGTGAAACAAGAAGTATTAGATGAAATGATACCATATTTTAGTGAAGAATATGGAAATCCATCTTCTATATATTCTTTAGCTAGAAATGCAAAAAAGGGAATTGAAGAAGCAAGAGAAAAAGTGGCAAATTTAATTGGAGCCAAGAAAAATGAAATATATTTTGTAGGATGTGGGTCAGAAGCGGACAATACAGCACTAAAAGGAATTGCATATTCAAAAAGGAATAAAGGAAACCACATAATAACAACAAAAATTGAACATCCTGCAATATTAAATTCATGTAAATTTTTAGAAAAGCAAGGCTTTGAAATAACATATTTAAATGTAGATGAAAAAGGATTTATAAATTTAGACGAATTAAGAAAAACTATAAAAAAAGAAACAATTTTAATAAGTGTAATGTTTGCTAACAATGAAATTGGAACAATAGAGCCAATAGAAGAAATTGCTCAAATAGCAAAAGATAATGACATAATATTTCATACAGATGCAGTTCAAGCTGTTGGAAACGTAAAAATAAATGTACAAGAAATGAAAATAGATATGCTATCTTTATCTGGTCATAAAATATATGGACCAAAAGGAGTTGGAGCACTATATGTAAGAGAAGGTATAGATTTTGAAAAATTTATAAATGGAGGACATCAAGAAAAAAATAAGCGTGCAGGTACAGAAAATACAGCAGGAATAATTGGACTAGGAAAAGCTGCAGAGCTTGCTAAAACAAATTTAGAAACACACATACAAAATATGAAAAACTTAAGAGATTATTATATAGAGGAAGTACAAAAAAATATTTCAAATATAAAAATAAATGGACCATTAAATGCAAGACTTCCGGGAAATAGCAATATTTCGTTTTTAGGAATAAATGCAAATGATTTGCTATTAGAATTAGATAATGTTGGAATATGTGCTTCAAGTGGTTCTGCTTGTACTTCAAATGATCCAACACCATCACATGTATTAACTGCAATAGGATTAAATTCAGATGAGATAAAAGGTGCTTTAAGAATAACATTAGGAGAATTTAACACTAAAGAGGAAATAGATTATTTGGTTCAAAATCTAAAAGAAGCTGTTCAAAAATTAAGATTATGATTTTTGAGACGAAAGCTGTCATCTTAATTAGAACGGAAAGGAGAAAAGTAACAATTGAAAGAAATTGACTTAAAAAAATTTATTTTCGAAGTTATAGAAACTTTAATTGGTTCATTTATAATGGCAGCTGCAGTTTCATTTTTCTTACTTCCAAATGAATTATCTTCAGGTGGATTTTCAGGAATAGCAACAATAATTTACTATTTATTTAAAATTCCAATGGGAACTACAATATTAATTTTAAATGTACCATTGTTTATATTTGCGACCTTTAAAATTGGAAAAGCCTTTTTAGTAAAATCACTTGTGGGAACTGTAAGTTTATCTTTTTTTATAGATTGGTTAGATGCATATACTCCATTGACAGATGACAAAATATTAGCATGTGTTTATGGTGGGATTTTAACAGGAATAGGAACGGCATTAATTTTAAGAGCAAGTTCATCTACAGGAGGTTCTGACTTAGCAGGAACAGTTATAAAAAAGTACAAGCCTATGCTTAGAACAGGAAATTTAATAACAATAATAGATGGAATAATAGTTCTTTTAAATGTGATTTTTTTAAGAAAAATAGAAATAGGTTTGTATTCTGCAATTACAATTTTTTTAATGGGAAAAGTAATTGATATTTTATTTGAAGGAATATATTTTACTAAACTTGTATTTATTATATCAGACAAAAGTATGGAAATATCAGAACTAATAGAAAACAAAATAAGACGAGGGGTAACAGGAATATATGGTAAAGGTATGCATTTTAATAAAGAAAAATTAGTGCTTATGTGTGCAATATCAAGAAACGACCTAGCTGAGCTTAAAATGATAATAAAGAAAATTGATAAAAATGCCTTTTTAATTATAACTAATTCAAGAGAAGTATTGGGGATGGGATTTAAAAGAGAATAATAATATTTTTAGATGAAAAATGTTAATAAAATTATTGCCTAAAAATTGACAAGTAACTTATTTTATAGTAAAATACGCTTGAGAAGTTATATATAATAGGAGGCAATATGAGCAGAGGAAGAAGATACGATGGAGAACCAAAATTAAACCTAAAAAAAGTTTTTGCAGTAGTTATAGCATTTATAGTTATAATAATGGCAATAATAATGTCGGTTAAAGTTCTTACAAAAGCCAAAAATACAAAATCAATAGATATAGTAAGTTATTTTGGATTGTATACTGAAGGAAAATGGGGCATACTAGGGTCAAATGGAGAAACAGTAATTGAGCCTATGTATCAAGAAATGCCTGTAGTTATAAATAATAGTAAAGATGTATTTTTATTTACTTACGATATAAACGAAGAAGATGGCACATACAAAACAAAAGCAGTAAATAAAAATAATGAACAAATATTTACAGAATACGAAAAAATAGAAGCATTAGAAAACTATGATGAGGCAGGAAATCTTTGGTATGAAGAAGATGTTTTAAAAGTTCAAAAAGATGGTAAATGGGGACTTATAGATTTACAAGGAAAGCAAGTTGCGGAAAATATATATGATAATATAGAAACTCTAAAAGGATTCAAAAAAAGTATAATTGTTGAAAAAAATGGTCAAAAAGGTTTATTAAATGACAAGGGAGTAAAAATTATAGACACAAAATATTCAGACATACTTCCTTATGGAGAAGAATATGGACAAGGATATATAACAGTAGATTCTGACAATAAATACGGAATAGTAAATTCTTCAGGAAATACAATATTAGAAAATAAATATGAAAAAATAGAAAATATATATGGTGAAAAAAATTACATAGTAACTCAAGATGGAAAAAAGGGTTTAATAGACAAAGAGGGAAATACATTACTTAGTGAAGACATTGAAAAAATCACACAAATTGCAAATTCCGGAGTTGTTATTCAAAAAAATAACAAATATGGTTTAGTAGGATTTGATGGAACAACTTTAATTGAGCCAGACTATGATAATTTAAAAGAAATAAACAAAGATATATTTGTTGCAACTAAAGGAGAACTTTCAGGAATTATAGATACAGAACAAAATGAAAAATTAGCCTTCTCATACAAAAATATATCTTACAACAAAAAAGCAGGAATATACATCGCAGATGATGAACAATATAACTCTAGCTTACTAGATTCTAATTTTGAAGTAAAAGTACAAGGAATATTATCAGAAATAAATACAGATGATGGTTATATGAAAATAAAGGAAGGTGATAATTACAAATTTTATAACTTCAAATTTGAAGAAAAAGACATACAAGATATATACTTCCAAAACAAAATATTTGCAACAAAAAAAGATGGTAAATATGGTTTTGTAGATAGTAAACAAAATACTGTTGTAGACTTTATATATGATGATGCAACTGAATTAAACAAATATGGATTTGCAGCTGTAAAAAAAGACGGTTTATGGGGAGCAATAGATAGTGAGCGGAAAAGTTGTAATTGAACCATCATATAAATTAGATGATAACTTAGTTGTAGATTTTATAGGAAAATGGCACTTAGGATTAGATTTAAATATGAACTACTATTGTGATAAATAATTATAAAAAGAACTACTATTGTGATAAATAATTATAAAAAGAACTACTATTGTGATAAAAAATTAAAAAAGGAGAACCAAAAAAATGGAGCTAAAGACAAGGTATCAATATACATATTTTATATATCCCTATATAATAAAGGAGAGTAAATATATTAAATATATAATGAAACTATTAAAAGACAAAAGATTTGATTTAAGAATATTTGCAAGAGATAAAGATTTAGAATTATATGTAAATTTTTTGCCTAAAATTCGTGAGTTTTTATTTGGTACATTTGACTTAAACGACAAGCAAAGACAGGAAAAATTTAATAGTTTGCCAATAGAAACAAGAGCAGCAATTCTTGCAAGATATCCAAGTGTAACTTTTGAATATAATTTAAATCAAGACATCCAAGGTAAAACAACAGATGAAAGTAGTATTTTCTTTAAAATACAAAAGGTTGGACTTGTGTTATTTAACTCAGGAATATGTTTTCTATATTTAAAAACAAATATAGAAGATAGCGAAGAATTTTCAAATGTTTTAAATTTTAATTATAAATTTAGAGATATAAATCAAGAGTGCAATAATCTAAAAAATTATGACAATATAAAAGTTCAAGCAGATTCATTTGAGAATATAGAAGCTATACAAGAATTTATAAATGGAATTACAGGTTCAAATATAGATGCTTTAAAGCTAAACTTAGATATAGAAAGGTTTTATACATATTCATATACATGTATAAAGCAAGATGCATGGAATGCAAATGCATCATTTGAAAACTTAAAAAATGAATTTTTCAGGTATGTAAACATACTTCCAAATGATGCAAATACCAATTCATTAGTTGGGGAAACTACAAAAATAATTGCAAATTCAAAGTTTTCAAAAATAGGGTTATCAAAATTAGGAGTTAACTTATTGTGTTCAGATTATGATATAAATAACTACACAATATTAAGTACAGAATATGAAAATCAATATTTTTATATATACATACTTTCTTTATTTTTAAAAATATATCTAAAAAAATTAAATTACGAATTTAAAGAAGGAAACAACATAGAAAAAACTAGAAAAAAATTTATAAATTTCACTAAAGGACTTTGGATACAAGAAATTACTTCAGATGATATGAAAAGTTTATATTATACATATTTAAAAGACATCTTAGAAATTGAAAAATTGTATAATGATGTAAAAAATAAATATAATATTTTATATAGTGAACTAAAAATTGAAAGAAACGAAAAAATGACAGGATTCATTGTTCTTGTGTTAATATCAACCCTTATATTTAATATAATTAATTTTATGTTGTATTTTAATGAATAAATTTTGCTTTGTCAAAATTTATTCTTTTCAAACTAGGCAGTATCTCACTAGGCTGTATTCTTAGAAGGGAATGTGATAAAATGGAAGTTAAATGTGGAGTAGATATAATTGAAATTTCAAGAATAAAAGATAGTATAGAAAACTTAGGAGATAAATTTTTAAACAAAATTTATACCAAAAAAGAAATTGACTATTGTGAAAGCAAAGGAAAAAGCAAATTTGAGCATTATGCTGCAAGATTTGCTGTAAAAGAAGCGGCTTTTAAGGCTGTATCTGAAGAAGTAAAAGATAAATTCAAAATTTCTTGGAAAGATATTGAAACCATAAATGACGAAAATGGAAGACCAAAAACAGAGATATTGTTTGTAAAAGATAACAAAATAGAAAATATAGATGTTAGCATATCACATTGTAAAGAATATGCTATAGCAAATGTAACCGTGTTATTTAAATAAAAGAGGTTGTCAATGGGGACGTGCTTTTTTGACACATTGCTAATGAGGACTGAAGAATTGAAAAGAATATAATTTTAAAGGAGGAAAAAAGTGCAATATTTTGATACACACATGCATATAGATGACGAAAAATTTGACATAGATAGAGAGAATATAATACAAAAGATTTGGGATGCAAATGTTACTAGAGCAATAGATGTAGGGTGTGATATAAAAACCTCAAAAAAAGCTATAGAAATAGCAAATAAACATGATTTTATATATGCAATGTGTGGACTTCATCCAGAAGAACTTCCACAAACTGAAGAAGAAATGTGGAAAACTATAGCTGAAATAAAAAAAATAATACTCGAAAATAAAAAAATTGTAGCTGTAGGAGAAATAGGATTAGATTATTATTGGAAAAATGACAATAAAGAGCTACAAATAAAAGCTTTTGAAAAACAAATAGAGATGGCAAATGAATTAAACTTGCCAATATCAATTCATACAAGAGATTCAATAGATGATACAATAGGCATTATAAGAAATAATAAAATTAAAAATTCAGGAGTTTTGCATTGTTGTCCATTTAATCCTGAACTTGTAAGACAAGGACTAGATGCAGGATTATATATAGCATTTGGAGGAACATGTACATTTAAAAATTCAAAAAATGCCCAAAGGATAGTTCAAATGGTACCACTTGATAAATTACTTATAGAAACTGATGCACCTTATTTAGCACCAGAGCCTGTAAGAGGTACAAGAAATGACTCAAGTAATTTAAAATACATTGTTCAAAAATTAGCAGAATTTAAAAATAGTACACCAGAAGAAATTGCAAATATTACATATAAAAATGCAACAGAGCTGTTTAATTTAAAAGATTGATTCTTAAATATACAAACAAAAGCGGACACAAAATGTAAATGCAAAAAAATCAATTCAAATTGTGCATAAAGTAAGGAGGATTATAAATGTTAGAAGTTAAAAGAGATGACTTTGATGAAAGTTTAGAAGATATTATGGACAGTATAAATGGTATACTTAAAAAAACAGGAAAAGGTTATGAAACAAAGGAAGAAGATAAAGAAGAAAAGGATGATAGTAAAAAATAATAGTAAAAAATAAAATGTACAAAAAAAAAACCGGTTTCAAATGTACACGCAAAAAAACGGGATTAATTGTACAAAAAGGAGGCTTAAAATTTATGCAAGATAAAGAAAAAAATATACTAATTGGTGGGGCTTGGCCTTATGCAAATAATTCACTTCATGTTGGACACATTGCAGGACTAATATCAGGTGATGTTATGGCAAGATTTAATAGGCAAATAGGAAATAATGTAATATATGTATCAGGAACAGACTGCCACGGAACACCAATTACAGTTAGAGCAAAAAAAGAAAATAAAACACCAAAAGAAATTGCAGAAAGTTATAATGCAGAATTTAAAAAATGTTTTGAAGATATGCAATTTTCTTATGATTTATACACAAAAACAGAAGATGAATATCATAAAGAAGAAGTAAAAAGAATATTTAGAAAAATGTACGATAATGGATATATCTATGAAAAGAAAGATTTACAACCATATTGTGAACATTGTGCAAAATTTGTTCAAGATAGAGAAGTTGTATTAACATGTCCATCTTGTGGAAATGAAACAAAAGGAGATATGTGTGATTGTGGGTATGAGCCAAAAGAAGAAGATTTATTAAATGCAACATGTATTGAGTGTGGAAATAAGGTAGTTGCTAAAGAAAATATGAATTTATATTTAGCTTTAGGAAAGCTACAAAAAGATATTGAAAAATATGTTGAAGAAAAGAAATCAAATTGGAGAGTAAGTTCACAAAACGAATCTGAAAAATATTTAAAACAAGGACTTCCAGAAAAAGCAGTTACAAGAAACCTAGAATGGGGAATAGACATTCCAATAGATGGATTTGAAGATAAAAAAATGTATGTATGGATAGAAGCAGTTTTAGGGTATGTAACAGCATGCAAAAAAATATGTGAAGAAAGAGGACTTAATTGGGAAGACTATTGGAAAAATGACAAAAACAACTATATATACATGGTACATGGAAAAGACAATATAACATTTCACACAATTATTTTACCTGCTTTGCTTTTAGCAATAGATGAAAATTACAAATTGCCAGATGGTATGATAGCTACACAATACTTAAATATTAATCAAGAAAAAATATCTAAATCAAAGGGAAATGGTATTACAATCAGATATATGCTAGATAACTATAATTCTGATATGATAAGATATTATTTAACAGCAAATGGACCAGAAAGAAAAGATAGCAATTTTTCTATAGAAGAATTTGTTGCAATTGCTAATAGCGAAATAGTTAATAAATATGGTAATTTAATTAACAGAACTTTAAAATATAAAGGATTAGATAGTGTACCAGATGGTAAAATGAACGAAAAAATGAAGCAAAAAATTCAAAATGCATATATCGCTGTAGAAGAAGCAATTAAGAATCTTGAGTTTAGAAAAGCAACTTATATTATTAAAGATTTAGTTGAAGATGGAAATAAATTTTATGAAGAAATGCAACCATGGAACCAGCAAAAAGAAAGTATTGAAGAATTTAATAATACAATATTTACATGTTGTAATTTAGTTGCAAATTTATCTAATTTGTATGAACCATTTATGCCAACATCTTCTAAAAAAGTAAGAGAGTTTTTGAATATTCCAAAGGCTTCATGGGATTATATAGAAGTAGAAAAAAATCTAAAATTAGATGGTATAGAGCCATTGTTTGAAAGGATAAAATAAAATATATGGATAGTGTAGATTTAACTAAATATTGGTTTGAAAGTGCAGATAATGACTATGAAACAATGAAAGTATTATATAATAACAAGAAAAATACATGGTGTTTATTTATAGGGCATTTAGTAATTGAAAAAATTTTGAAAGGATTATATGCAAAAAATAATCCAGATAATCCAATAGCTCCTAAAATTCATAATTTAATATTACTTTCTCAAAAGGCAAATATAGAAGTACCAATAGGAATAAGAGAGAAGATACAGATTATAAATACATTTAATATAAGTGCTAGATATGATGATTATAAAAAAAGTTTTGATGCAAAATGCACAAATAATTATACTAAAGAACAAGTAAAGAATATTGAGGAGGTAAAGAAATGGTTGAAAGAACAATAAATAAAGATATTTTAGATAGTATAAATAAATTTATAAAAGAAATAAAAAAACAATATAATGTTACAGCAATTATATTATTTGGTTCTTATGCAAATGGAACAGAAAATGAATATAGTGACATTGATATTGCAGTTGTTTCAAATGATTTTGAAGATATTTATGACTGTATGGCTGTTTTAATGGGAATGACTTGGGACATAGATGCTAGAATAGAACCACATCCAATAACAACAGAAGACTACGAAACAATTTCAAATCCTTTTATAAAAGAAGTCATAGATACAGGCATAAAAGTAGCATAAGACTTTAATATGTCATTTGGGACGTCCTTTTTTGACAGCTTAAATAACAAAAAAGTTCTAAAATAAATTTAATTTAATAAAGTCTAATAGAGGTGAAAATATGGAAATATTAAAAACAACTCTTTTAGGCTTATTTTTTGGTACATTTGGAACAACACTAGGTGGAATAATAGGCTGTTTTTTTAATAAAGTTTCAAACAAATTTTTAAGTTTTATTTTATCTTTTGCATCAGGACTTATGATGGCAGTAATATGTTTTGATTTAATACCAGAGGCACTAGAACTTGCAAATATTTTAGCGGTAATAATAGGAATTGGATTTGGAATAATTGCAATGATAATATGTGATAAATTAGTAGAAACAAAATTTAGTAAAAAGCAAAGTTTAAAATCAAATAATTTGCTAAAAACGGGAATAATAGTAAGTATTGGATTAGCAATTCACAATTTTCCAGAACGGGCTTGCAATTGGGTCAGGTTTTGAAGCATCTACAAAACTTGGAATTGGGCTTGCAATTGCAATATGTCTTCACGATGTGCCGGAGGGAATTTCTATGTCTGTTCCTATGAAAAATGGTGGCATGAAGCTATGGAAAGTACTTTTTTATGTTTTCTTTTCAGGTGTAACAACAGGTGTTGGAGCATTTTTTGGCACAATAATTGGAAGTATTTCAGAAACTGTAATTGCAATGGCACTAAGCTTTGCAGCAGGTGCTATGCTTTATATTGTATCTGGAGAATTAATTCCAGAATCAAATAAGCTTTATAAAGGTAGGATGAGTGCAGTGGGAAATATGATAGGTTTTATTATTGGAATATTTGCAACTAAAATTTAAATATAAAAAATTTGAAAAAGTACCAATAAAAAGCTTGAAAAAGTACCAACAAAACACTTGAAAAATGACCAATAAAATGCTATAATATATAAAAACAATATGGAGGTAGTATATGGCACTTACAAAAAAAGATTATAAAAAAAGAATTATAGATGAAAAAATAGAAAAAAATTTAAAAATATTTGGAGCAATAAGTATAGAAGGACCAAAATGGTGTGGGAAAACATGGACTTCTTTAAATCATGCAAATTCTGTTGTTTATCTTAACAATGTTAGTAATAATTTTAATGAAAGAAAACTAGCACAAATGAATGTCGACCTAATTTTAAATAAAGAATATCCAGAACTTATAGATGAATGGCAAGAAGTACCTGCAATATGGGATGGAATTCGATTTAAGTGTGATGAAGACAATAAAAGAGGAAAATATATATTAACAGGTTCAGCTACACCAGTAACAAAAGATATACATCACTCTGGAGCAGGAAGAATTGCGCGAATGAAAATGTATACAATGTCACTATATGAGTCAGGCGACTCTAGTCGGAGAAATATCATTGCAAGATTTATTTAAAAATAACATTAAAGATAAATTAATTGGAAAGGTTGATTTACAAAAATTAATTTATCTAATCATAAGAGGTGGATGGCCGCAAAGTATAGGAATGGCTGAAGAAGAAGCTCTTGAATTAACTCAAAGCTATATAAATGATATATTAAATTTTGATATTTCCAATATTGATGGAATATCAAGAGACATAAATAAAATGCGTATGATATTACGAGAATTAGCTAGAAATGAAAGTACAATTGTTAACAACAGTAGAATAATTAAGGATGTAAATAAAGATAATGATATTGCAAGTAAAAATACAGTTTTAGAATATATTGATATTTTAGAAAAATTACATTTAATAGAAAATCAAATAGCTTATAGCGTCAATTTACGTTCAAGTAGTAGAGTAGGAAAATCAGCTAAAAGACATTTTACTGATCCTTCTTTAGTATGTGGAATATTAGGCTTAACTACGGAAAGTTTATTAAATGATGTAAATTTTTTAGGGTTTTTATTCGAATCACTTTGTGAAAGAGATTTAAGAATATATATAGAAAGCTATAATGGCAATTTATACCATTTTAGAGACAATACAACAGGATTAGAAATTGATTCAATAGTTGAGATGCCAAATGGAGATTATGGAGCGATTGAGATAAAATTAGGAACTGATAAAATAGAAGAAGCAGCAGAAAATTTATTAAAATTTAATAATTCAGTAGAAAAAAAGCCAAAATTTTTATGTATAATTAGTGGATTACATGAAGCTATAATTAGAAGACCAGATGGAATATATGTTATACCAATAACAGCCCTTAAAAATTAAAACTATATACTTAAGCCAAGTAATCTTAAATATTATATCGACTATAATAATATTGAATATTAAAATAGTCGAAGTATGCCCGTAAAAAGTGGCAATAAAATTAAAATTATACCCGCGAAAAGTGGCAGTAAACTTAAAATTATACCTGCAAAAAGTGGCAGTAACATTAAATCAATTCCTTTATATGCTGCATTTTGCATAAAATAAAATTTATTATGAATATAGACACAGAAATTTTAAGTAAAAACAAAAAAACTATCCTCGTATGAGAATAGTTTTTTGCTTTAGTATTCAACTATTTATGTATCAAATATCGGTTAATAGTAAAACTTATATTAATATTTTTTAATCAAGTTTGAGAGTAATATTTAATTAGCTATTTTCTTCTAAATATTTTTTGAAATCTTCTATTGTAATATCTTCATCATTTTCATATTTTTCTTTAGTATAATCTCCAGTTCCTACACCTAGCATTTGTAAAAACTGAACTAATTCTGCTGGGCTTAAGTTTTCCTTTAATACAGCAAAACCCTTATTTTTAATTTTCTCTAACTCTTTTAAATTTGTTTCCATTTACATCACCTCCATAATAAATTCTATTGGATTTATAACTTTTATTTTTAAATCTTTTATTTTAGATGTAGCATTTATTAATATTTTATCAACTGTTAAAAAATAATCTAAATTTATCTATATTTTAAAGCGAATTTTAAAAAAATCAAACAAAATACCACTTTCAACACATTAATTAATGCTTCTATGATAAACATTAAATCAATTCCTTTATATGCTGCATTTTGCATAAAATAAAAATTTATTATGAATATAGACACAGAAATTAAGCAAAAGGTTGTGCCATAATTTTGTTAAAAAGTGTCGACCAAAAATGTTAAAAAGTGTCGACTAAAAACCTCAAAAGCCTTTATTTATATGTGTTTTTAGTTGCAACATAAAAGTAAAAAAATATCCTCGTATGAGAATAGTTTTTTTACTTTTTCAAACTACACATTAATTAAATGTTTCTATAGTTCAAAATAAAAAAGAACAGTTCGAACTGTTCTTTTTATAGTATTATTATTAATCATGTGGTTCATATGGAACAAAATTACCATTTTCATCACGAGTTACACTATAAGTGCCTCCTCTAGTAGGATCTGCAAAATCATCAGCTACAGTAGAACCTGTTGCAGCTGTATCTGTTGCAGCTGTATCTGTTGTAGATGTATCTGTTGCAGCTGTATCTGTTGTAGATGTATCTGTTGTAGATGTATCTGTTGTAGATGTATCTGTTGTAGATGTATAATCAGCTGCAGCAGCTTCTCCTTCAGCTCTTGATGATGTATATTCTGATGATGTTTTACTTGTAGAACTTGTAGAACCTTTAGATCCTCCACTTCCATTTGAAGAAGCTTGGTTATTTTTTATGTTCTTAGCAGCTTGTTTAACTTTTGCAGTAGCTTCACTTAAGTCTGTATCAGCTTGTGCTTCAATAACATCAGTATCGTTTAAGAAGTTATTTACTCTTGTAATAAACTTTCCTTTATAGTCTGTTAGATTTTCGAATGATTCATCCATAGCATTTATAATTGCCTTAAATGAATCAGATAGGTCCTCTGCAGCATGTTTTCGTGATCCTAAAACATCTCTTATTGCTTTTGCTTTTTTTCTAGTTGCATCTATTTCGTTTAGATAGTTATCTATAATAGCTACAACATCATCTCTCCACTCATTTAAATCGTTTTTAGTTAAATTTTCAATAGTTATTTTAGCCATAATTAATCATCACCTCCATCATTTAGTCGTCTATTATTAGTTACAAAAGTTTGACATGTTGTGCAAATATCATCAATGCCTGATTGCATATCAACCAAGTTACCTGCAAGTTTCATAAGTTTATTACAAATTTTTTTCCCTTTAGTATATTGAGTGCTAAAAATTTTTCCAACAGGATCTTCATTAATTTGTTTATTAAGTCGCTGTTGTAGTTTTGTCCAATTGTTATTTTGTTTTTGTATGCTAGAGCTTTTCTTTTGTAGCGTATCTAGATTTTCATCACTTAATTTCACTCCTTTAGCCATAATATTACCTCCTTTTTTTTATCTATCTTTAGAGTATAATAAAAAAAAATAAAAGTCAAGAAAAAATGTAAAAAAAAACGAAAAAACTCGAAAAAGTTTTTTGGAATAATTTACAAAAAAGCTGAAAATATTGAAATTAATATGTTTTGACACTTTGATTTTTAATATAAAAAAACTTGCGTTTTAATTATCAATTTGATATAATTTAATCGAATATATGCATGAAAGGGAAAAATAATATGCGTGTAGTATTAGTTGGAAAAAAATATATAATTAAAGATACATTGCAAACAAATACAATTGAAGATTATTGGATTATAGATAAGAAAAAAGAAAAAAAGCTAGTAAATATAAAAGTAAATAATGGAAAATATGAACTAATAAGTAGCAACTATTCTAAAATAATAGATCCAAAATGTATAAAAAAAAGAAACGGAAATTTAATTATAGCAAAAACAAGTGGAGCAGTATTACAAAAAGTTATATTAAAAGAAAACAATATGTATCCTATATTAATAGAAAATTCAAAAGAAATATGTATATTGCACTGCTTACCTGACTATGAGGATAGTTTTGTACATTTAGATGTTGTTGGAAATCATGAAATCACAATAGGTTCAGATAAAAGAAATAATATTGTATATAAAAATCCGTTAGTTTCAAAATTACATGCAAAAATAATTAAATTTAGAGGAAAATGGACTATAGAAAATTATGATACTACATATGGAGTATTTGTTAACGATTTCCCGGTATATAGAAAAGAAAAAAATATATTTAATGGGGATATTATCTTTATTATGGGATTGCAAATTATTATAATAAAAGATAGTTTGTACATTAGTAACCCACAACATAAAGTAGCAGTAGATACAAATAGTATTAAATTAAGTTCAATAAAAAATACTAAAGTAAAAGAAACGCAAATAGAAAATGATGATGAAATATATGAAGAAGAAAAAGTTAATTATTATTCTAAATCTCCTAGATTAGTGCCACAAATAACTCCTATAAGTTTTTCAATAGATGAACCACCTCAATTATCAGAAGAAAGAAAAAGACCTATTTTATTGGCTTTAGGTTCATCAATAGCTATGGGAATTATGATGTTACTTTCTTTTAGTAGTACAATACAAGGAATAGTAAGAGGAACAGCAGAACCATTAGATATTTTTATGGGTGTAATGTCAACATTAATGATGCTTATAATGATGCTTGTACTTCCTATTCTTGAACTAAGATATGATAAAAAAAGTAAGAAAAAGTATGAAGAAAAAAGACAAACAAGATATAGAAAATATCTAGAAGAAAAAAATGAAACATTAAATGAACTGAAGAAAGAACAAAAAGATTTGATTGATAAAAATTATTTAAGTTCTGAAAAATGTATGGAAGTAATTTTATCAGATAACCATAGATTATGGGAAAGAAAAATAGATGATGAGGATTTTTTAACATGTAGAATTGGAATAGGAGATATGCCTTTAAAGATAGACATGCAATACCCAGAAAAAAGATTTACTATGGTAGATGATAATCTTGTAAGTGAATTAAATAAAATTCTACAAAATTCAAAAACGATAAAAAAAGCACCAATAACAATTTCATTACGTGAAAAAAATATTTATACAATTGTATCAAACAATGAAGATTTAACATATAAATATATGAAAAATTTAATATTACAACTAATTACATTTCACAGTTACGAAGATTTAAAATTAGTTTTTTTATTAAATAAAAAGACATCTAAAGAATGGGAATATGTAAAAATGTTGCCATATGTTTTAGATGATTCAAAGCAAATACGTTTTTTTGCAGATAATTATGAAGATATGAATGAAATATCTAAATACTTAACAGAACAATTAAAAAATAGAACTCCCAAAAGTGACGAACAAGAATCAGAAAATACAACAATATATTCTCCACATTATTTAATTATTACAGATGACTATAGGCAAATTCAAAATTTAGGATTTATATCTAGTTTTCTTAAATTAAAAGGAAATAAAGGGTTTAGTTTATTATGTATTACAGACGACATGTATAGTGTACCAAGTAGATGTAAAACATTTATTGATATTACAAATACGACAACAGGTATATTATATGATAATAATAATAAGACTAATATGGAATTAGAACCATTAATTACAGTTTTTTATGAAAAAATAGCTAAAAAATTAGCCAATATACCAGTTAGACTAAAAAATGAAACCAATTCATTACCAAGTAGTTATACATTTTTAGATATGTATAATGTAGGAAATATAGAACAATTAAATATACTTGGAAGATGGAAAAATCATGATACAACATTATCTTTAAAAGCACCTATTGGTGTAGATAGTAATGGAATGATAATATCATTAGATGCACATGAAAAATACCATGGACCTCATGGATTAATAGCAGGGTCAACAGGTTCAGGAAAAAGTGAGTTTATTATAACATATATATTGTCATTAGCATTAAATTATCATCCTCATTATGTAACATTTTTATTAATTGACTATAAAGGAGGAGGACTTGCAGGAGCGTTTAAAAAACAAAATATTCAATTGCCACATTTAGTTGGAACAATTACAAATATAGATAAAAATGGACTAGAAAGATCTCTTATATCTATACAAAGTGAGTTAAGAAGAAGACAAGCTGTTTTTAATGAAGCAAGAGATATGACAGATGAAGGAACAATAGATATATATAAATATCAAAAATTATACCACGAGGGAATAGTAAAAGAACCAATCTCTCATTTGTTTATAATATGTGATGAGTTTGCTGAATTAAAACAACAAGAACCTGATTTTATGGAGTCACTTGTAAGTGTATCAAGAATTGGACGTAGTTTAGGTGTACATTTAATATTAGCAACACAAAAACCAAGTGGAGTTGTAGATGACCAAATACGTAGTAATAGTAAATTTGGAGTATGTTTAAAAGTTCAAGATACTTCAGACAGTAGAGATATAATATTGGAACCAGATGCTGCTTATTTAAAAAATCCAGGAACCTTTTATTTAAGAGTTGGACAAAACGAATATTTTACATTAGGTCAATCTGGTTGGGCAGGTGCTACATATACTCCATCAGATGCACCTGTAAAAAAAATAGATAGTTCTGTGGAATTTATTTCTGAAGTAGGCTTGCCAATAAAAAAATTAAATGATTCAAAACAACAAGTATTAGCTAGTAAAGGGGAACAATTAACAAATTTATTAAAATATATATGTAATTTAGCAAAAAAAGAAAACATAAAAAATAAGGGCTTGTGGTTAGAAAATATACCAGAGAATATTTATTTTGAAAATTTAATGGAAAAATATAATGTAAAAAATGAAAAAAATAAAGTAAAAGTAGTTATTGGGGAATATGATGATCCAGCTAATCAAAAGCAAGGATTAATTGAGATAGATTTTACCCAAAAAGAAAATGTTATAATTTATGGTAATCAAGAAAGTGGAAAAGAAACTTTACTAAGTACTTTAATATATGGGTTAATGACTAATTATACTACAAAACAAGTCCAAATGTATATTTTAGATTTTGGAACAGAAGCATTAAAAGTATTTAGAAAGAGTCCACATGTAGGAGATACAGTTTTTTTAGGAGATGACGAAAAATTACACACACTTTTTGATATGATTCAAAGAGAGATTAAAGAAAGAAAACAAATTTTATCTGACTACAATGGAGATTATAATTTATATTTAGCTAGTGGAAATGTAATGCCAATTATCGTAATTATCATAAATGGCTATGAAGTTTTTAACGAAAACTATGATAAATATGATGATTTAATGTTAACAATAACAAGAGAAGGTTCAAAATCTGGAATTATGTTTGTTATGACCTCTAATAGTTCGGGTGATATGAGATATAGAATGGCTGCAAATTTCAATAAAAAATTAGCTTTACAAATGAATAATGATGACGATTATTATTCAATATTTGATTGTGTAAGCAAGAAAAGACCTGCACACATATTTGGAAGAGGATTAGTAGAAATTGATAAAGAAATATTTGAATTTCAAACTGCAAAAATTTGTGATGCAGCAGATTATAATGAACATATTATAAATACAATAAAAGAATTAAATAATCAAAATCAAGAAAGAGCTATGCCAATACCAATAATGCCTAAAAAGATTGAATTAGAAAATGTTAAATCTTATTTAACAGACATAGAACATGTACCAATTGGATTAATAAAGAAAAATTTAAAAGTATATCAATATAATTTTGCAAAAGACTTTATGTCTATAATTACAGCTAAAAAGATAGATGATGCTAAAGAAGTCTTTAAATATATAGCCGAAGAATTATCTAGTTTAAAAAATATAAAATTAAACATATTAGATGTAGAAAAAGTAAAAGGAATTGAAGAAGAAGCATATAAATATTTTGAAAAAGAAATAATGCAGGATATGAAAAATAATAATGATGTATTTACAATATGTGTTATTATTGGAATTAGTGAATTCTTTGACAAAGATGCAATAAATGAAGATGAATTTTGTGAATTTTTAGAAAAAGTAAAGAAAAATGAAAAAATTAAGTTTATAATAATAGACTCTGGAGACGAATTAGAGGATCAGGAATATGATGAATGGTACGAAAAAAATATAGATAAGTCTTCATGTATATGGGTTGGAAATGGAATGGAAAATCAATCATTAATAGATGTAGATTCAATGGATGAAGATATACAAAATAATTGCGGAGAATGTTATGGCTATGTTGTAAATCAAGAAAAATTAACGTTTATTAAGTTTATTGGTATGGAAGAAGAAGGTGATGAGGATGAATAGGGTATTAGTAAAAATATTTTTTCCTAGAATAGATAAAAAATATGATGTTTGGATTCCTTTGAATAAAAGAGTATATACTGTTATTAATTTACTTGTAAAAGGTATAAATGAATTAAATAATGATATTTATCAATCTGAGGATATGCCTATTCTGTACGATAGAACAACAGGTAAAAATTATGATGTAAATAGTATAATTAAAAATACCAATATAAAAAATGGCACTGAGCTTATACTAATGTAAAAATAAAGAAAGGAGAGTATGATTACTTACAATCATACAAATAAGAAAATGGAGGAAGAATTTAAAAGAGAGATTATAGATGGGCAAATAGTAGATTTAAGTAAAATGAGCATAGAGGATTTAAAAAAATTACAAAAAAAATTGAAACAAGAAGAAAAGGAAATTCTAAAAAAAATAGATGCATATTTAAAGTAATCCTATAATTAAATGGAGGAATTTATGGATAAAAATGTAGAAGAACCAAAAAAGTTTTTTAATTTATTAATGGATTTAGCTAGAGTACAATCAAACATTATGAAAACAACAGCACAAATTACAAAGGAAACATATAAACAAGATATAAAGACTGCTGTCGGAAATATAAAACAAAGTATTGAAAAACAAGCTGAAAGTGTTGGGATTAAATGGGAAAAATTGCAAGAAGATTACCTTCAGGAAAAAGAAAGTAAAAAATCAATATTAGATAAATATGAAGATTCATTAAAAATGCTCGAAGAAAAGTATGAAGCTCTTATAAAGCAAGATATGGAAAAATTAGGAGAATTACAAGCAGAGCAAACTCAAAATTTAATAGATTTAAAAGCAAAATATGATGAAAGAAATGGGGTAAAAGCCGATTATGAACAAAAAATGAGTGATTTAACAACACAAACAAAATTGGAATTAGATAGCGGAAATTTAGAAGGAGCAAAAGAAGCTTTAGAAAAATTGATAGAATTAAAAAATGTAGATCCTGTTTTGGAACTAAACGAAGAAATTGAAAAACTAGAAAAAAGAAAACAAGAAATAAATGAAGTAATTAATGAATTAGTAAACGAAATATATGAACATCAGGAAGAAGGACACGATAAATTTAATGAAGCAACTCAAGATAAAGATATGGCACTAATGGAGATAAAAAAACAAAATATGTTCCAAAAAATTATTGCTAATTTAGCAATTAAAATAAACAGGACACCAAAATTTGCAAAAAATGTTGTTGAAAAGTTAAATAACAAAATAGAAAAAATAAATGAAAATGTTAAAAGTTCAAAAGTAGTAACTAAAACAAAAGGAACTTTTAAAGAAATAATTAACAGAACAAAGGTTGCTAAAGAAACTTTTATAACTAATTCAAGAAAAAGATTAGAAAATAAAATGCAAACAAATGCGGACAGGTTAAAAGCAAAACAAGAAAAATTAGATGAGTTACTAAAAGGAAAAAAAGAACCAGAAGTAGTACAACCAGATAGCGATAGAGATGAAGGCGATTTAGGATTAAAGCTTGAATTAGCAGATGTTAGAGTAGAAGAACAAGATAACAATTTAAGTAAAAGTGAAACAGCAGAAGAAAAAATAGAGAATAATATGAGTGAATCTCTTGAAGATATTAAATCAGGAATAGAAGAATTTTTGCAAACAGATGAACAAAATATTAAAGAAGAACAAAAAGAAAAAGTTGAAGAAGAATTAAAAGAAAGCATTGAACAAGATCATGGTCTTGAATTATAAGATGACAAAATAAAATATACAAGGAGAAAATAAATGCAAGAAATATTAAAAGGATTAAATGACAAACAATATGAAGCTGTAATAAATACAGAAGGACCAGTACTTGTAATTGCGGGAGCAGGAAGTGGAAAAACAAAAGTATTAACACATAAAATAGCATATTTAATACAAGAAAAAAAGGTGCTTCCATGGAATATCTTAGCAATAACGTTTACAAACAAAGCTGCAAATGAAATGAAAGAAAGAGTAGCATCATTAGTTGGAGAAGATGCCAAAGATATATGGATGGGAACCTTTCACTCTATATGTGTAAGAATTTTAAGAAAACATATAGAAAAACTAGGATTTGATAGTTCATTTGTAATATTTGATACATCAGATCAAAAAACATTAGTAAAAAAATGCTTAAAAGAGCTACAAATAGACGACAAACAATTTGCAGAAAAAGCAGTGCAATCAGAAATTAGTAATGCTAAAAATGAAATGTTAGAACCTGACCAATATGCATTAAGAGCACATGGAGATTATAGAAAAGAAAAAATTGCTTTAATATATGAGTTATATCAAAAAAAATTAAAAGAAAATAATAGCATAGATTTTGATGATATAATAAATTACACAATAAAAATATTTAACGAAAATCCAGAAATTTTAAATTACTATTCATCAAAATTTAAATATATATTAGTAGACGAATATCAAGATACAAACAAATCTCAATTTAACCTAGTTAAAATGCTAGCGAGAGTAAATAAAAATATAACAGTTGTAGGAGATAATGACCAAGGTATATATTCATTTAGAGGAGCAGACATAAAAAATATTTTAAATTTTGAAAAAGATTTTGAAGATACAAAAATCAT
Organism: uncultured Clostridia bacterium; assembly: GCA_947623465.1. GTDB lineage: Bacteria > Bacillota > Clostridia > TANB77 > CAG-508 > CAG-269. Next base: position 154,910 of record CANQGU010000001.1, read on the forward strand.
AAAATTAGAGCAAAATTATAGATGTACAGGAAATATTTTAAAAACTGCAAATGCAATTATAAAAAATAATGAAACAAAATATGAAAAGAAATTATGGACAGAAAATGATGAAGGAACATTGCCAAAAGTATATTTAGCAGACAATGAATATGATGAGGCAAGCTATGTAGCAGATGAAATTTCACATTTAAAAAATCAAGAAAAATATGATTATTCTAATTTTGCAATACTTTATAGAATGAATACTCAATCAAGAGTTATGGAGGATATTTTAAGGAGAGAAGCTATTCCATATAAAATAGTTGGAGGGCTAAAATTCTATGAAAGAAAAGAAATTAAAGATATAGTATCATATTTAAGATTAGTGCAAAACCCTTCAGATAATTTAAGTTTAGCAAGAGTTATAAATGAGCCAAAAAGAGGAATAGGAAGAACAAGTTTAGATAAAATAACTGATTTATCAATACAAAATGAAACTTCAATGTATGAAATAATAAAAAATGCAGACAAATATGGATTAAATAAAGTTTACTTAAATTCAAGAGATTTTGTAAGTTTAATAGAAGATGCAAGAATAAAAAAAGATGAAATGCAAATATCTGAACTCGTAAAATATTTACTTAAAAAATCAGGTTATATAAAAGCTTTAGAAGATGAAAAGACTTTGGAGGCAGACAACAGAATAGAAAACTTAGATGAATTTTTAACTGTTGCAATGGAATTTGAAAAAGAAGAAGCAGAAAGTGATTTACAAAGCTTTTTAGAAGGTATGACATTATCATCAGACATAGATAATATGGAAGAAACTGAGGATTCTGTTACTCTTATGACCTTACATAGTGCAAAAGGTCTAGAATTCCCTGTAGTATTTTTAGTAGGGATGGAAGAAGGAATATTCCCTGGTCATCGTTCTATAGGAGAGCCAAAGGAAATTGAAGAAGAAAGACGCTTATGCTATGTTGGGGTAACTAGAGCTAAAGAAAATTTATTTTTAACATGTAGTAAAATGCGTACGATGTTTGGTTCAACAAGTTATAATATGCCATCAAGATTTTTAGAAGAAATTCCAAAAGATTTATTAGAAGGTTATGAAGATGCATTTGGAGATAGCTATAGTTCAATAAAAGAAAACAGTGAAAAAGAATATGCTTGGACTTATGGAAATAATTCAAGAACTGAAAGTAAAATAACATCATACAATATTAAAGATAAAGTTGGTGTTGCAGCAAATTCTATATTTGGCAAAAAACCTGCATTTGGTAGAACTGCAGAAAGCTTTTTAAGCAGTTTAGGTCAAAAATCGAACAATGAACAAGTAGATTTATCTAAATATGTAACAGGAACTAAAGTATATCATAAAAAATTTGGTGAAGGTATAATTACAAAAACAGAGCCTGAAGGAGACGATTTAAAAGTAGATATAAGTTTTGATAAAGTGGGACATAAAAGACTTATGGCCAAATTTGCAAAATTAGAAATTATATAAAAAAGTAAATTTTATTTTGTTCAGTTCGATGCATATTGTTTTTAAAAATTGGTCCCCCTTTTAAGGATATCCACCCATTTTTAAAAACAATATGCATCAAACTAAAAATAAGATTTATTTATATAATTGGACAAAATTTGAAGATAAAACGAGATTTTAAAATTAAATTAAAGAAAAATCATTATAAATAGATTATATTTAAAATTGAAAAATAAAAAATGATAATATAAGATAATAAAAAATATAATAAAGTAGGAGAAAATTTGTAATGAAAAAGGTACTTATAAAAATAAGAACTTCAATGAAATTCTTTATCTTAGTAAGTATAGCAACATTCATTATTGTAGCATTAGTTGCTTTTTTATACAAACCGATATACAGTGTAACACTAAATAGAGAAAAAATAGGATATTCAGCAGATAAAAGTAAATTACAATCAAGAATTGATGATTATATAGAAAATGGAGACGGAGAAAATTCATATGTAGCTTTTGTACAAGTAGATAATATGCCAACATATAATGTATGTCTTTTAAAAAGAGGAATAACACCAAATGATGACGAAATATTTGAAAAAGTTGCAGAAACAGGTACTCCATATTATAAATATTATGCTGTTTCAGAAGATAATGAAGAAAAAGTATATGTAGCAGATTTCTCTACGGCAGAAAGTGTTGTACAAGAATTAAAAGATAAAGATAGTAGTAATATAGATAATATATCAATAATAGAAAAATATGAAACAGATGTAGCAGATTTTGTTCAAGCAGAAGAAGCAGTAGCAAGTTTATACAAGGAAAAGGTTGAAACACCTGCACAAAGTACAAGAGCATCAGGTATAAAAGTTGCAAGTACAGGTTCATCAAAATCATTTTCAACATCAAGTAATATGTCAAGGTCACCTGTTTCACTTGGAATTTCATTAATAAAACCTGTTACGGGAACAATAACTTCAAGATTTGGTTCAGTAAGTAGAATTAGATCAGGTGCTCATACAGGGCTAGATATAGGATCACCATCAGGTACAGGGGTAAAAGCTGCAGCTTCAGGAACTGTAGTATGGGCAGGATATAAAGGTTCATTAGGAAATTTAGTTGTAATATCTCACTCAAATGGTGTACAAACTTATTATGGACACTGTAGCAAAATATATGTATCTGCAGGACAATCTGTTTCGCAGGGACAAGTTATTTCAGCAGTAGGTTCAACAGGAAATTCAACAGGTCCACATTTACATTTTGAAATAAGAGTTAATGGGGTAGCATATAACCCACAAAGTTATGTATATTAAAAAGGGGATGTGTCTAACATCCTTTTTTATATATAAATACTTGTAATGATTTATTTGAAAGAGCTGCGTAAGCGAGCAACCGAAACAAAGTGAAGGGCGAATGGAGCAACTTTCATATCAAATAATTAAAATATAAAAGTTGCGACACCAAAGCTCTAAAAATAAATCATTACAAGTACATATTTATAAAAATTTGTTAAAAAATTAATAATATAAAATAAATTGCACAAACTATAAGAAAAAAGTGGAAGGAGAGATACTATGCCAGAAAATGAAGACGAAACAAAAGTAAAACAGATGATAGACGAGTTAGTAGAAAGAGCAAAAAAAGCATCTGAAGAATATTTAAAATTAGACCAAGAAACAGTAGACAATATTACAAAAGCTATGTCAATGGCAGGACTAGAACACCACATGGAGCTTGCTAAACTAGCTGTTGAGGAAACAGGACGTGGAATATATGAAGATAAAATAACAAAGAACATGTTTGCAACAGAATATATTTACCACAGTATAAAATATGAAAAAACTGTAGGAATAATAAACGAAAATGACGAAGACGATTATGTTGAAATAGCAGAGCCTGTTGGAGTAATAGCAGGAGTTACACCTGTTACAAATCCAACTTCAACAACAATGTTTAAATCTATAATTTCAGCAAAAACAAGAAATGTTATAATATTTGGATTTCATCCATCTGCACAAAAATGTTCTGTAGCTGCAGCAGAGATATTAAGAGATGCAGCTATTAAAGCAGGAGCACCTGAAGACTGTATTTTGTGGATACCTGAACCATCAGTTTTAGCTACTAGGCTTTTAATGAATCATCCGGGTGTTGATATGATTTTAGCAACAGGTGGAACAGGAATGGTAAAAGCTGCATATTCATGTGGAAAACCGGCATTAGGTGTAGGACCACGGAAATGTACCATGTATAATAGAAAAAACAGCCAAACTTAAGACTTCCGTAAATGATTTGGTTATGTCAAAAGCATTTGATAACGGAATGATTTGTGCATCTGAACAGGCAGTTTTGGTAGAAAAAGAAATTTACCAAGAATTTGAAGAATTGATGAAAAATGCAGGATGTTATTTTGTAAATGAAGAAGAAAAAGAAAAATTAAAAAATACAATGTTTGAATGGAGAGATGACACAGGATTTAAATTAAAATCACATATTCCGGGACAAAGTTCATATGAAATTGCAAAAGCAGCAGGATTTGAAATACCAAAAGATACAAAAGTAATAGTTGTTTATGAAGAAGGAATAGGTCAAGATTTTCCATTTTCTAAAGAAAAACTTAGCCCAATATTAACTTACTATATTGTAGATAGTTTTGATGAAGCAATGGATAAATCTGAAAAACTATTAGAATTTGGTGGATTAGGTCATACTGCAGTAATTCATTCAGAAGATAGAGATAAAATTTTAGAATTTTCAGAAAAAATGAAAGCTGGAAGAATCATTGTAAACTCACCATCAACTCATGGTGGAATTGGTGATATTTATAACACAAATATGCCATCATTAACTTTAGGTTGTGGTTCATTTGGAGGAAACTCAACAACAGCAAATGTCTCAAGCGTTAACCTTATAAATGTAAAAAGAGTTGCAAGGAGGAGAGTAAATATGCAATGGTTTAAAATTCCAGAAAAAATATATTTTGAAGCAGGTTCAATTGCATACCTAGAAAAAATGCCAGATATTGAAAGAGCATTTATTGTAACAGACCCTGGAATGGTTAAGTTTGGGTATGTAGATAAAATTTTATATCACATAAGAAAAAGAGAAAAACACGTACACTGTGAAATATTTAGTGATGTAGAGTCAGATCCATCATTTGACACAGTAAATAAAGGTTTAGAATTAATGAATAATTTTAAACCAGATGTAATAATAGCTTTAGGTGGAGGAAGCGCAATAGATGCAGCAAAAGGTATGTGGCTATTTTATGAACATCCTGATGCAGACCCTGAAGGACTTAAATTAAAGTTTATGGATATACGTAAACGTACCTATAAATTTCCAAAACTTGGTTCAAAGGCTAAAATGGTAGCAATTCCAACAACTTCAGGAACAGGTTCAGAAGTAACATCATTTTCTGTTTTAACAGATAAAGAAAGAAATAAAAAATACCCATTAGCAGATTACGAATTAACACCAGATGTTGCAATAGTAGATCCTGATCTTGTTATGAGTCTTCCAAAATCAATAACAGCAGATACAGGAATGGATGTATTAACACACGCAATTGAAAGTTATGTATCAAATATGGCATCAGACTATACAGATGGTTTGGCAGAAAAAGCAGTAGAATTAGTAATTAAGTATTTAGTTCAAGCTTATGAACACGGAGATGATAAAAACGCACGTGAGAGAATGCACAATGCAAGTACTATAGCAGGTATGGCTTTTACAAATGCATTTTTAGGAGTAAACCACTCTTTAGCACACAAAATTGGTGCAGAATTTCATCTACCACATGGAAGAATAAATGCTGTATTACTACCATATGTAATAAGATACAATAGTTCAAAACCTTCAAAATTTGTATCATTCCCAAAATATGAATATTTTATAGCAGACCAAAAATATGCTGAACTTGCAAAAAAAGTTGGACTAAAGGCAGATACTGTAGAAGAAGGAATAAACTCATTAATTTCAAAAGTACAAGAATTAAATGAAAAACTTAATATTCCAAAATCTTTTAAAGAAGCAGGAATAGATGAAAAAGAGTTTATGGATAAATTAGATTTATTAGCAGATAGAGCTTTTGAAGACCAATGTACAACAGCAAACCCAAGAGTACCAATGGTTGAAGAAATGAAACAAATTTTGATAGATAGCTACTATGGTAATGAAGTTTAAAAAAATATTTTATAATACCGGAAGAAAATTAAAAAATCTTCCGGTATTTGTATAAAGAAGGTTAAATAATGAAAAAATTTTTTCATATTTTTAAGAGTAAATCATATAATTATAGTAGGGATAAAGGAAATGTATAAAAAAGATAAAATTTTCCAAATTTGACAAATTTAAGATTATGTGCTACAATAATAATTGTTGTTAAAGGAGGTATCAAATTTTTATGCAGAAGAAAAACAAAAGCAAATTTTCTTTGATAAAAGTTATTATCATATGCCTAATTTTAATCTTACTTTCAGGAGTAGGAGTTATGGCAGTAACAACTGGTATAAATACTGTAAAAATAGAATTATCAAATGGATATGAAATGACAGTTCTTACATCAAAGACTAATGTTAAAGAGATATTAAACGATAACAATATTATATTAGAAGATAATGAAAAAGTTACACCAAGTTTAAGCGAAGAAATTACTTCAAGTAAAACTATAACAATTTCTGATAAATCAGAGCAAGAAATAGAAGTTGCAAAAGTATCAGAAAGTGGAGTAGAAATGACACTAGATTCAATCTTAGATGCATACGCTACTGTAACAGAAAAAATTGAAACAGTAGAAGAAGCAATCCCATTTGAAACAGTAACAAAAGATGTATCAAATGGAAGCGAAGATACTAAAAACAAAGTTTTACAAGAAGGTGTAGAAGGTAAAAAAAGAGTTACTTATAAAGTAAAATATCAAAATGATATTGAAATAGAAAGAACAAAAATTTCAGAAGAAATAATACAAGAGCCTGTTAATAAGATTATACAAGTAAGATCAAAAACTGTATCTTCAAGATCAGTAACAACTACAAGAACTGAAAGTACAGCTCAAAGTTCAGGTTCAGTAAAAGTTTATAAAGTAACAGCATATTGTTCATGTAGAAAATGTTGTGGTTCACATGCAAATGGTTATACAGCATCAGGTACAAGAGCTACAGCAGGTAGAACTGTTGCTGCACCATCTAATTTACCATATGGTACAAAATTAAACATAAATGGAAGAACATATGTAGTTGAAGACAGAGGTGGAGCAATTAAAGGAAATAGAATAGACGTTTATGTAAATTCTCATAGCGAAGCATTAGCATGGGGAGTTAGATACTTACCAGTTGAAGTACAATAAAAAATAATAAAAAAATAAATTTCATTTTTTATAAAATGAAATTTATTTTTTTATAATATAAACTTTTTAATTATCTCATTATTTTACCAATATTTTTTTAGTTTTATTGAATTTTAAAAGGCGCTATGTTATAATTTAATAAATAATGGAATTTTTTGAAAGGAAATAAAATGAAGCTTATATCATGGAACGTAAATGGAATAAGAGCATGTATGAAAAAAGGCTTTGGAGAATTCTTTAGCAAAATAGATGCAGATATTTTTTGTTTGCAAGAAACAAAAATGCAAATAAATGAAAATGAGCAAATAAAAGAAGTACAAGAAGTTTTAAATTCACCAATATTTAATAATTACTTTTCATATTGGAATAGTGCGGAGAAAAAAGGATATTCAGGAACAGCAATCTTTACAAAAAAAGAGCCAATAGCTATTACATATGGTATAGGAATTCCAGAGCATGACAAAGAAGGTAGAGTAATAACTCTTGAATTTGAAAATTTTTTCATGGTAGATATATATACTCCAAACTCTAAACGAGAATTAGAAAGGCTAGATTATAGACAAGTTTGGGAAGATGAAATAAGAAAATATTTATTAAAATTAAACAAAAAGAAACCTGTAATTATGTGTGGAGATTTAAATGTAGCACATAAAGAAATAGATTTAAAAAATCCAAAAACAAATAGACACAATGCCGGATTTACAGATGAAGAAAGAAATAAAATGACAGAGCTTTTAAATAGTGGATTTACAGATTCTTTTAGATATTTATATCCGGAAAAACAAGATGTGTACAGTTGGTGGTCATATATGGGTAGAGCTAGAGAAAAAAATATTGGATGGAGAATAGATTATTTTATAGTTTCTAAAGATATTGAAAGTAAAATTGAAGAAGCTGAGATTTATTCAGATATCTTAGGAAGTGACCATTGTCCGGTTGGACTAGAAATAGATATATAATTTAAGATATAATTATATAAGTTGTAAGCAAGTGTATTAAAAAAGGCATAATAAATATAAAAATAGAGAAAGGAATAATAAACTTATGAGAAAAGAAATAAAAAACCATTGGCATACATGGATATTTTTAGTAGCCCTAGGAACAGTATTAATTATAGTATATAAAGCAATAGATAGTATAGGATATATAGGAAATTTTGTATGTAATTTTATATCAGTAATTTCACCTTTTTTAGCTGGATTATTGATAGCATATTTACTATATATTCCAGAGCATAAAATAGAAAAAGCATATCAAAAGTCAAGGAAAAAATTTATTAGAAAAAATGCTAGAAGATGGGCAATTCTTACAACATATATTCTTACTATTTTAATTTTAATAATAATTATCAATTTCATTTTGCCTGTTTTAATAGAAAGTATAAATGAGCTAATAGGAAATTTACAAATGTATTACACTAAAACAATTGAAACATATAATAATTTACCAGATGATTCATTTTTTAAATCTGATAAAGTTTATACAGCTTTAAAAGAAGTTCAAAATATTGATTTACAACAATATTTAAGTGTAGACCGTATTTTAGGATATGTAAAAAGTGCAGTAGGAGTTGCAACAGGAATTTTTGATATAATTGTTGCAATAGTTTCATCTGTTTATATTTTAGCAGAGAGAAATGAAATATTAAAATATTTCAAAAAACTATTAAAAGCTATGCTTAAAGAGAATCAATATAAATATATAGAAAAGTATTTTAACAATTCAAATAGTGTATTTTTTAAGTTTATTTCAAGTCAATTTGTAGATGCTATAATTGTTGGAATATTAGCAACAATTGCATTACATATTTTACATGTTAAATACGCATCATTACTTGGATTTACAATAGGATTATTTAATATGATACCTTATTTTGGTGCAATATTTGCAGTAGGAATTGCAGCATTAATAACTTTAATAACAGCAGGATTCTCTAAAGCACTTATTCTACTAATTGTTATAGTTATTTTACAACAAATAGATGCAAACATAATTAATCCAAAAATAATGGGAGACTCTTTAAAAATAAGTCCATTATTAGTCGTTTTTGCAATAACAGTTGGTGGAGCATATTTTGGAGTAATTGGAATGTTTTTATCTGTTCCAGTTGCTGCAGTCTTGAAAATTCTGGTAAATGATTACATTGACAATAAGGCTGAAATATAGTATTATTATATATGTACGGAATTATAAAAAACAGATTAAAGTAATTAAGAATTTTTACCTATATGTTTAAAAAACGAAATAGGAAAGGATTGATATTTTTTAATGAAAAGAACGGATGAAGGAACAATAGTAATTAAATTTAGTGTTGTATGGTTCTTCGTAGGAATAGTTATAATTGGATTATTAATATCTTTCTTTAAAAGTAATATCTTTGCAACTGATGATGATAATAAAGAACAAAGCGAGACTGTAGTTGCTTTTGAAGAAAATCAAAAAGCAGTTGATGTAATTCAAGTTATGCTAACAAATACAGATTCAAATAAAAAAATGGTAAATGAACAAAGAGATGTTGCTTTTGAAACACAATATGAGGACAACCCTAATTTGCCAAAAGATGAAGAACAAGTAAAACAAGAAGGAAAGATTGGAAAAGTTCAAGTAACAGCACTTCAAGAATACCAAAATGACCAAATGATTAACGAAGAAATAATAGAAAGTACAACATTAGAAGAAGTAGTAACAGAAATTATATATAGAGGAACATCTGACTTTTTAAAAAGATTTAATGTTCATATAGATGATGAAATGTATTTATTAGAAGCAGAGGATTTAAAAGAAGATAAGACAGATGAATCCCCAACTATATGCCAAGTTCCAAGACATTTAAATGTTACAATAAAAGAAGCAGGAGAAGAATGGATAAAAGTTAAATATAATGACAAAGAAGGATATTTAAAAACAACTTATATCACTTCTGAAACTGTTACACCTTTAATTAAAGAGTTAAATAGAATTGCAACACTTAAAAATAATGTAAATATAGATATGGACTTAAGTCAACCAAGTGGATTAACATTAAGTGATTTTAAAACAGTATTATCAGGAAATTTAAGTGATAGAAATAAGATTTTCGAGCAAAATGCAGAAGCTTTTTATAATGCAGAACAAAAATATAAAATAAATGGAATATTTGTAGCAGCAATTGGTATTCATGAAAGTGCATGGGGAACATCAAGGCTTGCAATGGAAAAGAGTAATTTGTTTGGATATAATGCAAATGATAGGGATCCATACAATATGGCTACAACATTTGATGGTTATGAAAATGCAATATATACAGTAGCAGAAGCTTTATCTACAAAATATTTACATACATCTGGAACTTTAATTAATGACACAATAGTTGCAAGTGGTGCATATTATAATGGAACAACTCTAAGAAGTGTTAATATTAGATATGCAAGCGATGAAGCGTGGGCAGATAAAGTATTTAGTTATATTCAATATTTATATAATAAATTATAAGAGATGAAAATGGAGAAAATGTTTAAAAATAAAAATTTTGTACCTATAGTATTAATAATAATTATTATTATATTAGCTTTTGTATATGGACATATTATACACCTTAATATAGGAAGAAAAAACTTTGTAAAAAGTGGAGAAGAAATTTACGAAAGAAATAAAGAATCAAATTTTAGTATAGAAAAGATAGTACTTTGCAGTAGTGCAAATGCAATAAATGCAAATGAAGAACAAAGTTTACAAGATTTTAATATATATCAATATACAGATATTGCAATATACATTAATAATGGCGAAGAACTTTCAAATAAAAATACTGTTAAAGAGCTTTATATAGATAATATTAGTTTAGATAGTTTAGGAAATGGTGGAGAAAAAAGTTTAGTATACAAAAATGTTTTAAATTTTGGATTAAATCAACCTGTAACAGAAAGTAGAACAACTTCAGATATTAGTTATAAAATAGTAAAAACTAACCAAGAAGATGATGATGCAAACTATGATGAACCAATTTTCTATACAGATTGTTCAAATCCTATATCTTTAGAATATGTAAATTATAATTTAAAAAAAGGATATCAAATGGAACAAAATAACAGTATGAATTTTAATGGAAGTATTCTAGAAAAAGCAGGAATTACAACAGAAAGTTTAGATTGTAAAATAAAATTTAGAATAAAAATTATAAGTAATAATGATGAAGAATATTCTTGTTGGTTAAACTTTAAATTGCCATTAGACGATATATATGAAGGAACTACAATGAAAGCAATGAACGCAAAAGAAAATAGTTATAAATTCTTCAGACATTAAATATAACAATTAGTTCTATTTTTTATATTTTGTAATAAAATTTAAAGATTTTACAAAATATAAAATATAGGTGATTGTGATTTGGAATTTGATGAATATGTTAATACTTTAAAAAGAAAAATAAAAACAAACCAAAAGGAAATTTTATTTATTTGTATTGGGACAAGTAAAGTTTTAGGAGATAGCATAGGACCATTAGTTGGAAGCTATTTAAAAGAAAAAATAGGAAGTAAAAAAGTATTAGGAGATATTAATCATAATATATGTAGCAAAAAAGATTTAATTTTTAATTATCCTAAAATAAAAAACAAATATATTGTAGCAATTGATACAGCTATTTCTTGTAAAGATTTATCTGGAAAAATTTTTATTAGTCAAACTCCAATTACTATGGGTTTGGCTTTAAATAAAAACAAAGGAAGAATAGGCGACATTAGTATAAAAACTACAATTTGTGATTTAGAATTTATAAGCAAACAGTATGTAAATAAAATGTCTGAATTTATTGGAAAAGGAATATATAATGCTATTTATCTTAATAGTAAAGATTAATATGAGTGTTATAAATTTAGTTATTTTGAATTATAAAATTCAAAATAAAATGGAGTTATAACACTCTATTTTTGTTATAAATTATTTAGTTATTGTATAAAATTGATAAAAAAAGGAGGAATTATGTAAAATTCGTCGAATAATAATATTAATGAGAAAATTTAAAATATAAACTGGAGAGAGAGGTTAAATGGTACGTTATAGTGATGAAATTCTAGATGAAGTTCGAGATAATAACGATATAGTAGATGTAATTTCACAGTATGTTCATTTGAAAAGAAGTGGTAGAAACTATTTTGGTTTATGTCCATTTCATAATGAAAAATCTCCCTCATTTTCGGTTTCTCCGGATAAACAAATATTTCATTGTTTTGGTTGCGGAGTTCGGAGGAAATGTAATAACATTTATTAGTAAAATTGAAGGAATTGGTTTTAAAGAAGCGGTTGAAACATTAGCAGAAAGAGCCAATATTGTACTTCCAAAACTAACAAATGGAGAAAATACCGAAAAAGAAGAATTAAAAGAAAAAATATATAAACTTAATTCATATACAGCAGATTATTATCATAAAAAATTATACAAGCCCGAATCTAAAGCAGGTCAAGAATATGTAAAACAAAGGAAACTAACAAATGAAACTTTAGAAAACTATAAATTAGGATTTTCTGGAAATTTTGATGAATTATACAAAATATTAAGAAAAGAAGGATTTGAAGATCCGGAAATATTGGAATCAGGATTAGTAAAGAAAAACGAAAATGGAAAATATGTAGATTTTTATCGAGAAAGATTTATGATTCCAATATTTGATGTTAGAAACAGAGTTATTGCTTTTGGTGGACGAGTTCTAGGAGATGCAAAAAGATTTAAATATTTAAATTCACCGGAAAATGTTGTTTATAGCAAGGGAAAGCATTTATTTGGATTAAATGTTGCAAAAAAATATGACCATAAAAAGCTTTTGGTAGTTGAAGGATATATGGACGTAATTTCACTTCATCAAAGAGGAGTAGAAAATGTTGTTGGAGCACTTGGAACAGCTTTAACTACTAATCAAGGTTGGCTACTTAGAAAAAACACAGAGCAAGTAATTTTAGGTTTTGACTCAGACGATGCAGGACAAACAGCTATAATGCGTGCAATGGAAGTTATGCAAAATATGGGGATAGATATAAGAGTACTTCAAATGACAGGTGCAAAAGATCCTGATGAATACATTATAAAATACGGATCAGCGAGATTTAAAAAGCTTATAGATGAAGCAATTTCTTTAATAGAATTTAGAGTAAAAGTATTAGAAAGAAGTTTGAATCTCGAAGTTGCAGGAAATAAAGTTAAATTTTTAAATGAAATTGCAAAACTAATTTCTAAAATTGATAATTCAATTGAAAAAGAAATATACATAGAAAAGATTGCAAAAGGGTATAATATATCAAAAGAAGCAATTTTTAGTCAGGTAAACAAATTACAATATAAAGGAAAAAACAAACAAAATAATTTAGAAAGTTCTGTACATATAAAAAAAGAAAATAAGATTAAAAATGAAGAAAATGAAGTATCAAAAGAAATAAAACAAAGGGAAAATACAATTATATCTATTTTGATAAATAGTCCTGAAAATTTTAATTTTATTAGTCAAAAAATGCAAATAGATGATTTTAAAGATGAAATAAATCGTAAAATAGTAACTTATTTGTATGAAGAACTTAAAAAAGAAGATAATAATATTAGTTCTATATTAAATAGAATTGAAGATGAAAATGTCCAAAATCAATTAACAGCTATAATGGCTGAAGATTATGGAATTATAGACAATAAAAAAGCAATTGAGGATATTTTAAAAAAATACGAAAAAGAAAAGCTAGAAAATAGACGCGATGAGCTTATTAAAGAAACTTCTCTTGAACAAGATGATGAAAAGAAAAGAAAAATAGGAGAAGAACTAAACGATATAATACTTAAATTAGCAAAAATTAAGTAAATAAATTCAAGAGAAAGGAAGGAATTTAAAGTGAAAAAAGAAAAGATAAATAATGAAGAAGAAATCAAAAATACCGAAGAAAAAGTAAAAAAAGCAAAAACAGAAAAAACTGAAAAAGTAAAGACAGAAAAAAATGAAAAAGTCCAAGAAAAAGTAAAAGCAGAAAAAGTTGAAAAAGCCCAAGAAAAAGTAGAAACAGAAAAAAGTGAAAATATTGAAGAAAAAGCAAAAAAAGATAATATTGAAGAAAAAGCAAAAAAAGATAATATTGATGAAAAAGCCAAAGAAAAAGTTGAAAAAATATTAAAAAAAGCAAAAGAAAAAGGAAAATTAACTTATGGAGAGCTTGCAACAGAGTTAGATGAAACATCTCCAGATGAAATAGAAAAAGTATTTGATGCAATGGAAGAAATGGGAGTAGATGTTTTAAAAGATGATTTTGATGATGAACCTGATGAAGAAGATTTAAAAGAAGTTCAAGATTTAAAATTAGACGAAATAACTCAAGATGATACTTTTGAAGGAATTAATATAGACGACCCTGTAAGGATGTATTTAAGAGAAATAGGAAGAATTGATCTTTTAACATATGAACAAGAATTAGAGCTTGCCAAAAAAATACTAGAAGGAGACGAAGATGCAAAACAAAAATTAGCAGAAGCTAACTTAAGACTTGTTGTTAGTATTGCTAAAAAGTATGTTGGTAGAGGAATGTTATTTTTAGACTTAATTCAAGAAGGAAATATGGGACTTATAAAAGCAGTAGAAAAATTTGATTACGAAAAAGGATTTAAGTTCAGTACTTATGCAACTTGGTGGATAAGACAATCAATAACAAGAGCTATTGCAGACCAAGCAAGAACAATAAGAATTCCAGTTCACATGGTAGAGACAATTAATAAATTAATTAGAACATCAAGACATCTATTACAAAGATTAGGTAGAGAGCCTACCCCAGAAGAACTTGCCGAAGAATTAGAATTACCAATAGATAAAGTAATGGAAATTCAAAAAATCGCGCAAGATCCAGTATCATTAGAAACTCCAATAGGAGAAGAAGATGATAGCCATTTAGGAGATTTTATTCAAGACGAAGATAGTCCTGCACCTCAAGATGCAGCTGCATATACACTTCTTAAAGAGCAATTAGAAGAAGTAATGTCAACTCTTACACCAAGAGAAGCAAAAGTTTTAAGACTAAGATTTGGATTAAATGATGGAAAAGCAAGAACTCTAGAAGAAGTTGGTAGAGAGTTTGATGTAACAAGAGAAAGAATTCGTCAAATAGAAGCAAAAGCTCTTAGAAAATTAAGACATCCAAGTAGAAGTAAAAAATTAAAAGATTATATGACATAAAAAATAAGAGCGGTTAAAAAATCGCTCTTTAAAAATTCAAGAATTAAAGTATGAATAATTAGTTTTATTATAAAATATAAAAGAACATAAAGAAGCTAACTAAAATAGTAAAAAGTAAGGAGGAAAGAATGAATTCAATTTTAAATATTATAGAAAGTTTAAATAAAGAAAGAGCAATTGATTTAATTATAGCAATTGTAATTATTGCAGTTTTAGATATTTTAAGCCCATTATTTTCTTATATTATAATAAAAGTATTTAATTTAAAGAAAAATACAGAACAAATAAAAAATGGAGCTTTTTATACACCATTAAAAGTATTTTTTAGAATTACAGGAATATATATTGCAATTTTATTTTTAAAACCAACATTTAATTTTACAGATGAATTTATAAATATTGTAACTAAAATATACAGAATTGTTGTAATAATTACACTAGCAAACAGTTTTGCAAATAGCATAACCAAAAAATCAAGATTTGTAAAAACTATAGAAGAAAAAAGCACAAAAGATTTTAACGATAATTCTGTTAAAATGTTAGTTAGATTAATAAAAATAATTATATACATAATTGCTACATTTATTGTATTTCTTGAACTTGACTATGATTTAAGCGGACTAATTACAGGTCTAGGTTTAGGAAGTGTTGTATTAACCTTAGCTGCACAAGACACTATAAAAAATTTACTTCGGAGGAATTGTAATTTTTATGGATAAACCATTTAAGGTTGGAGATTATATTACAGTTTCAAATTATTCAGGTACTGTTGAAGATATAACATTTAGAAGTACAAAAATAAGAACTGTAGAAAATAGTATAGTACAAATTCCAAATTCAATAATATCTTCAGTTGAAATAGAAAATTCAAGTGAAATAAAGAAAAGAAGATATAATCTTAATTTAGAATTAATGATTAATACAAAAACAAAGAAAATAGAAATTTTGAAAAATGAAATTTTAAGTATATTAAACCAAAATGAAAATATTATAAGAGATTCTATAAATGTTCATTTTACTGATGTTGTTGGAAATAGATTAAATTTATCTACAGTATTTTATTTTAATACAGCAGATTACACAGAATTTTTAGATTTAAAAGAAGAAGTAAACAAAAGTATATTAGACTTAATTGATAGAAGTAACATTTCTCTTGCAAATAATCTTCAAGCAATAGAAATAAAAAAATAAAAATAAAATTTTAAAAATCAACAAACAAAAAATAAAATTACATAAAAAATTCATAATATCTTCACAAAGGAGTTGTATAATAATAACAATAAAAAAAGAAAGGAATAAAAAAAGTGGAGAATATAACTATTTTAATAGTAGATGATGAACTTAGGATGAGAAAATTAATAAAAGATTTTTTATTAAAAGAAAATTACAATGTATTAGAAGCTGTTGATGGAGAAGATGCACTTAATGTATTTAATGAAAATAAAGATAAAATTAATTTAATTTTGTTAGATGTTATGATGCCTAAAAAAGATGGTTGGACAGTTCTAAGAGAAATAAGAAATGAATCAAAAGTACCAGTAATTATGCTAACTGCAAGAGGAGAAGAACAAGATGAATTGTTTGGATTTGAGTTAGGTGTAGATGAATATGTTTCTAAACCATTTAGCCCTAAAATATTAGTTGCAAGGATAGAAGCAATACTTAAAAGAATAAATGGAGACAAAAAAGCTGTAAGAGACTATGATGGTATTGTAATAGATGAAAATGGAAGAACTGTAACTGTTGATGGAAAACTTGTAGAGTTAAGTTTAAGAGAATATGAACTTTTAAAATATTTGTTAGATAATGAAAAAATAGCTTTATCAAGAGATAAAATATTGAATAATGTATGGAATTATGATTATTATGGTGATTCTAGAACTATAGATAGTCATATAAAAAAAATAAGACACAAATTAGGTAAAAAAGGAAAATATATAGAAACCATTAGAGGTATAGGATACAAATTTGAGATAAAATAAGTTTCTTAAATGCAAATTTAGAAGCAAGTTGTGGTTAAAATATTTTAGGAGAATTATATGGAAAACAAAATAGGATTGTTTAAATCTATAAGAACAAGATTATTTATTTCTTTGTGTGTTATAGTTATATTAATTGTACTTATTTTAATATTTTTAAACAATTTTGTATTAAGACAGTTTTATGAATATAATAAGGAAAAACAATTACAAGATGTTTATGAAACTATAAACAATTACTATAATGAGGGAAATAGTGAAACAGATTTAAAAGATGAACTAGATAAGATTGCTATTAATAATAATTTTGACATATTAATAAGAAGTGATGAAAATGTAAGTGTATACAGTTCAAATAAAGACTATTATTCTACTTTAGGGGATATGGTATTTTCTTTTTTTAAAAATCAAAATAATCAGACTGATATTTTAAAAAAGAATGAAAAATACACTATTAGTAAATTTAAAGACAAAAAAACAAATATTAATTATATAATGCTTATTGCAAATTTAGATAATTATTATGAATTATACATTAGAATGCCAGTTGCATCTATCGAGGAAAGTGTAAAAATTTCAAATGAATTTTTATCAATCATTGCGATATTTATAATTGTAATAGGTGGAATAGTGTTATCTTTTATATCTAACAGATTTAGTGAGCCAATTGTTGAATTAAATGAAATAGCAAAAAAGATGTCAAATCTAGATTTTAGTAGAAAATACAAAGAATCAAATGCTAATGACGAAATAGATATGTTAGGACATAGTATAAATACATTATCAAATAAGCTTCAATCAACAATAGAGCAATTAAAAAATACCAATATGGAGCTAGAAAAAGACATAGAAGAAAAATCTCAAATAGATGAAATGAGAAGAAGCTTTATATCTGATGTATCTCACGAACTAAAAACTCCGATTGCTTTAATTCAAGGTTATAGCGAGGGATTAATCGAAAATGTAAATACAGATGAAGAATCTAGAAAATTTTACGCTGAGGTAATTTTAGATGAAGCGAGCAAAATGGATAGACTTGTTAAACAACTTTTAGAGCTTATGAAGCTTGAATATGGAAAATTACAATTCGATAATAAAGAATTTAATATAGTTGAGTTAGAAAACGAAATAATTAGAAAATCTGGAGTTATGATAGAAAAAGAAAATGTAAAACTTGAAAATAATGTGGAAGGCGAAATTATGGTATATTCAGATGATTTCTATATAGACCAAGTTTTAACAAACTATCTTACAAATGCTATAAAATATGCAATTCCAATAAATGGAGAAAAAGTAGTTAGAATAGAAAATGAAATTTTGAAAGATGAAAATAAAGTAAGAATTAAAGTATTTAATACATTTGAACAATTTTCAGAAGAAGAAATGGTCCGTATTTGGAATAGATTTTATAAGGTAGATGAATCAAGAAATAGAGACAATGGAGGAAATGGAATAGGATTGTCTTTAGTAAAAGCTATAATGAATAATTATGGAAATAAATATGGTGTAAGAAATGTAGCAGGAGGAGTAGAATTCTATTTTGATTTGGACTTGAAATTATAATTTTAAGTGAGAAAAAACGGTCAATTGGGACGTCCTTTTTTGACACACTTTTTATTTAGGTTGTATAATAAATGTTGGGGTGGTTACCTCAACATTTTTGTTTTTTTATTAAAATAATATAGCACTTATCTAAAA
>CANQGU010000002.1 GCA_947623465.1 uncultured Clostridia bacterium
TATACTTAGTGCTTTTGTTTTTCTATATTTTTTTGAAATCTTTTTTATTTTTTCCCCAGAATATTTAACTCATATTTTTTATAAATCATTAAAATATAAGTTATGTTATAAAGTTATTTTAAAACATTTTTATTGCAATTTTATGTAAAAAATGCTATAATTTTAACTATCTTGCAAATAGCAAGTTTATACATAGATAGTAGTTCGCAACCAAATTCGGTAAGGAGGTACCAAATATGAGAGAAAAATTAGCAATCGCAAATCAAATGAGAGTCTCTCGGAAAAGTGTTGGCAACAATTCTGAAGATAAAAAATTGTGTTCAAAATGTTACCGTACATATGTAATTGAATGCATTATTAAAGGGAAAGACAATTTCAAAATTTCATTTAGAAGTACGTATATTCCAAGTTTTTCAAAAAGAGTATCTAATTATTATAGATATATTATAAATAATATTTATAGATTATTCTTAATATATTTTACTCTAAATGGTGATAAAAATTTGAAAAAGCACACTGACGTATCAAAACCAATTCATCTTAAAATCGCCAATATGCCAAATGAATTTGTCTTACATACTTTCCTTGAAGGAAATGGATTCGAAATTACAGATGAACACATATACAGTGAATCAACAGTCTATGATGTTGCTAGAACCAAATCTGAAAAACACCTGTGACGCAGGTACTTTTTAGAAGAACATTTTAAGAAATAACAAAGTGGCGTGTTTCCATACACGCCACTTTGTTATTAGCAATATTCAAGTTTTAATTAGAAAAAATGACAAAACGGGAGCAATGCCCCCATTTCGTCACGAAAGATTTTACTTCTTATTTTTGTGTTTTTGATTTGTGTTTTTTAGCTATCAAAAAAACTATTTTACTCACTATAAATATTAGAGCTATAGGCATCAATGCCATACATCCTCCAACCATTAAAGCAAATGCAACTATCAAGAGTTTTACAACTCCTTCATATTGTTTTTGGGAAGAAAAATTTGGATGCTTTGAAACTATTCTAAAATCTTTAGATAGTATGACGGTCATACTTGCAGGTAATGCAAATGCCATGCCCTCATTATTATCTAAGCAAAACTCAAAAACAATCTCATCATCCTTAACGGTCTTTTCAGAGCTAATTACATCATCTGGCAATGCTGATAAATCAATACCAACTCCCTCTTTTATGACATTATTAGCAATCTCATCAAGCCGTTCATATTCCTCTACAGAATATGTAATTTCTTGTCCATATTTTTGAATGCAACCGATAAATGTCGCAATCATAAAACAACTGAAATATAAGATAAAAACTAACACTTTTTTTAAACTGCTAATTTTATATATCCTATCTCTCCAATCCGCACACAAATCACAAAAATACCGTTTTTCTTTCATTTTAGTTACCTCCTTAAAAAATAATTTTACATTGTTGTATATATAACCTGAAAAACAGGAGAATAATGTTTGCATACTAGATTTCTCCAGTAATTTAATATATTATATCATTTTATTATGTAAATTTCAATATTTTATTTTCAATTTAATCAATTAAATAACAGGAGAGAAAACTACATAATAGCTTCCTCTCCTGTCACTTTTGCACATTGATTTGTCAAAATAGAGTACTAACGAACATTCATAGAAAAATGTCCACTCTCCACTATGAAGTCTTTAAATGAATCAATCTCATCCATCAACTCCCTGTTAATGGGACTTGGGTTAGCAGCCATTTCTGAAAAGATGTCAATTGTACGATTAAGAATATTGTAATTCTCATCATCTGTTACCTTTTCAATTTGTATTTGAGCTTCTCCTTGATAATTGTTTGCTACAAAGAAGCCGCCAAATCTGCTATAACTACTCCAATATCCATATCCTCGATTAATGTCAATAAAAACATATGCCTGAGGATATACATAAGAATGATTACACATCTTTACGAACACCAACTTATTTTCATCTTCGATAAAAATCCCGTTGATATACCGCATTTTGACTCCTGGTGTATGATTAGATTCCTCTACATAGCCTTTAATCACATTGTTCTTCTCTTTGAAAAAATAGCCAGTAAAGTCAAAATCTTTGTGACTCCATTTGCCATTTAATTCAAATTTGCCTGAAATTTTGAACAAATCCATTTGCGATTCCCTCCTTTAATTGTTACGGGGTTTACGTGCTGCACCTTCTCATACTAGAGAATCTTAAAAATTATATCACATAATTATGCTTATTGCAACAATTCTCTTGGTATATTATTCAAAAACTTGCAATTTTATGTAAAATGGTTTATAATAAGTGTTATATAGGCAGTAGCCTATTAAATCAACTAATTGAAGGAGGCAGTATGTATGGACGACAAAAAAAAGCGGAGCGTATACATTGCATGTAGTATTGTAGGATTGGTAACAGTTTTAATTTACTATATTTTTTTTGCATTTACAAGTGTCAGTCCCGTTTTGTATGTTGTAAAAGTCATGCTAGCAGAGACAGCGTTAATTGCATTTTCAATTCGACTTGGAATTGAGATCATAAACGAAGATTCGTATGCATTTTCGATCTTCTTTATAATCATTTGTCTTCTTGATTTTGCAATTGCTGCGATTTGACTGTCTGTAAGGAAATTTAGTCTTGAAAGAAATTTTTTCTTTTTGGGCTATTTTTCTTTTTTGCTTAAAAATACTGTATAAAAAAATTAATATAAAAATTCAAAAGCAGCGAAATCCTTTCGAATTTCGCTGCTTTTGTAGGAGTTTCTTACTTGAGATAGGTATTATCACCAATCTTTACCCTGTTAATGCCGTCGGCTGACTTTTCAGTGTAGCCTACATAGTAAGCTGCAATGCCGTATTTATTGGCATGTTCAATTACCTCTGCTGCTTCTTTCAGACTTTTTACGATAACTTCCATTCCTATTCCCATGTTGAAAGTCTGATACATGTGATATTCATCGATATCACGTATCTTTTGAATCTCCTTGAAAATAGGCGGAGTTTTAACCTTGCATACCTCATCTTTTACATAGGTTATGCCATTGCCAAAGTTAATTGACTTTGTTAAGCCTCCTCCCGAGCAGTGAATAATTCCTGTTACTCGAATATCGTCCTGTAAAATATCTCTTATTACAGGAAGATATGTTCTTGTAGGAGATAAAAGAGCCTCCGCAACCGTTAATGAACTTCCTTCAAGCTGATCTTCCAACCGATACTTACCGCAAAACAGTTTTTCTTTATCTATGGTACTATCCATAGTTTCACTGTATTTACGATAGTAAGGGGCTAAAAGCGAGTTGATTGCAAGAGTTAAGCCGTTGCTCCTGATGCCTGAGTTTTCCTTGTCTTCATAGGTACTTTTACCATCAGATGCAAGTCCGACAATGTACTGCTCTGGTCCGATATTACCACAATTAATTATCTGATCTTTGCAAATAATTGCACTTGCAGTAACATCTATCCCCATTGTTGTCGTATAACTTCCGACATCAGCCGTTTCGCCACCAGCATTATGCAGTCTTAAATTTAAGTCCTGCATTTTTTGAAAGAATTTCGAATATCCCTGTATAATTTTCGACAGAGCATTGTCATTTATTCTGTTAGCATTACGTGCAATGTGATTAGATATATATATATCTCCTGTAACGCCAACACAGGCCATATCGTCAATGTTCATGACGATGGCGTCCTGCGCCAAATCATACAAGAAATGGTCTCCGATTTTTTCCTTCATAGCTAAGTAAGCTACATTACTCTTCGTTCCCACTCCATCCGAATGAATCACCTGTGCATAGCAATTTACAATGCTATTAGGTAAATTCCGCGGCATTGAAACTATCTGGCAAAAAGCCTCTGGATACAATCCTTTCGATAATTTCCGAGTTGCTTTGTGAACACCTGTCTTCTTAGAAGACACCCCTAATTCCTTATAGGGATCGTTAGTTAACTTGTTTCCCATGTTTTTAACCCTCCTTAAAAAATTTAATTTTGGTTTATTAAGTGCTCATATTTGGTTAGCCCAAATACATTTCAATTGTACCATATTTACATAACTTTGTCAAAAAATTTATACTAATTTTACAAAAGCCCTTGACAAAATGATTATAAAAGATTATAATAAGAACGTTATTACATCGCGGGGTGGAGCAGTTGGCAGCTCGCAGGGCTCATAACCCTGAGGTCGGAGGTTCGAGTCCTCCCCCCGCAACCACAATTAAGTAGCAGTCTTAAATAGACTGCTGTTTATTTTTTATAACTTCAATTTAATATTATGATAATAAAATAAAAATAAAAAGAATATGATTAAATAAGAGAGGAAGATTTAATGTTTTTATATATAATATTTATAATTATAGGTTTTTTTCTACTTATAAAAGGAGCAGACTATTTAGTTGACGGTGCAAGTGGAATAGCAATAAAATTTAATATACCTACAATAATAATTGGACTTACAATAGTTGCTATAGGAACATCTATGCCAGAACTTATGGTAAGTACAACAGCAGCATTAGAAGGACACTCAGATATGTCTATAGGAAATGTTGTAGGAAGTAATATTGCAAACCTTTTTTTAATTTTAGGTGTATGTTCAATAATTAAAGCTTTAGAATTTCAAAAAGAAACTGAAAAATTTGAAAACTTTATTACAATTTTTGCAACAGTACTTTTACTTATTTTTGGAAACAATATGAAAAGCAACATTATAACAAGAGCAGAAGGAATTATTCTTATTATATGTTGTGTATTTTTTATTTTGTACAATATTTTTATGGCAAAAAAAAGAAAAAATGATACAGAAATAGATACTAATAAAAATGAAGACATATCGATTTTTAAATCTATTTTTGGAATTGTTGTTGGAATTGTTGCTTTAAAATTTGGAGGAGATATTGTTGTAAAATATGCATCTGAAATTGCTAAAATATGCGGACTTAGTGAAAAAATAATAAGTGTAACAATTATTGCTTTTAGCACAAGTTTGCCAGAACTTATAACTTCAATAACTGCTACTATAAAAGGTGAAACAGATATGGCAATTGGAAATATTTTAGGTTCACAAATTTTTAACATATTTTTAATTATAGGTGTATCAGCTCTACTTTGCCCTATTAATTATTCTTTTGAATATAATGTAGATATGATGTTTTTAATATTCGGAACTGTTCTTTTTGCAATTTTTCCTTTTATAGGAAAAAAGCATTATATGACTAAATCTAATGGAATTATTTTTGTTATTACATATGCTATATATCTTACATTTAGTGTTGTAAAAGCATTATAAAAATTATTTAAAATTCTATTTATCCTAAAAAATGTTGAGGCTTATCCCTCAACATTTTTTATAAATTATAATATTCTTGTACAGTTTTAACAATTCCTGCTATATAGCTATCAGGCTTTGAAATAATATTATCTAAATCACTTTGAATTCCCATATATCCAAGTTGAATTGAATAAGCTTCTATTCCATAATTTGAGTTGTAATACTTATTTGTACCATATGATTTATTTCTTCCATCTACAAATGCACCTGTTGCAATTCCTCCTGTTTCTCTAATAATATAAAGATATGGTGTAGATGTTGTTACATTATATGGTTCATATCCATTTTTATTTGCTCTAGAATTAAAAGCTAATATATCAAGATTTGTGTAATTTCTTACATATACCCCTTCTGCCTTTTTAAAACTATTAAGTCCTGAATAATATGAACCTGAATTTTCTACTAAGTTTTTAGCTAAATTTGATGCAAATTCTAGATTACAATTATTTGGCGCATATACCTCTATTCCACCTTTTTCTTTATTATATTTGTCATTGTCTATATGTAAAGATAAAAGCATTTTTGCTTTTGAAGCATTTAATATATTAATTCTTCCGTCATCATCATACATATTATTTGCCATATCAGCATTAGAAGCTTCTGTTCCATCACGAGACATAAATACTTTTAAACCTAAATTTTCAAGCTCTGTTTTTAATTTTTTAGCATAATCTAATGTAATATCTGCTTCTTTATAATCACCATTAGTACTTCCTTTATCTTTTCCTCCATGACCTGGGTCAATTGCTATGTCATATACATCTTCTGGTAAATTATTCTCTTCTTTAACATTTATAGCCATATATTTTGTTTCATTATATGTATCAAAATATATATTTATTTTATTATGATGATTTTCTTTAGAAATTGTATAATAGTTGATATCTTCATATTCAGAAGAATTAGATAATGAATAATATTTTACATC
Organism: uncultured Clostridia bacterium; assembly: GCA_947623465.1. Classification (GTDB taxonomy): domain Bacteria; phylum Bacillota; class Clostridia; order TANB77; family CAG-508; genus CAG-269. Next base: position 6,245 of record CANQGU010000002.1, read on the forward strand.
ACTATTTGAATATGTTGCTTTTAACAAGATGTAATAATCATTTATTGCTAATGTTTCTAAATCTATACCACTATTTATTTCACTAGAAGTTGAAAACGCAAGTGTATTATCTAAATAATTAAAATCTGCTTTTATAGCTATTTCTTCACCATTTAAGTCTTTTAAAATCAAATCTACAAAATTAATTTGTATACCAGAAATTTTTACAATGTCTAATGTTCCCTCTATATTAAAATGAGTTCCATAAGTATAAAATTTTGTAATATTTGCAGTATTTGTTTTATCTATATTACTAAAAATTTCACTTCTCTGTTTTTCTATAATTCTATTTGGATCATTATCATTACGAATTTTTATAAATATTAAGCTACACATAAAAATTACAAAAAGTAGAATAATTACTTTTATTAAAATTCCTTGACTTTGGGGTTTATCTTTTTTCAATAAAATCACCTCAATTATATTAAAAATCTCTTTTGTTTTAATTACACTTTTGAAGCTTTTAACTTAAATATTTTAAGTTATATTTTTTATTCTATTTCAGTTATTTTTAAGTTATATTTGTCTTCAAAAACCTTCTTTTTTGCAATATATTCTTTAGTTTTAAAACCTTTAACATCAATTACATCATAGGTTCCGTCTGAATTGAAAACTATAAAATCTGCCTTATATTTAAGTCCTGGTGCAAGAATAAAAGTTGGTTGCAAGCAAAAACCTTTTATTTCATTTGCTTTTAGCTTAAGTTTTAAATCATTATAATAATTTGCTTCTTTAACACTATCAAATGTATGCCCATCAACTGATGCTTTGTATGACCTATATTTCGCTTTTTTTGGTTTATTTTTATCTGTAAAATTTTTATAATCTTCTATACTCCAATGTTCCATTTTTTCTCTCTTTCTGCTCAAAAATATTACTTATATTTATTCATACCACTCAAATTCGTAATTTAAAATTTTAACAATATCTCCTTCTTTTATGCCTTCTTTTTTCAATGCTTCTTCAATTCCAAGGTTTTCTAAGCTTTTATGCATAAAGTACATTGATTCATTGTCATCTATATTAATTTTTCTTATTAATGCTTCAACTGCTTTTCCTGAAACTGAAAATTCATTGTCTTTATGTGTTATAGTAAAGTCGTCTTTGTCTTCTTCTAATTTATATACCATTTTTTCTTGAGCTTCATATAATTCTTCTTTTGGTAATGTTTTTAGTATTTTTGAAACATAATCTAAAAGTTCATTTACTCCCTCTTTTGTACTACTTGAAATTTTAAATATTTCCATATTTTTTTCTTTTGCAAGATTTTTTAGTTCATTAAATAATTCTTCATTTGCAATATCACATTTTGTTGCAACTATTATTTGTTTTCTTGTAGCTAACTTTTTACTGTATTCTGTTAATTCTTTATTTATAATTTTAAAATCTTCTACCGGATTTCTACCTTCCATACCTGAAACATCAATTAGATGTAGCAATAACCTTGTTCTTTCTATATGGCGTAAAAATTGCAAACCAAGTCCTACACCTTCACTTGCACCCTCTATTATTCCCGGGATATCTGCTATAACAAAACTTGAACCATCTTTAGCTTTAACTACTCCTAAATTTGGCTCTAAAGTTGTAAATTGATAATTTGCAATTTTAGGTCTTGCATCTGTTACTGTACTTAAAAACGTTGATTTTCCTACATTTGGAAATCCTAAAAGTCCGACATCTGCTAACAATTTTAATTCTAATATAACTTCTTTTTCTTCACCAGGTTCTCCATCTTGTGAAAATCTTGGAGCTTGTCTTGTGGCAGTTGCAAAATGTTGATTTCCTTTGCCTCCTCTACCACCTTTTAAAACACATTCTACTTGATCAGGTTTAGATAAATCTGCAATTATTTTACCGAGTTTTTTCATCTTTTATAATTGTACCTATTGGAACACCTATATATAAGTCTTCTCCTGATTTTCCTGTGCATCTTGCAGCTCCACCATTTTCACCATTTGTGGCTTTGAATTTTTTGTTATATCTAAAATCTATTAAGGTGTTTTTGTCTTTATCTACTTTAAAATATATGTCTCCACCTTTTCCGCCGTCTCCTCCATCAGGTCCGACCTGCTGCAACATATTTTTCTCTCCTAAAAGAAACTATTCCGTTTCCTCCATTTCCTGATTTTATAATTATTTTTGTGTAATCTGCAAACATTATATTTCTCCTTTTTTACTTATTGTTCTCTTTTAAATTAAAATATATTCTAATATTTTGTTTTATTTTCTCTTTAAAATATATTATAGTATAATGTATTTTACATAAAATGTCAATTTTGGCTTTTATATCTTATTAATGTCTTTTAAATATACTTTTTATTTTATTAAGTATTTTTATAAAAATATTTTCTTTGTATGGCACTAATGTATTAACATCTTCATATTCTTTTTTATGCTCTTTTTGGGGAAAAATATTATTTGCATCATATGTGTCTTTTTTTATTTGCTCTTTTTTTAAAAAAATATTATTTACATCATATGTTTTTTGTTTTATTTGCTCATCTTGATATAAATTATCTTTTAAGATAACTTTTAATTTTTCTTTTTGAATTTCTGTTGCAATATAATTTTTAAATATGCTTACTAATACAGCATTTGTTTTTTTAGATATATCTTGTTCATTTAATGGTAAGTTTTCATTTATGCTGAATTGATATTCTTTATCACAGTTATTTTTATAAAATTCAATTTCTTTTTTGGGTATTTTTTCATAATCGCTTTTGGGTATATATTTGAGTATTTCTAAAACTTCTGTATATGATTTGGCATAGGTATTATTCATTTTCTTGTGCCTCCCCTAAATCTTTTTCATTTTCCATTATTAAAGCATTTTTAAAGTTTTCTGCAGCTTCAACATCTTGAATATTTACACGGTTTTTCCCACCTAATGCATTTTTTATTACTTCTTTTATAGTTAATTGATATTGCTTTACAGTAGGCATTTCTTCTATATTTATTTTATACTCATTTTCTCCTATATTTTCAAATGCTTCATTTACTTTTTGTACTACTCCTTTTACATCAAAACTTATATGCGTTTTTGATATTGGTTTTTCTTCTTCACATTGTTTATATAATTCGTTTTCCTTTAAGACGATTTCCATAATATTAACCAATTCTTCAACACTCTGATTTTTATTATCTTTAGCTGAAACTAAATATTCATTAACTACATTTTCAATTTTATTCCATTGAGTTTTAAAATCTTCTTCAAAGCGTGAATTGTCTATATCTTCTGTATGTGAAGCATCATCTTCGTCTTTAGCTCTATTTAATAGCCAACCAGCCACATTTGTTTCATAACAGTTAATTAATTGTTTTAAAATTTCTACATCTTTTGTTTCTTTAAATTTATTAATTAATGAATCTGATCTTTGTATTTGTTGTTGTTCAATTTCTCTTTTATCTATATAGATTATTGGTATATCAAATTGTGAAGCTGCTTTATAGGCATTTTCCTTAACTTCTTCTATGTCATCGTCAAACAAAACAACATAGTTTGGTAAAGTTCCTTCTCTTTCTATTGAAAATTCGCTATATACTCTCCTTGAATTATATGGCATTGTTTTTGCAGACATATATTGTTTGGTTTCTGAAGAATATGCAAATTGATTTGAATATGTATTTATGTCCGTAACACCCATTAGTCTTATTTTTTCAGAGTTTACTGAAGTAAATCCATATCTTACACCACTTTTATATGTTGGAGGAACTCCAATAAAGTCCTGATTTATAAAAGCTGTTGAAATTATATGGTTTTCCTTGTTTTTTCCTTCCTTCCATAGTTTTGCAAAATCTACATTTTCCTCTAAGTATTTATACTCTATAAATCCTGTATCTGTGCTATGTATAAGCATATCAAAGTTTCCATCTAATTTGACCTGTTTTACTTTTTTTCCATTATAATCAATATATTTAACATATTCTTCATTTTCTTCGTTAGTTAAACTCTCAACTTTTGAATCTACTTTTTTCATTTGTTCTGCATATGTTTTAGCACATTCTTTTGCTATTTTAGATCTCATTTTAAGTATTTCTGAAGAAGAATATTGTTTATTTTCTTCTCTATAAAGCTTGTCTATTTCTTTTTCGTCTTGAATCTCTAATATATTACTTATATTTTTAAATATTTGTTTTTGTTTCTCGTCTATTTCTTCAATATTTTCTAGATCTTCCCCATATTCTTCTAGTAATTTTTTTGCACCATCTATAGATAATGAATAGAATTTATTAAAATATATATTTTTCTTTTCTTCTAATGAATTTACAGATGAGTATATTTCTTCATATTTCTCGTTTAGTTTTTCTTTAAAATTTTCAGAATATCCAATATTTATTACATCTCTTGTTTGTTTTGATTTATTATAACCCATTCCTAGTTCTTTAGAATCTCTTATTGCACATTCAGATAAATTTTCTACAACTTGCTCATCTATTTTATCTATTTGTATGTTAAAACAATTTTTCATACAATATGTTATTAATATTTCTAGTTCTTCGAAAGAATCTTGTATATTTTCATATTCATTTAATTTTTTTCCTATAACATCAATTAATTTTGGATTATGTTTTTGTAATAATACTAAATTATAGCTTATAGATGGGAATTTAGAAATGTATTTTACAAAATCTTTTCCCAATTTAAATATATCATCTTGAAAAATCCCAAAATTAACATATTCAAGTGCATTTTCATCTTGACTTATCATTTCTTCCATTACTTCATATTTTTCATCTGTAAATATTTGTTTATCATACCATCCCCAAAAATTTGTCACATCTGATAAATAAACTAAATTATCTATTATATTGTTTGCTTTGTCTTCTTTTATATCTGGTAATTTATTTCTAAATTGCTTTCTTATTTTCTCTATATTTTCGTCACTTACTTGATTAAATCCTCTTTGAGTAGAATGACTTACATTCATAAATAAACCAGAAGTTGATATATCTTCACAAAAGAATTGTTCTTTATCTATTTTTTTCATAATAAGTTCATTTAACAATTCTTTTTCATGGTCATCTATCGATTTTGATAATAATGTAAATAGATTGTTTATAGAAAATTTTTCTAGTATGTTTTCATGTTTAAAAATATATGGTGATAAATCTGAATACATAATTTCAGGATCATCTATATATTTGTCAAATACTTTCACACATTTATCCATATCATTATAAGTATAATAACATACTAAATCTTGTTCTTTTATTATTTTATCTAATACTTCTTCTTCACTCATTTGTTTATCTTCCTTTTTTAATTGATTTGATTATATCATTTTATATTTTATTAATCAATTATTAATTGACATTTTTTTTTCGTAAACATATAATATTTGTAGTTAATTGTAGGAGGTTTTAGTTTGAAATAATGTAATTTTTCATTACTATGTGTACCTCGAGAAAGAAAGGAATGGTATTTTTATGAGTAAAAATTATAAATTAGCCATTGTTGGTGCTACAGGTTTAGTTGGAAGAACTTTTTTGAAAGTTTTAGAAGAAAAGAATTTACCAGGGTTTGAATATACATTATTTTGTTCTAAAAGATCAGCCGGTAAAGTTATTAAGTTTTTAGGAAAAGACTATATAACTCAAGAATTAACAGAAAGTTCATTTGACGAAGGATTTGATTTTGCTCTATTTTCTGCAGGAGGAGAAACTTCTAAAAAATTTGCTCCTATTGCTAAAAGTAAAGGTTGTATTGTAATAGACAACAGTAGTGCCTTTAGAATGGATAAAGATGTACCTCTTATTGTACCTGAAGTTAACCCTGAGTGTATAAAAGAACATCATGGAATAATTGCAAATCCTAACTGTTCTACAATTCAAGCAGTAGTTCCTTTAAAACCTCTTGATGATAAATATAAAATTAAAAGAATTGTATATTCTACTTATCAAGCAGTTTCCGGTGCAGGTAAAAAAGGATTAGATGATTTACTTAAAAAAAATACTGGAAATAATTTAGAAAAATTTCCTTATTCAATTTACAATAACTGCTTACCACATATAGATGTTTTTATGGAAGATGGCTATACTAAAGAAGAACATAAAATGATTGATGAAACGAGAAAAATTTTAGGAAGACAAAATATTAATATAACTGCTACAACTGTTAGAGTCCCTGTGGAAAACTGCCACGGTGAATCTATAAATATTGAATTTGAAAATGATTTTGATTTAAATCAAGTTAAAAATATTTTAAGAAATTCAAAAGGTATAATTCTTCAAGATGACCCTAAAAATAACATCTATCCTCTTGCAAGTATTGCAAATGGTCATGATGAAGTTTATGTTGGAAGATTAAGAAGAGATTACAGCCAAAAAAACACTTTAAATATGTGGTGCGTATCTGATAACATACGAAAAGGTGCTGCAACAAATGCAATTCAAATTATGGAAGAACTTTTAAAATAAGGTTTACTTCTTTGTAATAAAATTGTAATAAAAAAGTAACATAATTGTTACCCTTTATGCCTTATTTTGAAGTATAATAGAAAGTGGAAAAATTTTCTTAAATAATGTCTTTTTAAGATTAAATTTAGCATAAAATGGAGGGTTACATGAACATAGAAAAAGATTTGCAAAAGGATGGAATTATTGCTACAGAACAAATTGATACAGATACTATCCTAAAAATCACAAAAAATATTGCCAAAAAAATTGTAAAAACTTTTCCAAATTTTGATTTAAAAGAAGATGAATTATTTTCCAAACTTTTCACTTTAAATATGTATAAAGCTCAAATGCCTGAAGGAATGGCAGAAGCAAATTATTGCTATAAAAATTCTACAATTTATTTTAATTCTCATATTCCAAATGAGGATTTAGAAGAATTTGCAATTCATGAGTGTATACATTTTTTACAAGAAGTAAAAGGAAAAAACAATAAAATCAAAAAAATGGGATTATCAAAATATTATAAATTTAAAACAGTAGGTACAGGTATAAATGAAGCTGCAGTACAATATTTCTCTGCTAAAATAATTGGAATAAAGCCAGACTTTGAAAAATATTACGATATAGACTTATATACTCCTAGCCCTTCATATTACCCTGTTATATGTGCCCTACTTAATGAGTTAATTTTCTTTGTTGGTGAAGATACACTATTTAGAAGCACATTTTTCTCAACTGATGAATTTAAAAAATCAATAACAAAACAAACATCTAAAAAAGTTTACGAATCTATTTTATATGCATTTGACGATATTTTAAATTATGAGGAAAAAATTATAACTTTAAAAAATGAAATTTCTCAAAAAAATGAAGCTACAAAATTACAAACTGAAATTGAAAAATATAGAGAAAATATAAATATAACTTTTATGCAAACTCAAAACTTGATAATTCAAGAATTTTTTGACTCTGAATATAATAATATAACTAATCTTGAACAATTAGATAAACTTAGAAAAAAAATAGTACAATTTAAACCTTATCTTGGCTTAACTGATAATTATTCATTTTTTGAAAATTATTATTTAGAAATAATGAATAAACTTGAACATAAATCTAATGTACTAGAAAATGGTGGTACTGAAACTGCACTTCAAAATAAACATTCTGCATTTTGGGATTTATTACATAAAATTACAGATATATTATTTTATAAAGATTCTTATTAAAAAGCGGTCATTGGGGACGTCCTTTTTTGACCGCCTTTTTTATAGCTGATTAGAACATAATTCAAAATAAAAGGCGGTCAAAAAAGGACGTCCCCAATGACCGCTCAAAAAAGGATGCCCTAAATAGACCGCTTTTTAATAGTATATTTCAATTTGCTGTACAAAAAATTTTTCTTCAATATTTGTAATAAGTTTAACATTTTTATTCTTTTTAATTATTTGATTTACTTTCCATAAGCCCATTCCTAAATGATTTTCTTTTTCTGATATACCTTTTTCAAATATCTTACTTTTATCTATGTTTTTATTTTGGTATGTATTTTCAATTTTTATTACTTGAGTATGATTTTTAAAAGAATTTCTAAATAAAATATTTACTTGTTTTTCTTGTGTGGTAGATGCAGCTTCTATAGCATTATCTATAAGAATTCCAAGAATTCGTGAAAGTTCATATATTGAAAATTTAATTTCATTAAAATTCAAGAAACATTCTAAGTTAATTGTAACATTACATGAGTTTGCTTTTTCATATTTTGCTGTTAATAGGTTATATACTCCTGAATTATTAATAATGTTTGGATTTAAAATACTTAAATTATTTAATTGCTCTAAATCTTTAGATATACTATTATAATAATTTTTTAAATTTTCTGTATCATTGGTTTTTATAAATCCGCCTATTGTGTATATAATGTTATTAAAATCATGTTTAAAAGATTTTACATCATCATATAAAGTTGAAAGAGATTCATTATATGATTTATATGTTTTTAAATTATTTTTTAATTTTTTTATGTACAAAATACTACAAATAACAAAAACATTGTATAAAATTATTAAAATAATAGCTATTTTATTCATAAAATCCGCACCTCTTTTAAAAAGTCTTCTTTATATTTCGGTCCAATATCACATGTTTGATTGTTTTTGAAATAAATAAGATTAGATGCAGGTTCTAATTTCGCAATATTTTTAATATTTACTATAAAAGATTTGTGACATCTAACAAAATTATTTGGCAATTGTTGTTGTAATTTTGCAAAAGAACTATAAGTTTCATAGATGTTAGAATTAGTTTGAAATATAACTTTCATACCATCACGTTTAAGAAAATCAACTTCATTTTCATCAATTAGAGTATTTTTATTATCTAACTTTATATATTTTTTACAAGATGTATTGCCATAAATATCATCAAATAATCTTAAAATTGTATCTTCCAATGATTCTTTAGATATAGGTTTACACAAATAATCAAAAGTTTTTATTTTATATGCCATAAACACAAATTCACTATGACCTGTTACAAAAATAAAATAAGAATTTTTATTATTTTTTCGTATTTGTTTTGCTAAGTCGAGTCCGTTCATATTACTTTTTAGTTGTATATCTAAAATAAATACATCAACAGGATTTTCTTTTACATAAGTTAAAACATCATTATCATCTTTTGCTTTGTAAACTATCTTAGCATTTAAGTCGTTTTTTATAAATATATCTTCAAGTATTTTTGATAAAGAATTTAAAGTATTTTTATTATCATCACACACTAAGAATTTTAACATCTTTTCACCCCTTAAATTAATTTCAGAAAAAACATACAATATAAAAAAATCATAAAGGATTTTAAGTACACAGTTTTTTATAATAATAGAAAAAGAAAATTTTGTCAATACTTGTCGTACACTATTTTTGCGAGGTTGTATGAATTGTGGTACATATTTTAAAATATAAAAAATACATTTGAAATTTAAACATTATTAGCTTATAAATTTTATCATAAAGTAATAATGTATTTGTTTTTTAAACTTTTGATAATTTTAGCATAAAGTAATAATATACTTTTTTTCTCATAAAATTATAAAAAGAAAATAAGTGTATTAAAACTTATACAATATGAAAGGAATGAAATTAATGAAGGAAAATATGAAAAAGTTTGGGAATGCAAGTAAGCTTATTGCAATTATCTGTTTAACACTTTCAATTTTTACAATAACAGTAATTGTAACTCCAGATGGAACAAAAGAAACTGTATCAACAAATAGTACATTAAGTAATGAAAAAATAGGTTGGGGAATAAAAAGAAATGATAATAATTCTCAACCTGATTTAGGAGCTACAAATAAAAGTTTAATAGAAAAGTACAATGGAATAGCAATGCGGAAATAATGAAGATAAAAACATATACTTAACATTTGATTTAGGATATGAGGCAGGCTATACATCTGCAATTTTAGATAGTTTAAAAGAAAAAAATGTTAAAGGAACATTTTTTATAACAGCACATTATTTAAATACAGCAGAAGATTTGGTTAAAAGGATGATAGATGAAGGACATATTGTGGGAAATCATACAGTGAATCATAAAAGTATGCCAGAGATATCTGATGAAGAAATAAAAACAGAATTAATGACATTAAATCAAACTTTGTATGAAAAATTCGGATATGAAATGAAATATATGAGACCTCCAAAAGGAGAGTTTAGTGAAAGAACATTAAGCATTACAGATTCTTTGGGATTTAAAACTGTTATGTGGAGTTTTGCGTATGTAGATTGGAACGAAGATAGTCAGCCATCTAAAGAAGAAGCAATGAATAAAGTTGTTTCAAATTTTCATAATGGAGAAATAATGTTACTTCACGCAACATCTAAAACTAATTCTGAAATTATGGGAGATATAATAGATGAAGCAAGAAATAATGGATATGAATTTAAAAGCTTAGAAGAATTTAATTAATGTATAATTAAATTTATAGATTAGATATTAATTAAAGATTATTAATTTATGCATTGGAAGGAAAGAAAATGTATGAAAAGAAAAAGAAAAATTAATGATATTTTAGAAATTCCAAAAGAAGTATATAGTAATGTTCCAAACTTTATAATAACAGGATTTGAGGAAATGATTATAGAAAATTATAAAGGTATATTAGAATATGAAGACTATTATATAAGAGTAAACACATTTATAGGAATTGTAAATATTCATGGCATAAATCTAAAATTAGAAAAAATGACAGAAGATAATATTAAAATTATAGGAAAAATAGAAGAAATAGAGCTTGAAAGAACAAATGATGATTAAAATTTTAGAGAAAGGAATTTTATATGTACATAAGGTTATTGCTTAATTTGCTTTTTGGGTATGTAAGAATTGAAGTTGAGGGCTATTATGTAGAAAGATTTATAAATATATGTACTAACAAAAAAATACTAATATGGAATTTAAAAAGAGAAAAAGGAGTTAAATTATACTTAAATATTGGCATAAATGACTTTAAAAGACTAAGTAGTATTGCAAAAAAAACGAAATGCAAAATTAAAATATTAAAAAAGAGAGGAATACCATTTTTAATAAGTCGATATAAAAAAAGAAAAATTTTTGCAATTTTTTTAATTATCATTTTTTGTCTTATATGTTTAAGTTCAAAATATGTATGGAACATAGAAGTTATAGTAGAAGATAATTTACAAATAGAAAATGTAGAAGAAGATTTAGAAGCTTTAGGACTAAAAAAAGGAGTTTTAAAAAGCAAAGTAAATACAGAACAAATTATAAATGAATTAAGGCTGAAAAGAGATGATATATCTTGGATTGGAATTGATTTAAAAGGAACAAATGTAAGAGTTGATATTGTAAAAGCAGATAAATCTCCAGAAATTATAGATAACAAAGATTATTGTGACATTGTTGCAAAAAAATCAGGAGTAATAACTAAAATAACTGCTCAAAATGGAACAGCTCTATTTAATGTGGGAGATACTGTGCAAGAAGGAGATGTGTTAATTGCAGGATATATGGAGGGAAAATATACAGATAGAAGATATGTACATAGTCTTGGCGAAGTAGAGGCAAAGGTATATTATGAAAAAACAAAAGAAATAAGATTTAACCAAGATATATATGAAGAAACAGGCAAAAAAGAAACAAAATTTGAAATTAATTTTAACAATAAAAAGATAAAATTATATAACAAATTATCAAAATTTGAATTGTATGAAACAGAAAATAAAGAGATGAATTTAAAGCTTTTTAATAATCTATATTTACCTATATCAATTACAAAAATTACAAATAAAGAACAACGAAAAGAACCAAAAAAATATACTTTATCAGAAGCAATAACACTTGGAGTAAATGATTTAAGTTCTCAAATTGAAAATGAGATTGAGGATAAAAATAGTATAAAAAACAAAGATGTTAAAACCGTTGAAAATGAAGCTTCCGTAGTTGTTACGGTTATATATGAAACATTAGAAAGTATAGGTGAAAATAAAAAAATTTAAAAATTTTTAAAAAAATAGTAATTTTTTATTGCTATTTTTTTTTATTTGGTATAGAATAAAAACAAGAAAAATTTAAATACATAATGGAAAAAATTGGAAACACATAAACTACAGAAAAATATTTGGAAAGGAAGATGCAAATGGAAGAAACAAGTTTAAAGATTACTGGTGCAAATAAATCATTTTTTAATAAAATTACAAATACTTTTTCAAAATTATTGCTACCAACAAAATTAAGCATTAATGGAATGCTTATAAACTTAAAAAGAAACTCTATGATAAAAGCATTTGAAAATTTCCTAGAAGAAGATAGTGATGAGTGTGAAAAAAAGTATGATCAAGCTTATGAGCTTTATTTAGAGACTTTAGATAAATATGTAATGGATTCAATATATAAAAAAGTAAAAAATAATACTGCTACAGAATTTGAAAAAAATGCTTTATCAAAATATTATGGTGTAATTTCGTTAAAAGAAAACGAATATGTAGAATATAAATTTAGAAAACAAAAATTTTTAATAGAATTAGATTGTGAAACTGTAAAAAATAACGGAAAAGAAAGAATACAAGAAAAATTTAATAAATTTTATGTCCAAAAAATGGATTGGTTATATAAAGGAATATTAAAAAATTATTCTATAAAATTAGCTGATACATCAAAAGGATATAATTCTTCAAACGAGCTTGTATATGTAAAAATATTTAACACATTAAATGAATACATAGAAAATATATTATTTATGAAATTAAGACAAGAAGACGGTATAGAAGAAAACAAATATGAAGAAATAAGAAAAGATTATGAAAATTATGAAGCTTTTGAAGTAGGTAAATTAGACCAAAGAGATGTGATAGAAAAAAATATGTTATTACTTGGAATAAGTAGAAAACTATTTACACATAGTTTACCTCTAACTGTTGCAGAACAATGTTATATGAAACTTTTAAAAGATGCAAGAAGCTTAGTTCAAGATACAAAAATTGCAACAAAAAGAGAAAAAGCATTCAATATGTTAATCAATTTAATAGAAGATTACAACATAAAATTATTATCAACAAAAGTATATTGGGATAAATCAGAAGATAGAGAAAAATTTAAGAGCTTTTGGAGTGAATACAAAAAAATATGTAAATTAAAAGATGTAGACTTTATAGAATATGTAAAACAAAAAGAAATTTTATTCATAAAAAATGATATGAAAAATATAAGAGGCGAAAAATACGACTATACAAACTTAATAAAATACTATAAGAGAAAATTAGTAGATTATGAGGCAATGAAAGAAATTAAAGGATTTACATCTGCTACAGGAAAATATAAAAAAATTTCAAAAAATACTGAAATAGGAGTAGAAAGTGTATAAGATAGAATATATTGACATTGAAGAAAACGAAAAATATGAAGAAATTATTTCTAAAACATTAGAAAAATGTTTTGAAATAGAAAATCTTCCAAATGACAAATTATCTGTAAGTATTATGCTTACTAATCCTGAAAATATAAGAAAATTAAATAACGAATATAGAGGAATTGATAGAGCAACTGATGTTCTATCTTTTCCAATGTTTGAAAAAGATGAAATAGAAAAAATATTAAGTGAAAACAAATGGGATTATAATGATATTTTAGGAGATATGGTAATTTCAATTGAGCAAGTAGAGCTACAAGCTAAAGAATATGGACACAGTTTTGAAAGAGAACTTAGTTATATGGTTGTACATAGTTTTTATCATCTTATGGGATATGACCACATGGAAGAACAAGAAAAAAAAGAAATGCGAGTAAAAGAAGAATATGTATTAAACAAAATGAATATTTTAAGGTAATGAAAAAAAGTGGTCATTGGAAACGTCCTTTTTTGACCACCTTTTTTTAATTGATTAGAACATAATTTAAAATTAAAAGCGGTCAAAAAAGGACGTCCCCAATGACCGCTTTTTTATACTATGTACTTTTTTTACTTTTGTTTTCTTTTTAAATATATAGATAATTTTATTTACCATTTCATACAAATTTTTATAATATAAAACGGGTCGTAAAAAATGATATTATATTTTTGTAATTATTCAATAAATAAAATATATATTTATACTTCCAATTCAAATATATTCTCTATCTACTTGTTTTTAGAAAACTTTTATCTTTTGTTTTTGCATATATTTACACAACGAATCTATTTTATCATTTTATTTATCTTTATATTGTAAAACTTTTATAAAAAGTAAAATATATTTTGTAAAAATTACATTTTCCCTTTTCATAAAATATTTTAAATGTTTCATAAAACCTTATACTCTATATCCTCCATATAATCAAACATCTCTTTTACTCTTTTTAAAGTAAGCATTGTTGTTTTAGGCTGAGGATTTTTATCGTCAGTGCTTAAAAGCTTTTGAGTATAGCAGTTTTTCGCTGTTCTGAACAATAAATATCTGTTTCTTACATAAGTGTAATAAATTTGGTACCCATTTCTTAAATCTTCATACATCATTTCAAATGTGTATTCTTTATTCATAATTAAATTCATTCCCTGTATAAAATATTTGGGTTTTTAAAGGTTACCCATAAACCTTTATATTTTTTTGTTATATATTAATAATCTTTTTAATTTTATTTAATCATATTCATAAATCTTCTTTCAGTTAAAACTGTTATACCTAAGTCTTTTGCTTTTGTAAGTTTGCTTCCTGCTTCTTCTCCTGCAATCACATATGATGTCTTTTTAGAAACAGAACTTGAAACTTTTCCTCCAAATTTTTCTATAATATTTGTTGCTGCTTCACGCGTAAAATTCTTTAAAGTTCCTGTAAGTACAAAAGTTTTACCTGAAAATCTTTCGTCTGTTTCTTCTGTTTCTTTAATTTCTGTATTTACTCCTGCTTGTTTTAATTTTTCTATTAAATCCTTAGTTTGGTCACTTGCAAAAAATTCTGTTATTGATTTTGCCATAGTAGGTCCAATATCATCTATTTGAGCAAGCTCTATATATTCTGCATTTGCTAAATTATCAATATTTTTAAATGTTTTTGCAAGTGTTTTTGATGCTTTTCCTCCAATGTGCATTATTCCAAGAGCTGTAATTAATCTATATAAATCATTTTGCTTACTATTTTCTATTGCACTTATTAAATTATTTGCAAATTTTGTACCATTTTTCTTAAGAGTACTAACTTGTTCAAAAGTTAAATTATATATATCTGCAATATTTGAAATCAATTTTCTGTCTAATAATTCTCCAATTATATTTTCTCCAAGTCCTTCTATGTTCATTGCTTCTCTTGATACAAAATGTACTAAATTTTTGTAAAGTTTAGCAGGACATTCTGTGCCCGAACATCTAACTGCTACTTCTCCTTCAAGCCTTATAGTTTTAGCTCCACAAACAGGGCAAAATTCTGGCATTTTAAATTCTGTTTCTTTTCCTGTTCTTTTTTCTTTTAAGACTTTTACAACTTCCGGAATAACATCTCCTGCTTTTTGTATTACTACAGTATCTCCTATTTTTATTTTCTTTTCTTTTATAAAGTCTTCATTGTGGAGTGTAGTTTTTGAAATTTTTGAGCCTGCAACTTCAACCGGTTCTAGTATTGCAAGTGGTGTTATTACACCTGTCCTTCCTACATTACATACTATATCTAATAGCTTTGTTGATTTTTGTTCAGGTGGATATTTGTATGCTATTTGCCATCTTGGGTTTTTACTTGTAACTCCTAACATTTCTCTAAATGGTAAATCATCTACTTTTATAACTGCTCCATCAATACCAAATGTAAGAGAATCTCTTTTATTTTCTATTTCTTTTATAGCTTCATTTACTTCTTCTAAATTTGTACACAATATTTTTATTGGATTTACATTGAATCCTAGTTGTTCAAGATATTGCAAAGCTTCATAATGTGATGTAATCTTTTTTCCCTCTATTTCTTGAATATTATATACATAAATATCTAATGGTCTATTTTTAACTATTGAACTATCTAATTGTCTAAGTGAGCCTGCTGCAGCATTTCTTGCATTAGCAAATATTTCTTCTCCATTTTCTTCTCTTTTTTTATTCATTTCCTCAAAATCTTTATTTTGTATAAATACTTCTCCACGAACTGTAATTGTAACTTTTTCCGTTAATTTTTGAGGGATATTTTTTATTGTTTTTAGATTTTCTGTTACATCTTCTCCAACTAAACCATTTCCTCTTGTAGAGCCTCTTACAAATATTCCATTTTTATATTCTAAAGATGCTGTTAATCCGTCTATTTTAGTTTCTACAACAAAATTTTGATTTTCTATATTTTCTTCTTCTGCTTGTTCTTTTATTTTATTTACAAAGTCTGCTATTTCATCTATATTAAAAATATCTTGCATACTTAAAAGTGGCACTTTGTGTTCTACTTTCCCAAAGCCTGTTTTAACATTTCCTCCTACATGCTGGGTATATGAATCTTGAGTTATAAATTCAGGATAGTTTTTTTCTAAATCTTTTAATTCTAAAAATAACATATCATATTCAAAATCACTTATTTCAGGTTTATCTTCATCATAGTATTTTTTTGCATAATATGAAATTTTTTCTCTTAGTTCTTCAATTCTTTTTTTTGCTTTTGCCTTGTCCATATCTTTACCTCCATAGATATTATTATATACGATATGCAAAAAAAAATAAAGGATTTTTGAAAAATCCTTTATTTAAATATTACTTATTTTATTCTACTTCTCTTGCTTCTACTATTATCCTTTGGTCATCACTTGCATCTGTACATGATGATAATGTAATTTCTCTTTTACCATCTGTATCTCTATTATAAAAACTTGTGTCATTTTTTAATGTTAAAAATGTATTATAAATTTCATATGTAATTCTGTTTCCCTCTAAATCTGTTATATAAATTTTGTCTCCATTTGTTAATTTTTTATTGTCTGAGAAAAATGTTCCATTTCTGTAATTATGTCCTTGTATTACAATATTTCCTGGAGTATTTAAAGCTTTATTTTCAGGATATAATGCAACAACAGCTGTGTCTAATTTTTTCTCTGATGGTGGTGTTTCTAAAACAAAATATTTTACATCTGTTTTAGGAATTTCTATTGATCCAATATAATTAAATCCTTTATATTTATGTTCTGAATTACTGCTAGATGCTTCTGAAGCATTTATACTGTTACCTATGCTACCACCTTCACCATCATTATTATTTTTATTATCTCCTGCTTCTTCTATAAATGTTGATACACTTTCATCTGCATCTTTTTTTAAATTATAATTTTTATAAAAACTATATCCTAAATATCCTACTAATCCAATTATTGCAATTATTATTATTACAAGCAATACTGTTAAAAATTTACTATATTTTACTTCAAACATACTTTTTCCCTCCGTTTCTACTCTATTTATTATTATATCATAAACTAAAAAAAAAGTATATATTTTTTATAAATATTTTAATAATTCATATAATCTAGATTTCATCCTATATATCCTATTTTCTCTAATTACTATACACCACAAGTAAATTAAAATTACAAGCAAAGCTATATTTTTTAAATAATAAATTAATATGCTAAATATAAAAGTTACAAAACATAAGGAAATGTTTGATATTGTATTTATATATGTATTTGCTTTTTGTTTATTTACAAATAAACTTAAAACAGATTTCAAAATTCTCCCGGCCATCTAATGGATAGATTGGCAAGAAATTAAATATTGCAATTAAAAAATTTGAATATATTATAATTTGGCTTAATTCTGTATTAATTTTAAGTATTTTTGTAATAAGCATTATTATAATATTAGATAATGGACCGGCTAATGCTATAATTATTCTTTTAATTTCTAGCTTGTTTGATTTTAAAACTTTGCTATTATAATCGTCTTGGCTTAAATTAAACTCTACAGACAAACCAACTGGCATAAGTGTTATTCTTTTTACTTGCATTTTTAAAAGTATACCTGCCATTAAATGGCTTAGTTCGTGTATAATTGCAAATATCATAACAACACTATAAATTTCAATTTGTTTAGTTAAATAAAACAATATAAAAAACAAAAAAATCTTTAAATCTATTCTAAAAACCATAATTACCTTAAATATCTATTATTAATTGAGGGTCAATCAAACGCTCATCTTTTCTTATTTCAAAATGTAAATGTGGTCCGTGTTGAATTCCCTGTACTTCCAACTTCAGCTATTTCTTGTCCTTGCGTAACTTTGTCTCCCTCTTTTAAATATAATTTTTTACAATGCGCATATATTAAAATAATTCCATTTACTTCTATTTTGTAATGATTTCCAAAGTCTCCTTCAGATGATGCTAAAATAACAGTTCCATCTGTTGCAGATTTTATAACTGTTCCTTGAATTGCAGCTATATCGAGTCCAGTATGATATTTTGGAACGCTAGCTGTTGTTGGATTTCTCCACCCAAAAGTAGAACTAATCTTTCCTTCAATTGGAGAAATGAAGCTTATGTTATTTTTTATATATTCTACATCTTGTTCTTCTTGAGTTTTTTCAGGATTACTTGCCACTTCTTCTTCTGCACCTCCTATATTTTCACTTAAATTTTCTTGTGTAGATTCATTAGTTACAGTTTCTTCTGCTTCCTCATTTGAATTTTCATTGCTAGTTTCATTGTTTTCATTTGCCCCATTTTCTTCATTTATTGTATCTTCTATATTAAAATATTTTCCTACATAACCTGCAACATAATTGTATGCTTTATTTAAATATTCATTTTGTGATGCAACTTCTTCTACTTTTGTTCTAAACTCATTTGATAAAAAATATTCTCTATTTGTAACTACATAAAAAATTCCATATATTATAAGACATATTATTATTTGCTTTATCATCCTTTGTGTAAAACTAGGTCCTTTTTTCTCTTTTGGTTTTGAATATGTATAATATGAACCTCCATTTCTTCTGTTATAAATTTCTTCTGCTCTCCTTATTTTTTCTTCAACAGACATCGTTTTTTCCATAATCTCACCGCTTCCTTTGTTTTTCTTTGTTTAATTTATATGTGAAAATTTCTTTTATTATTACAAAAAAAAATACTCTGCCTATGCAAATATTAATTATTTTTCTAAAATCGGTCCCCCTTTGTAAGGATATCCACCAATTTTAGAAAAATAATTAATAGTTGCTTTACAAAGTATATCTTGAACTTATATTAAAATAATTAATAGTTGCATTTACAAAGTAATACTTAAGTTTATATTAAAATAATTAATAGTTGCCAAGCTTATATTATCATAAATACAAATAACCCAATTGTTACAATTATACTATAAATTTTTAATTTTTTGTATCTTCTATTTACTCTAATTCCATTTTCACTTTTTTCGCTTTTTTCCATTGTATTTATATAATTAGATATAACGCTTTCTGCTTCTCTTACAATATAATTGTTAGAATCGTTTGCATTTACTTTATCTTTTATGTTTTCTTTTTTATCTATGTATTCTAACTTTTTTGCAGTTTTATTTGATTTTAAAATTACAATTGCTTCTTCTATTAAATTAGATGGTAAATTTTTTAATACCACAATATTTTTCATTTGGCTTTTTTCCATAAGAAATATCTTCCTTTCTTGTTTTTCTTCAAACTGTATGCCTTAAATAATTTTATTGTATATTAAAATTTTTACCATCTTTTTCTAATTTTATACATTTTATTTTTTCAAATCCATAGAAAGTAGTTTAGAAATACCTTTTTCTTCCATTGTAATACCATAAACTGTGTCTGCTGCCTCCATTGTACCTTTTCTATGAGTAATTACTAAAAATTGAGTACCTTTAGCAAACTTCTTTAAAAACTCTGCATATCTATTAACATTTACATCATCAAGAGCTGCCTCAATTTCATCAAGTACACAAAATGGTGCAGGGTTCATTTTTAAAATTGCAAATAAAAGTGCTATTGCAGTAAAGGCTCTTTCTCCACCAGATAGTAATCCCATACTTTGAAGTTTTTTTCCTGGTGGCTGAACTGCAATTCCTATTTCACAATTTAAAATGTCATTTTCATCTTGAATTGTAATTTTTGCTTCTCCGCCTCCAAATAATTCCTTAAAGGTCTCTTTAAAGTTTTGGTTTATAATATCCATTTTTTCTTTAAACTGAGTTTTCATATTTTCTGTAATGCTTGAAATCATATCTCTTAATTTTGCCATTGTACTTTCTAAATCTAAACGCTGTTCACACATAAAATCATATCTTTGTTTTAAATTTTTATATTCTTCTATAGAATCAACATTTACACTACCAAGTTTGTTTATATCTTGTCTTAAATTATTTACTTTTTTAGTTGTTTGAGATACATTTGTTGGTTTTTCAAATCCTTCACAAGCATTTGGAGTAAGTTCATATTCATCCCATAAGGATGTAATTACTGAATTTAAATCATCATCTAATTTTGTATTTTTAACATCTAGTTTTACTATTTGTGCTTTCAAATCTTCAATAATTTTAAACTGTTCAACTTCTTCTTTTTCTTGCTCTGATAGTTTTTCATTTGCTTTTGCTCTTTCCTCTTTCATTTTAGCAGTATTTTCAGTACTTTGGCTAACTTTTGTTTTTATTTCTTCTATTTTTTGGTTATTATTCTTTATTTGTTCTTCAAATTCAACCTGTTCATCAGTCATTTTTTGTATAGCATTTTGCTTATTTAAAATATTTTTATTTTGATTTTCTATTTCTTCCTGTAGCATACCTGCAATTTCGTCAATAGAAAGCTCACTTTCGTTAAATGAAGAAACTGATATTTTTAAGTTTGTTATATCAAAATTTAAATCATCTACTATTTTTTGTGTATCTTTATTAGAGTCTTTAAATTCATCTATTTTTGCTCTTAATGTAGTATTTGCATCTTCAATTCCTTGTTTTTTTATGTTATTGTCTTCTATAATTTTTAAGCACTCTTGTTTTTGTTTTTCAACATCTTCTTTTTCTTGTTTTTGTTTTTCTAATCGTTTTTGTAATTTTTCTATATTTTCGTTTATTGTTTCTATTTTATTTTTTTCTACATTATATTTTATTTCTATTGTTTGTTTAGAATTTTCTAATTCTTGAACTTTATTATATATATCCCTTGAAGAATTTAAAATTTCTTCTTTTTTCTGTTTTAGTGTTTCTCCTTCTTTTTTTAGCTTTTGTATTTGTTTTGCTAAGTCTTCTATTTCTTTACTTCTACCTAGAATTTTTACAGTTTTTTTGCTTACAGATCCACCAGACATAGAGCCTGTTGTACTTATAATGTCTCCTTCTAAAGTTACAATTCTAAATGTATAACCATTTTCTTTTGCAAGTTTTATTGCTGTTTCCATATTATTTGCGATAACTGTTCTACCTAGTAAATTTAAAATAATTTGTTCATACTTTTTGTCAAATTTTATTAAGTCTGATGCAATTCCTAAAACGCCTTGATTATTTCCTTTTATTTTATCTAATTTTTTCCCTTTAATTGTTGCTATTGGTAGAAAAGACGCTCTTCCTAAATTATTTTTTCTTAAATGTTCTATTAATCTTTTTGCATCTTGTTCGCTTTCTGTTACTATATTTTGCAAGCTTAATCCTAATGCCATTTCAATTGCAGTTTCTAAATTTTCTGGAACATCAAGTAACTCTGCTAAAGCTCCTTTTACACCTTTTCCTAGTTCTTTTACTTTTTCACAATCTTGCAAAAGACTTTTTACACTTCTTTGATATCCATCTTTTTCTTTTTCTGTTTCTACTAAAAATTTATATTTTGACTCTTTAAAATTAAGCTCTCTTATATTGTTATTTATTTTTATATCAATTGATTTGACCTGTTCTTCAATTTGCTTTTTCTTAGTATTTATACTTTCTAATTCTTTTTCTATTTTGTTTTTACTTGTTTGAACTTCATTAAATCCTTTTTCTATTTCTTCCTTAGAAAATCTTGTATTATCTAATTCTGAAATATTGTTTTGTATTTCATTTTCAATTTGCTTTTTTCTCTTATCTAAGTTTGTAATATTGGCATTTTGTTCATTTGAATTTGATTCTATTTCGTATAGTTCATCAATATTTTTGTCAAGCATTTTTTTGTCTTCTTCTATTTCAAGTTCTTTTTCAGATAGTGTTTTACTTATTTCATCTAATTTACTCTGCTTTTCTGAAAGTTCTTTTTCATATCTTTCCTTGTTTTGTTTTAAACTGTCTTTTTTACTCAATTTTGATTCAATATCTTCTTGATTTTTTTGTATTTTGGCTTTAATTTCTTCAATTTCTTCATTAAATCTTGTTTTGTTTTCTTCATTATTTTGAATTTTAGATTTTAAAACATTTATATCAGATGTTAATGTTTCAATTTCTGTTTTGCTTGTAAATCCTAGATTTTGAGTATCTTCTATATTTAATGTTAGCTCATCTATTTTTTGTTTTAATTCTTCTTTTAAAGTTTTAATTTTTTCAAGTTTTTCTTCTTCTAATTTATGGGTATTTACCATAACTTCCATATCTTGTTTTAATTTTTCTAAATCTTGTTTATATTTTTCGATATTATATAAAAATAACCCTACTTCTATGTTTTTAAGTTCTGCTTTTAAATCTATGTATTTTCTTGCTTTTTCTGATTGAGCTTTTAGTGGCTCTAAATTTCCTTCTATTTCAGTTAAAATATCATTTATTCTAAGAACATTTAATTTTGTATGTTCTAGCTTTTTTTCTGCTTCTTCTTTTCTTGTTCTATATTTTACAATTCCGGGCTGCTTCTTCAAATACATTTCTTCTATCTTCTGATTTATTACTTAAAATCTCATCAATTTTTCCTTGTCCAATTATAGAATATCCATCTCTACCAATTCCTGTATCCATAACTAATTCTACTATATCTTTTAATCTACATTGAACCTTATTTATAAAATATCCTGCTTCTCCACTTCTGTATATTCTTCTTGTAACTGTTACTTCTTGATATTCTATTGGTAGTTTTCCATCTGAATTATCAAATACTAAGCTTGCTTCTGCAAAACCAAGAGATTTCCTATTTTGAGTTCCTGCAAAAATAATATCGCTTGATTTTCCTCCACGAAGTTCTTTCATACTTTGCTCTCCAAGTACCCAACGAATTGCATCTGCAATATTACTTTTTCCTGACCCATTTGGCCCGAATAACACTTGTAATTCCCGGCATAAATTCTAATACCGTTTTGTCTGCAAAAGACTTAAACCCTTGTAATTCTAATCTTTTTAAGTACATATATACTCCTCTTTCTGTTCTATACTTTATTTTTTCTTATTTTACATTAAATAAAAAAAAATAGCAAGAATTTTTATTATTCTTGCTTATTTTATCTTCCTTCTTCATCTAATTGTATTTCTTTATTGTTTATTGTTTCTTCTTGTATATATTCATTATTTTTATCTTTTCTTTTACCTTTAGATTCACAAATTTCTTTTTCTCTTGCTTTTTCGTATTCATCATAAATACTTTTCCATTTTAATGTATCATATAATTTATTTTTTAATTGTATTATACTTAATGCTTTATTTATTGCCTTTAAAGCAATTTCATCATCTTTTAATATTTTTTTGTGTGCTCTTAAATATCCTTCTGCTTGTTTATATAACTTTGCTTTTAAAGCTGCTTCTGCTTGAACTAGTGCTTGTAATGTAGCATCCTCTCCTTCTATTGATTTTTTTATTGTACTTATTACATATAACATATCTTTTGTATTTGACCTTATTATTAAATCTCTTGCTTGGTTTACCACATTTATTTGTTTATTTTTTCTTGTAATCATTGTGCTAAAATATTTTTCTGTTTGATTTTCTTTTATAGAATCTAACATTTCTTTTAATTCTTTTTTTCTTTTTATATCTCCTTGATTTTCTGCAATTTTTATTAAACTTTCTATTGCTATTATATTGTCAGGCTCTATTTTTAATCTCTTTTCTAATAGTTCCTTTGCTTTTTCTATTTTGCCTTCTTTTCTTGCAATTTTTACTAAACTACTAATTGTTTTTACATTTTCAGGTTCTAGTTCTAATTGTCGTGTTAAAAGTCGTTTTTCTTTTTCAGTATCGTTTTCTTCCCTCGCTAATACAATCAAGCCACTCATTGCTATTGTATCGTTAGGCTCTAGTTCTAATTGTCTTTCTAATAGTTCCTTTTCTCTTTCTAATAATTCTTTTTCTTTTTCTTCATTTTCTTCTTCTCTTGCTTTATTTTCTTCTTCTCTTGTTATTCTTATTAAACTACTCATAATTATTGTATCTTTTGGTTCTAGTTCTAATTGTCTTTCTAAAAGTTCTTTTTCTTTTTCTATATCATTTTTTTCTCTTGCCATATTTATTAAGCTACTTATTACTATTGCATTTTTAGGTTCATATTTTAATACTAACTCTAATAATTCTTTTTCTTTTTCTTTATTCCCTTCTCTTCTTGCTATTAAGCTTTCTAAAGATAATATAACACTTTTATTGGATTCTGGACTTAATTTGCCTATTTCTATTCTTGCTTCTTCAATTTTGCCTTCAAATATTAAGTTCTTTGCTCTTTTTCTTATTACTATCTCTTTTTTCCATTTTTTTAAAGTCGACAAAGATATTGTTGTGTCTTCATTTATCTTTTTCAACCTCACTCCAGATTTTATTCTTTTTTCTACTTCACTTTTTACTTCATAAGAATACATTTGATTCCTCCATAAATATTATATCACTTTTATCTTTCTTGTGCATCTAATTGTATTTTTTTATTATTCATTGTTTCATTTGTTGTATGTTCTTTACTTTGCATCTCTCTTGCTTTTTTGTATGCATCATAAATTTCTTTCCATTTTAATGGATCGTATAATTTATTTTTTGTTTGTTCTATACTTAATGCTTTGTTTATTGCCTTTAATGCAATTTGGTCTTCTTTTAATTCTTTTTTATATACTTTTAAATAGCCTTCTGCTTGTTTATATATCTTTGCTTTAAATGCTGCTTCTGATTCAACTAATACTTTTAATGTCTCATCTATTCCTTCTATTAATTCTTTTATTTCTTCTATTTTATTTAACATATCTTTTGAATCTGATTTTTTTATTAATTCTCTTGCTTGCACTATTGCATTAAATTCTTTTTCTCTTGCTTTTCTTTCTTCTTCTTTTACTTTATTTTCTTCCTCTGCTGCGATTCTTATCAATTCACTCATTGCTATTGTATCTTCAGGATTTATTTTTAATTGTCTTTCTAATAATTCCTTTTCTCTTGCCTTATTTTCTTCTTCTTTTGCTATTTTTATTAATTCTTTAATTGTTATTACATTTTCAGGATCTATTTCTAATTGTCTTTCTAATAATTCTTTTTCTCTTGTTCTATTTTCTTCTTCTCTTGCTATTTTTATTAAACAACTCATTATTTTTACATTTTTAGGTTTTACTTTTAACAATTTTTCTAATAATTCTTTTTCTTCTTGTCTATTTTCTTCTTGTCTTACTATTCTCAGTAAACTATATATTGTTTTTATATTTGTGGGCTCTAATTCTAATATTTTTTTTAATAATTCCTTTTCTCTTGCTTTATTTTCTTCTTTTATTGCTATTCTTATTAAACTACTCATTACTTTTGTATCTTTAGGACTTATTTTTAATTGTCTTTCTAATAATTCCTTCTCTTTTTTTATATTTCTCTCTTTTTTTGCTATTAAAGTCTCTAAAGATAATATAACATTTTCATTTGATTTTGGACTTAATTTACCTATTTCCGTTCTTGCTTCTTCAATTTTTCCTTTTTTTATTAATCTTTTTGCTTTTTTTCTTATTTCTATTCCCTTTTCCCATTTTTTTAAAGTTGATATAGAAATTTTTGTATCTTCATTTATCTGTTTTAAATTCTCTCCTGCTTTTATTCTTTCTTCTATTTCACTTTTTACTTCATAAGAATACATTTAAAATTCCCCCATAACCATTATCTTTTATCTTTCTTGGTCATCTAATTGTATTTTTTTATTATTTGTTGCTTCATTTGTTGTTTGTCCATTACTTTGTGCCTCTCTTGCTTTTTCGTATTCATCATAAATTTCTTTCCATTTTAACGCATCATATAATTTATTTTTTAATTGTAATATACTTAATGCTTTGTTTATTGCCTTTAATGCAATTTTGTCTTCTTTTGATTCTTTTTTATGTACTTTTAAATATCCTTCTGCTTGTTTATATATTTTTGCTTTATATGCTGCTTCTGATTGAACTAATACTTGTAATGTGGTATCTTTTCCTTCTATTATTTTTTTTATTTCTTCTATTTTATTTAACATATCCTTTGAATCTGATTTTTCTATTAATTCTCTTGATTGTCTTATTGTCTCTAATTCTTTATTTTTTTCTTTTCTTAATATTTTCTTTAAGATATACCTTGCTCTTATATTTTCAGGTTCTATTTCTAATAGTTTCTCCAATAATTCCTTTTCTTTTTTTATATTTTCTTCTCGTCTAGCAATTCTTATTAAGTTATTTATTGCTTTTACATTTTTAGGTTCTAGTTCTAATATTTTTTCTTGTAATTCTTTTTCTCTTTTTTTATCTTTTTCTAGTCTTGCAATAGTGATTAAAGTACTCCTTGCTTTTCCATTTTCAGGATCTATTTGCAGTATTTTTTCTAATAATTCTTTTTCTTCCTTTTTATCTTTTTTTTGCCTTGCTATTATTAATAAATCATTTATCTGTTCTATGTCTTTCTCAGCTTTTATTCTTTCTTCTCCACTGCTTTTTCCTTCATAAGAATACATTTAAAAATCCCCCATAGCCATTATTTTTTATCTTTCTTGGTCATCTAATTGTATTTTTTTATTATTTGTTGCTTCATTTGTTGTCTGTCCATTACTTTGTGCCTCTCTTGCTTTTTCGTATTCGTCATAAATTTCTTTCCATTTTAACGCATCATATAATTTATTTTTTACTTGTAATATACTTAATGCTTTGTTTATTGCCTTTAATGCGATTTTGTCTTCTTTTGATTCTTTTTTATGTAATTTTAAATATCCTTCTGCTTGTTTATATATTTTTGCCTTATATGCTGCTTCTGATTGAATTAATACTTGTAATGTAGCATCTTCTTCTTTTATTAATTCTTTTATTTCTTCTATTTTATTTAACATATCTTTTGAATCTGATTTTTCTATTAATTCTCTTGCTTGTCCTATTTCATCTAATTCTTCTTTTTCTTCTGTAAATATTTCGTTAAAGTCACCTTCCATTTTATTTGTTTTTATATTTTCTAGCATTTCTGTTAATTCTTGTTTTCTTTTTTCGTTTTTCTCTATTGATATTAAATTTTCTATAACTATAACATTATCAGGCATTATATCTAATTGCATTTTTAACAATTTCTTTTCTCTATTTCTATTTCCTTCTTTTCTTGCTATTACTATTAAACTACTCATTGCTATTGTATTTTTAGGGTTTATTTCTAATTGTCTTTCTAACAATCCTTTTTCTTTTTCTAATAATTCTTTTTCTCTTTCTATATTTCCTTCTTCTCCTGCTTTATTTTCTTCTTCTCTTGTAATTCTTATTAAACTACTTACTGCTATTGCATTCTTAGGTTCTAGCTCTAATCTTTTTTCTAATAATTCTTTCTCTCTTTTTGTATTTCCTTTTTCTCTTACCAATTTTGTTAAAGTACTCATTGCTACTATATTTTCAGGCTCTAGTTTTAATTGTTTTTCTAATAATTCTATTGCTCTATCTATATTGCTTTTTTCTTCTATCTTTGCCAAATTATTAATTACTATTGTATTTTCAGGCTCTATTTCTAATTGTCTTTCTAATAGTTCCTTTTCTGTTTTTCTATCATTTTTTTCTCTTGCTATTCTTATTAAACTACTCATTGTTTTTACATCTTCAGGCTCTAGTTCTAATATCATCTCTAATAATTCTTTCTCTTTTTTTCTATTTTCTTCTTTTCTTGCTATTAAAACTTCTAAAGATATTATAATAATTTTGTCTGCTTCTAGATCTAATTTTTGCATTTCTGTTCTTGCTTCTTCAAATTTTCCTTCACCTATTAATTTTTTTATTGCTTTTCTTAATTCTTTATCTTTTTCTAATTCTTTATCTATTTCTAATTCTTCTAACATTTTCAATTCACCTCCTAATTATGTTAACATATTTTTCTTAATTTGTCAATTTATGTAAATATTTTATGTACTAGAAAAAATAATACCTAAATTGACCCCAATTGACAAAAAAAAAGACGACCCACTATTAGGTCCGTCCTTATGCTTCTCTTTTCCAATAAAATAAGTATTGCTGTGCTAATCCTTCTAGATTTCCAAATTTTTCTTTAGCTATATTTTCTATTTGCTTTTTGCTTACCTTTTTTTCATCTGGATTATTTATATAAAGTTCGTTCATTACACGCCTTACCCATACATCTATTGGGAATACATCAAATCTTTTTAGGTCCGAAAATAGTAATATGCAATCTGCAACTTTCGGTCCTACTCCGGAAAGAGTAAGTAATTCTTCTCTTACTTTTAAAGTATCTTTTTCTTGATACCATTTTTTTGTATCTACTTTTTGCTCATATAATATATTAACAGTTTCATAAAGTCTTTTATCTCTAAAGCCTGCTCCTAAATTTCTATAATCTTCTATGGTTACATTTTTTAGCTGTTTAAGTGTTGGAAATGTATAATAACTTTTTCCTTTCCATTTTATTTCATCACCATATTTTTTAGAAATTCTTTCTATTATTCCTTTTATTCTTGGAATATTGTTATTTGCAGATATTATAAATGATAAAATGGTCTCAAACAATTCTTGATTTAAAATCCTTATTCCTTCTCCATATTTTATGCTTTCTTTAACATTTGTATCTATTTTAGAAAGTTCTTTTTTTATTTTAGAATAATCTCTTTTTAAATCAAAATAATCTTCTACAACTGTTTTTATATCTCCATTTACAATACCTGTAAATATAATTTCATCTTCATTTTTTTGTACATTTAATACATTTTGTTTAAATACTCCTGTATAACTTCCATCTATTTCTTCATTCCATCTAAAGCATTGACCACAGTCAAATATGTGTTTCAATTCAAATGAATCTTGATTTTTTATTGTGTAAGTTTGCTCTTTTATCATAACTATTTTTTCTCCTCATTTTTAGTCATAATATTTTACTTTATATAGCGAACTAGATTTAAGAATTTTACTTTTGGCAAATTTCTATTTAGATGTACTCTTTTTAGTTGTTTTAGTCTTTTTCTTTTTTGAAGTTTTCCTTCTTGAGGCTCTTTTTTGAGTTTTCTTTTTGTCTTCCTCTGGATCCCATTTTTCGCCTTTTTTAGGTTTGTTCCAAGAGATAAAGTTACATTTGTCTGGATTATTTTCGCAAACATAGAATTTCTTACCTCTTTTTGATTTTTTAACTATTACTGTTCCTCCACAAACAGGACATGGAACATCTATTGTTTCTACTATTGGTTTTGCATTTTTACATTCAGGAAAACCAGGACATGCCAAAAATTTTCCAAATCTACCATATTTATAAACCATATTTCTTCCGCATTTTTCACATATTACATCAGACACTTCATCTTGTAACTGTACATGTTCTAACTCTTTTTCTACTTTTTCTACTTCTTTAATAAATGGTCCATAAAATTCTCTAATTACATTTTTCCACTTTTCATTTCCTTCTGCTATTTTATCAAATCTAGTTTCTATATTTGCAGTAAATTCTTCGTTTACAACATCTGAAAAGTTTTCTATTAATAATTTATTAACAACTTTTCCAAGCTCTGTTGGAACTAATTGTTTTTGTTCTTTTTGAATATAATATCTGTCTAAAATCGTAGTAATTGTTGGAGAATAAGTACTTGGTCTTCCTATTCCCTTTTCTTCTAATGCTTTAACTAAACTTGCCTCTGTATATCTTGGAGGTGGTTCTGTAAAGCTTTGTTTTGGATTTATTTTTAGTTTTTGAACTTCTTGATTTACTTCAAGCTCAGGAAGCATTGCTTGTTCTTCTTTTTCTTTGAAATCTGTTCCTTCAACGTATAATGCCATAAATCCTTGAAATTTTAAGTTTTGTCCACTTGCTTTAAAATCATATCCATTTGCTTTTATATCTACTTGCATTGTATCATAGACAGCAGGAGCCATTTGGCTTGCTAAAAATCTATTGTAAATTAACTTATATAATTTATATTGTTCTGGAGATAAATATTCTTTTATATCATCTGGTGCTAATTCTACATGAGCCGGTCTTATTGCTTCATGTGCATCTTGTGCATCTTTGTTTGTTCTGTAGTATCTGTTTTCATAGTATTTTTCTCCATATGTTGATACAATTTGATCTTTTGCCATTGCTCTTGCTTCTTCAGAAATTCTTGTTGAGTCTGTTCTCATATAAGTAATTAAACCTGTATGACCTTCTGGTAATTTTATTCCTTCATATAATACTTGTGCTACTGACATTGTTCTTTTTAATGTAAAGTTTAATTTTCTTGATGCTTCTTGTTGCATTGTACTTGTTGTAAATGGTGGTGCCGGAGTTCTTTTCTTTTCTCCTTTTTTTATGTCTGTTACTATATATTTTCTTTTTTCTATTTGCTCTAAAATTTCATCTACTTCTTCTTTAGAATGAAGTTCTATTTTCTTACCGTCTTTTCCATATAAATGTGCTTCAAATTCTTTTTTAGATTTTTTATCTTGCAAATTTACATATATATTCCAATATTCTACTGGTACAAAGTTTTCTATTTCTTCTTCTCTATCTACTATAAGTTTTACTGCAACTGATTGAACGCGTCCTGCAGATAGTCCTCTTTTTACTTTTTTCCATAATACAGGGCTTATTTTATACCCTACTATTCTATCTAAAACACGCCTTGCTTGTTGTGCATCTACTAAGTTTATATCTATATCTCTTGCTTCTTGCATTGATTTTTGAACTGTTTTTTTAGTTATTTCATTAAATGTTACTCTTGTTATTTTTTCTTTATCTACATCTAAAAGATTTGCTAAATGCCACGCTATTGCCTCTCCTTCACGGTCCGGGTCGGTTGCAAGATATACTTTTTTAGCTGATTTTGCATCTTGCTTTAAACTTTTTATTAAGTCTCCCTTTCCTCTAATATTTATATATTCTGGTTCAAAATCGTGTTCTACATCTATTCCTAATTTTGATTTTGGTAAATCTCTTATATGTCCCATTGAAGCAACTACTTTGGTGCTTCCACCTAAAAATTTTTTTATAGTATTTGCTTTTGCCGGTGATTCTACTATTATTAATTTGTCTGCCATAAGTTAGCTCCTTTCTCTATTTTTTATAATATCATAAAAATTTAACTTTAACAATATGTTTTTATCTTTTTCTTTAATTCCAATGTTTTTTACTAAAAAGTTTATATTTATATATTTTTCCGTTATCCCCATTTAAGAAAATGTAATTCACTTTGTTCATAACATTTTCTAAAACGGTCCCCCCAATTCACTTCAAAATATATAAATATAAACTTTTTAATATTATACTTTTAATCAAAAAAATTAAAAAAGATAGTATTTTTATTATACTACCTTTTAGGGACATTTCCCTTAAATTTTTATTACATTATTTTAATCATACCTGTAATAAATCATGCAAAACATCTTCAACTCCGATTGGAGTGACTTCATTATTTCTTAAAATAGTTAATACCTTTTCTTGTTCTTCTTTATTTGCAAATACATCTTTAACTTCTTTAGTCTCTATTTTAACATTGCCATCTAAATATTCTGTTTTTACTACTTCTATTCCATATTTTTTAACATTTTCTTCTCCAGACGTTTTGTAATATTCGAGTTTTATGGGGTAGTTTATACCTGCCTCCTCTAAATGTTTTTTTGATATAAATACTCCATCAAAAAATGTTTTCACCTCTACTTCCTTTCTTCATTTTTTACAACCTTGCATACTATACTATAAATTTTGAAGTTTGGCAAGAAGTATTTTTATTTTTTTTGACTTGATTTACATAGCATAAATTATAAACAATATAATATTTTAAATTTTATGTTATTCATTTTTAAAATTACTAATTATTTTTCCAACCATATGAACAATTTGAGTTGAATTTCTTTTTGCAACTTCTTTGCCTAAAGCCTTTCCACTTACTGTTAGAGATGCAACTAATGCACTTATAATAAATTGTATATTATTTGAAATATTATAAATACTTACTATTTTTAAAACTATCATTGCACTTATTGCCCCACTTACAACTCCACAAATATCTCCAATTACATCTGCACATATATTGGCAACTTTAGAAGAATTTTTTATAAGCATTAAAGAAGATTTTGCTCCTTTTGCTTTTTTGGTTGCTTTTGCATTAAAGTCATCTTCTGGTGCAACAGTTACTGCAATTCCTAACATATCAAATAATATTCCTATTAGTATAACAACAATTAAAATTATAATTGATGAAAATAAATTTAATTTTTCTACTCCATTATTTGATATAAATGATACTATACTTGATAAAACAAATGTTAATGCAAATGCTTGAATTGCCCATTTTATATTTGTATTTGAATTTTTCTTTTTTTGCACTTTTTTTCTCGTTAGTTTTTGTTACTAACAATTCCTCCTTTTACAATTTGTAGGGCAGCTATACAACTGCCCTATTGTTTTATTTAATAGATGGTAAAAACTCAAGTAAATTTTACGGTTTAGGTCTAGTTGAATTTCTCTATTTTCTACTATACATTACTATATAGCCGTTTCCGTTTAAAGAAAACATCTAAAGAATACTTTAGACACCAGATCGCCACTTAAATCCGTACCTTAATCCCTAAGCTTTCTTGCTTTTAATTTGAAGCAAACATTCTAGAAGTTTTCCTTAACATATTTTATTTATTGCTAGTCTCTTTTGCAAATGCAATTTCATATTTGTTTAAATAATTCCAATACATTCACTCAAGACAGGCTACTCTATACATTTTGTGTCTTGGCACTCAGTATAGGTTATACTTAAAAATATTTTTTAAGTTTCGGCGAAGTAAGGGGTTTTGGTATATGCCATTATACAATACCCGTACCTCTTTCTTCCAACTCACACACAAAACTGGCATTTCGCGCACAAACCAGAAGCCCTAATTTATGTGCCCTTTAGTGGATTTTTAGCCCCACCCTCACAATAAAAATATGACTAGAATAATGCACCATCTTTAATATTATACATTATATTTCCAACTTTTTCAAATATTTTTGTAATTATTTTATTTTGATAAAAGTTATTCTATGTTAATTTTTATTTATTTACTTAATTAATATCCTATTTTACTGCGTATTTCTTTTTCTACATCTTCTTTTGGTTTATTTGTATTTATATTAATTACATTTATGTTTGGATATTTTTCTTTTATTTCATCTGCCATTTTTAAATATTCTTTTTGTTGATTAATACTATTTTCTACACCAAATTTAGATGCCTCAAATACTGCTTTTCCGTCTCTGTTTAGTCTTTCCTGAAATATATTTTCATCATCTAAATATAAAGTTATGTAATAAATTTCAAAATCAAATTTGCTTAATCTTTCTAGTAATTTATTATATACTTCTGTAAATGAATATTCTTTTTTTCCTAATCTACAGTATATTTCTTCTGTAAAAAATGTTCTGTCAAAAAGTAAATTTATACTTTTATTTTGAAGACCTTCTACATAATCTAATAAAGAATTATACATATCTTTTGCTTTTTGCAATCCTGTTATAGTACTATCTGATGTCCCACATAATCTATATAAATTTGTATAACTTAAAGAATATCTTATATAATCTGTATAAGTTGTTTTTCCTGCTCCTTGTGCTCCTTCTACTACTATTAATTTTGAATTTGCCATTTTTTCCATTTCCTTTCTACTTTTTTAAAATTATATATTTAAATTTTTCATTTGTAAATATTTAACTAAAAAATAGTGTAATGATTTATTTATAAAAGCTTTGGTGTCGCAATTTACAAATTATATTATTTATATGTAAATTGCTCCAACCGCCCTACGCTTTGCTCCGGTTGAGCGCTTACGCAGCTTTTATAAATAAATTATTACACTTTTTTTAATATACATATTTTTGTGGATTAACTGTAGAACCATTTATTCTTATTTCGAAATGTAAATGTGGTCCTGTAGAATTTCCTGTTGAACCTACTGCTGCTATTACATCTCCTGGTTTTACTTCATCTCCGACATTTGCATATATTTTACTACAATGTCCATACCATGTTTCTACACCTTCTCCATGATCTACTTTTACAAGATTTCCATAAGAACCTGATCTTCCAGCAAAAGTTATTATACCTTTTGATACAACTTTTATATCAGTTCCTGAGCTACATGCTATATCTAATCCTGTATGAGTAGATTTTCTTCTTGAGCTTGATTCTCCATATCTTGAACTTATTCTTCCATTAACTGGAAGAACTGCTAGTTTTACATTATTTATTACAGCGATTGCTTCATTTTCTTCTTTAATTTCTTCTGCAGCTGTTTCTACTGTAATTGATGCATTTTGTAATGAATCTGTATTTATTTTTGCAATATCCTCAGTATATTCTTCATTTATTTGAATATCAAGTTCTAATTCTTCTGTGTCAAATTGTTCTTTTATTTCATCTACAATTTTTGTTGCATCATCTAATGTATTAACATATGTTTTTGTTTCATTATTTAAGGATACTTCATAATATTTATAGGTTGTTACTGTATTGTTTTGCTTTAATTTATCTAAAATTTCTGAATTATTCACCTTGCTTTGCCTTGTAATTAATCTTTGTTCATATTCTGGTTCATTTACAAATGAAGTATATGCAACATTGTCTTCTTCTTTATTTATTATCTGTTCTTCTACTTCACTTTTGAATTCATTTAAATTATTTATATAGCCTATTTTTTCTCCTGCAACTGTAACCTCATATACTGGTTTATATTTTACAAGCATTATTATAAAAATGAATAAAAAACCTAATAATATTATGGTTAAAAGTTTTACTAAGCTCCTCATATAAGTCAATAATTTCGGTTTTAAAATAATATACACTCTCCTTTATTTAGTATTTTTAGCAAAACCGCAAAATATTATACCACAAATTTCAATATATTGCAAGTTTTATTTACATAAGTTCAAATAACTTCTTAAAAAATTAATTTTTTCTTATTACTAAATTTGTATTAATATAACAATAAATTATGATATTTTGATTAAGAAAATTTTTTAAAACTCTTGACAATTTTTTTTTTAATGATATTATAAAAATAGTTAAATTTTAGCAAATTTTACTAAGCTAATTTATCTTTAAATAAATTAGTAAGAAAAAAATTAAACAAAGGAGGATAAAAAATTATGTCAGAACAAAAAAAGAAAGCAAAATCATCAGGTATTCCTATAGCAATTATCATAATATTAATAATCATTGCTGTATGTATATTTATTAAAGTAAGAAAGGGAAACACTTCAAAACAAACTACAGACAATACATCTACTGAGGAAGTTGTAGAAGAACAACCATTACCTGAATATAGTTTAATAGATTTAAATAATACAGAAAATGCTAAAGTTGAAAATGGAGTAAAGGAAAATACTTCTTCAAAACTTTCAGAGCCAAAAACATACAAAGGAATGACAATAAAAGACATCAAGTTAATTGCTGAAGGTGGAATTACTAGACTTACAGCCACAATCGAAAATAATACTGGAAGCAGATATGAAGGAGAAGAAATAACAATTGTTTTCACAAATCAAGATGGATCAGAATATGCAAGATTAGAAGGAATTATTCCTGCTATAGATAATGGCGAAACAAATGAAATTGATGCAGCAACAACATCAGACATTGCAAATGCATACGATTTTAAAATAGCAGAATAAAAAATTAAACAAAACTCTTGACAAATGAGCAAAAACTAGCTATAATAGTTAATGTTTATGGCGAAGTAGCTCAGTTGGCTAGAGCATTCGGTTCATACCCGAAGGGTCATGTGTTCGAATCACATCTTCGCTACCAGAGTTTAAAATTATATATAAAGCACATTTCAAATAAATGAAATGTGCTTTTTTGTGTTATTAATAAAATTATTTATAATTATACTATCTTAATTTTAATTTATAATATAACTTATATATATTAATTTATAAAATAATTTCTATATCATAAACTTTACCATCATTTATTAATTTAACTTCTTTTTCTTGTACACTTTCTCCATTTAGTTTAAATTCAGTTATACCGTAATTTTTACTATTTGGGTTACTTACTTTTATATTATAAATACTTCTTTCAAACTTGTATTTTATACTAAATTCTTTCCAATCTTTTGGAATACATGGATTTAAACTTAAAGTATTATTTTTTATTTTCAATCCTAAAATATATTCAATACCAGCTTTATAAAACCAACTTGAAGACCCTGTATACCATGTCCATCCACCTCTACCTGCTAAGTTTCCTGCTCCATAAATATCTGCTGCTACAACGTATGGCTCAACTTTGTATTTTTTTGCAGATTCTTTTGTTCTTGAATGTTCTATTGGATTTATCATTCTGTAATACTCTCCTGCCTTATCTCCAAATCCTAAAAGTGTTTCTGCAATAATTACCCATATGCTTGAATGTGTGTATTGTCCTCCATTTTCTCTAACTCCTGGTAAATATGCCTTTATATATCCCGGATTTAGTTCACCATTTGCAAAAGGTGGGTCAAGCAGTTTTATAATTCCATTTTCTTTATCTACTAAGTGATTTTCTAAACTTTCCATCGCCTGTAATTTTTTATCTTCATCTCCTGCATTTGATATTACTGACCAACTTTGAGCTATGCTATCTATCCTACATTCTTCGTTTTCAATGCTTCCTAAAATACTTCCATTATCCATATATGCGCGTCTAAACCATCTTCCGTCCCAGCCCTTAGAATTTAATGCTATTTTTAAATCTTGAAGTATTTTTCTATATTTTTGTACTCTATCTGCTTCTCCTCTTTCTTCAATATATGGTAAAAATCTATCTATTATTGTATATAAGAAAAATCCAAGCCAAACACTTTCTCCTTTTCCTTTATTTCCAACTTCACTAAAGCCATCATTCCAGTCTCCTGTTCCAATTTTAGGAAGTCCATTTTCACCAAAATTTAAAGATTTTTCTATAGCTCTAATAATGTGTTCATAAATTGTCTCTGTAATATTTGATTTTGTAAATTTATCATATCTTTCTTCTTCATTGTCTTTTAATACTTCACCTTGTAAATATGGAGTTTTTATATTTAAAATTTCTTTATCATTTGTTATATCTATATATTCTAAACATAAATATGCAAGCCATAACAAATCGTCTGAAAACCTTGTTCTTATTCCTCTTTCTGTTTCATCATGCCACCAGTGTTCTACATCTCCTTCAATAAATTGATGCTCAGAATGCTTTATTATTTGATTTTTTATCATTTCAGGATTTATATATTTTAAACACAAAGTATCTTGAAGTTGGTCTCTAAAGCCATATGCACCACCTGATTGATAAAATCCTGTTCTTGCATATAATCTACTTGCAATTGTTTGATACAAAGCCCACCCATTTAGCATTATATTTATAGATTCTATTGGAGTATATACTTGGACTTTTTCTAAAATATCTTTCCATTTTCTTTTTACATTTTCAAGCTCTTGCTTGCAGTTTTGAATTTTGCTATATTTATAGCTAATATTTTTTCCATCTATTATATTATTTGTTGCCCCTAAATTTAGCACTATTTCTTTTGAAGACATACTATCTAGCTCAACTTCTATTTGAATTGCAATACAAGATTTTGAGTCAAATCCTAAGTTATTATTTAATCTTACCTTTTTTAATCCATCTGGATTACTTAAACCACCATTTCCTAAAAAGAATTTTTTATCTCCTGTAAAACTTTTTATTTTTTCACTACTTGATACATATACTTTACTTTTAAAATCTGATTCATAAAGATTTTCTGCAAATACCATATTAGCATTATCATCATAATTTATTTTTATCTTGCCATCTGATTTTACCTCTTCTTCACCAAGTACAGGCTTTACATAGTAAACTATTTTTAATTTTTTGCGTTCTAATGTGTTATTACTTAATTTCAATATATTTACTTTTAAAGTATCTTCATTTGGAACAAATATTTCTAACTCTTGAGTTATTCCTTGACTTTCATGAATATATTTTGAATAACCAAATCCATAAATTATACTATAATCATTTTCATCTGGCATTGGATTTAATCCCATTGACCATCTTTTACCTGTTTTTAAATCTTCCATATATATTACTTCTGATGGAATATCTAAATGTGGTTTATTTGACCAACTTGAAATTCTATTCAACCTACAATTTTTATGCCACGTGTAGCCTCCCATACTTTCTGTAACTAAAGTTCCAAAATTTTCATTTGCTAAAACATGTGACCATACAGTTGGTAAACGTTTTTCTTTATTTACTTTAATCAAATATTCTTTTCCATTAGGTGAAAATGCACCATAATCATTAAAATACTTTATTTCTTCATTATTTAAAATATCTATTTGAGGTTTAAATTCTTCTTCTATAGATGTTTCAAAATCTTCTTCTGGAATATTTTGAAAGCTTCCCATATATTCTTCTTCTAAATCTGAAACTAAGTGACTTAAATCCCCTAAATGTGCATCTACTGTAAAACATGAAACAAAGTTTAATACATCCCAATCCTTCTTAGATAATTCATTTTTAGAAAGTAAAAAGATTCCGACCTTGTTTGTTCATCATAAATCCTAAGTGCCTATCAAGTATTTTAGCCTCTATTTCTTGCCTTACATAATTTTCATAGCTGTGTTTTTCTTCATCTAAAAAAACTAAATCTACTTGTACATCTTTACTTCTAAAAAATTCATACATCTTTAAAATTTGTTTTACTACATATACATCATTTATATCTTTTATTTTAACTAATATTATTGGTAAATCTCCTGAAATACCATTTTTCCATAAATCACTTTGTGAATATATAGAATTATTTAAGTTCTTTATTTGCTTGCATCTTAAAGGATTATCAAAAAATATATATCCTAAAATCTTTTGATATAATTCTATATCTTTTGCTTTTGTTTCTAAATACCTACTTTCAGCCTCTGCTTTTGCTTTAGATATTTCAAATGCTCTTTTAACATTTTCTATATTTTTATATTTTTTTAGATTATCTATTGCAAAATCTCTATTTCTAGATACAGAAATAATTAAATTGATATGCTTTATGTCTTTAGGTGCAATTTTTATTGTTTTTCTTTGAACAGCTATAGGCTCAGTAACTAGACCAATTTTTTTAGAAAGTGGAATAGATTTTTCTACAGCTAGTGGCAAATTTAAATTTCCTCTTTCATCAAATTTTTCTTTATCTATTTCAAACTCATTATCAACAATTGTTTCACTATCTGTGTAAAATGCTGTTTCTAAAAATACTTCTTGTTCTGAATTGCTCCTTTTTTTGCGTTTTATTTCTAAAATATTTTCATCTACATCATAGTCAAAAATTAAAAATAAATTATTAAATGCAGGATGAGCGTAATCTTGCTCTTTGCTTGAAAGTATTGGCTCAAATGTTGATGTAATTTCAAGTTCCACATCTTCATTTGATAAGTTTTCTATTTCTAAACATCTTATTTCAACCGCTTCTTCTGGATCTATTGTTATTTTTAAATTTGTTTTTATATTTTCATCCTTTTTTTCAAAACCAATTTGGTCAGGCATAAATGAAACTAAAGAGCCTTCTTCTCCCATTTTTATAACTTTATTAGAATTAATGTCTTTTACATATAAAAATATACCTTGATTGTAATCGTCTGTTGGTTTAAATCTATTTACATATATATTTCCACATTTACTAAATCCTTGTGACTTCTGGTTTATACCTATTGTGTATATTCCATTTGATATTACATTTGACCTAATTAATCTTTCATCAATTTTTTTGTAACTTACAACTGAATAATTTTCATAATCTTTGTATTTTCCTTTTTCTGGTTTTTCTTTTTCCTCTTTTGTTACAATAAATGTTTCTGGCATCCTTTCTTGCAATAATATTTCTACTGCTTTTGCTTCAGGGTTTTTAATAAAACGAGTCTGAAATATATTATTGTTTATTAAGTTATTTATAGAAAGCAAAATCAAAGCTTGATGGTGTGCCATATAGGTTTTAACTGCATTTGAAGTTTCATTTGAGCGTAGTCTTTGGTATGAAAAATCCAAGCTTTCATAAAAACCATATTTATTAAACATACCATATTTTTCTAGGTTTTTTAGATTTTTTACAACCTCTTTAGGCTTATCTGTAATAGCAAGTACACTTGCATAACTTGAAATTACAATTTCATCTGCTAAGCCTCGCTTCAATCCAAGCCATGGTATTCCAAATGCTTTATATTGGTAATTTGAGTGTAAATCTTTAACATTAAATGCTGATTCTGAAATTCCCCATGGAGTACCCAAAAATTTTGCATATTCTATTTGACTCATAATTGCAAATCTAATAGATTCATCTATTAAGCTTCCTTTATATCTTGGAATATTTATATTTGGCATTAAATATTCAAATGCCGTTCCAGACCATGAAATCAAACCTTTTTTATTATTTAAAATTGTAAGTGTTCTACTTAAAGCATTCCAATGTTTTACATCAACATCTCTTTTTATAATTGCAATTAAACTTGCTTGCCTTGCTTCTGATGCTAACAAATCATAATATGAATCTGTTAATTTATTTTCTTCAATATTAAATCCTATAGAAAATAGTCGGTGTTCTTTACTATATAATTTTGAAAAATCAGTATTTTCTATCATAGAAGTTATTTCATTAATTGTATCTGCTAAATCCTCCCTATTTTGCTCTTCTAAAAACATTTTTGTTACATATAAATACCCCACAAAATTTCCGCTATCTACTGTTGAAATATATCTTGGATTTAGTGGTTTCATAGTTTTTATATTGTACCAATTATATAAATGTCCATTCCATTTATCTAACTTCATTATTGTATTTATAATATTTTTTAAAATGTTTATTCCGCTCTTCTTTTTCAATGTAATTTAAATCAATTCCTGCTTGAATACTAAGTAAAGATAACCCAATATTTGTAGATGATGTTCTATCTACATATTTATATTTTCTATCTTCTTGGTAATTATCTGGAATTAAATAATTATTTTCTTTATTTATATTATCATAGAAAAATTCAAATGTTCTTCTTCCTATTTCTTTAACATAGCTAATTTCTTCTGTATTTAATACTGATTTTGCTTGTTTTTCTTCAATTTCTTTACTAATATAACACATTATACTTGGTGCAATTACCCAAAGTGCTCCTAAGAAAATACCTAAAATACTTCTATTTAAAATAAAATAAATTATTGTAATTACACCAAATAAAATATTAAATACCATTGCTTTATTGTAGCTTAATAAATCACCTTTGGAATTTTTCTCTGCTTCTTCTGATGTCATCCATTCAAGCATGTGCTTTTTTGTAAATATTGTTCTATACAATGTTTTACAAATTGCTTTTAAACTAGTCCATGCTTTATATGGAATAACTGCTATTGTTAAAAATCCTCTACATATTGCTGCAAGTTTTCCATCTATTTTTGGGGTAAAATTATTTTGTTTTTGTTCTCCTTCTCTTTTAAAAATTATTGAATTTATAATTTCTAAAATATATGGCAAAACAGTTATAACAGCCAAAAGCGTAATAGGAAAAGTTACATTTATATTAAATATTTTTCCAACTACTAAAAAATAGATTCCGGAAACTATAGTCGCTATCTCAAATAAGCTTCTTCTTAAATTATCAAAAATTTTATATTTAGAAAGTAAATTTAATTTTTTACTTTTAAGCCACCTAATTATTTGCCAGTCTCCTCTAATCCACCTAGAAAGCCTAGACATAAAGCTTGTGTATTTTGTTGGATACCCATCCATTATTAAAATATCTGATGCTAAACCACATCTTAAATAACTTCCCTCTAATAAATCATGGCTTAAAACTGTATTTTCAGGAATTTCGTTTTTTAATATTTTTGTATATAATTTTAAATCAAATATTCCCTTACCTGTAAAAATTCCTTCTCCAAAATTATCTTGGTATATATCTGAAATAGCATTTGAATAACTATCTACTCCGCCACTTCCTGCAAATATTTTTGTAAATAATGATTTATAAGAAATATCTAAATTGATTCCTACTCTTGGCTGAATCAAACCATATCCATTTACTACTTTATTT
This sequence comes from uncultured Clostridia bacterium, assembly GCA_947623465.1. Lineage (GTDB taxonomy): Bacteria > Bacillota > Clostridia > TANB77 > CAG-508 > CAG-269. The sequence goes on from CANQGU010000002.1 coordinate 48,471, forward strand.
TCTTCTACCTCTGGTTTATTTAAAATGTGAGCCATACTTCCTACCAATTCAAAAGCTGAATTTAAACTCAAATCTGTGTCTGCATCTAATGTAATTATATATTTAATATTTGGCAACCTACTTTTAAAATTGTTTATTGTATTTATATTAAATTTTCTTTGTTCTTCTGCATCATCCATATTTCCTTGTAGAAATTCTGTAAAATCAAGAATTGCTCCTCTTTTTCTTTCCCAACCTAGGTATGAACCTTCACTTTTATTATACATACGCTTTCTATATATAAAGTGAAATATAGGAAACTTTTGATTTGGATATTTTTTATTTAATTTTTCCGTTTCTTCTAATCCTGCTCTTATAACTTGTGAATCAAAGTTTTCTATTTCTTTAGAGGATTCTTTGCAATCTCCAAGTAAACAAAAATATAGATTATCTGATTTATTTGCTAAATAATCTACTTCCAAATTTTTAAACATTTCTTGTACTTTTTGTTTTGTACTTACTATTGTTGGAATTATAACAAAAGTTGCTTCGTTATTTGGAATTCCATCATTAAAATCAAGTTTGGGAATTAATTTTGGTTTAACAAATTTACTTAATATATATTGAGCAATTTGTATTATAAATTCTGAAATTGGTATTAATAAAAGCAAAAATGAAACAAGGTTTATCCACATATTTTGCATACTTTGTGGATAAAAAGCTGCAATACCACCTGAAATTATAATACTTAAAACAAGAACCCAACTAATATACATTTTTACTTTTTTGTTTGTACTTAAAATTTTTTCATTTTTATATTGAACTTTATCATATAAAATATTTACATTTTTATCTAATAAATAATATCCAATATGTGATTTTTTAGAGCCTATATCTCCTTCTTGTGCAAGCTCAAGCAATTTTTTTGCAATATACATTTCCGATATTTTAGTTTTTTTAGAAATTTCTTTTATTTTATTTCTGTAATCTTCTTTTGTTCTATAATCCATCTTATCATATACTTTTGCGGGGTCTTTTCTTAAAATTTCTTCAACACTATTTATTTTTTCAAATATCTCTAAAAAGTTTATAATTTGAATCTTTTTTAAAGATGTAATTGAATTTCCTATAGAAATTTTTTTAACAGCAATATCAAAATGCTCTCTTTTAATTATCTCTGAAACCGAGCTTCCTGTTTTTTCAACTTCTTCTTCTAAAACTCTTAAAAAACTTTCTGTCTTTTTCCCATATTTTTTTAGCTTATATGACATGTATTCTACATAAGGATATTTTATATCATATAAATTTATTTTTATTTTTCCATTAGTCTTAAAATAACTAAAATTTTGCTCTGATTTTGGCTTATTTTCAACTAATCTTTCTATTACAGATTCAACCTTGTATTTTTCCATTTGAGATACAAAAATGCTTTCTGCAATTTGTCTTATATTTTCTATTATTGCAATTTGCATAAATATTCCTATGTTCCATATCTCGTCCATGCTTAAGTTCTTTTTTGTTTGATATGCTCTTAAGCTTTCTTCTAATATTTTACTTGTTATTTTGTTATCTGTATAATTTACAATTTCTGAAGCAAGTACATATATTCTTGCAAACCCTTGGTACTTACCATTTGCAAGCCCTACAAAATTTTTGTATTTTTTTAAAGGCATCTGTTTTTCTATTGATTTTGTTATTTCTTCTATGGCATAAAAATTATCTAAAAGCCACTCTCCTGCAGGATGAATAGTAATTTTAGATTTTACATTTTCATTTAATAAATTATATACTTCTTTTATAACACTATAATTTTCTAGCATTCTTGGTATTGGGTAGGTATTTTTATCTGAATTTTGTTTTATATTATGAGTGCTTGCTACCTTTTCTAAATGCCCGCATGAGCTCTTGCTTGTTTAATAATGCTCCTTCAATATTTAATATTTTTGTATTCATAAAAATAATTCCCCCAAATTTGCAATTTTGTTTATTATTTGCAAATTTGGGGGATGTTATTCATTAATATTTTATTTGATTATTTTCAAATCACTTGCATATTCAAAAGATATCTTTTCGTATTTTTTAGTTTTTTTCCATCCATCTTCTTCATGTGACATATTTGATATTTCATTCACATTTTTATTTTTTAATCTTTTAATTATTTTATCTATTATTTCTATTTCTTTTTTATTTAATTTTGATAAATCATAATTATTATTACTTGTTATATATGTCTTAGTGCCAGTTTCATCTTCATATTCGTTTCTTGTATACTTTTCATCTAATAATGATATTTCATTATATTTTTGTTCCATTATAGTAGGACCAAATTGTTGATTTTGATATGTTAACCCAGTGATTGAAACTCCTCTCTCTTTAAATGATAACATATCTATAAACCATAAATATTTATTTATACTTGTAATAGTAAAATTGCTCACTTTACTTGCAATGTATGAAATTATATTTTCAACTTTTTCTAAATCAAATATCTTGTATCCATTGTATATATCTGGTCTCCTATTTAATTTGCTATTTATATATTTTCTATATAATTCTTGAATATCATCTTTACTTACATCATTTTCTTCGTTATATGAGACAATTTTATTATATGTTTTTTTACTTATATTATTTTTTTCATATGCTTCTTTTACTTTATTCATAAATTCATTTTCATTATTTATTAATAGCTTTATATAATCACTTTGAGATTTTGTTGGAACTCCCCCTCTTTCATATCTATTAATGGTCATTTTTCCAAGTCCCAAAATAGATGTTAGTTCTCTTTGAGACAAATCATATTTCTCTCTTAATTTGATTATATCTTGTGGTTTAATAATATTTGCTTTTTTTCTATAAATCTCATATATTCTTTGAGTATTTTTATTTTCGATTTCATTAATATACAAATCTTCGTTACATTCTTTGCATATAGCAACATTTTCGTATGAGTTTATTTCTACACCTCTAAACATTTTAATATCTCTTTTTTCAATTTTATATTCTACTTCTTTTTTACAATATGGACAATATACTTTCATCTTAAATTCCCCCATCATATTTACCAAATTCATGTACTGACAAACAAACCGATTTTTCTGAACTTTCAATTCTTATTTTAATATATAATTTTGTATTTTCAAATAAAGGATTAAATTTAAATATCCATCCCTTATATTTCGAATCTCTATCCTTCTCTGGACCAGAATAACAATCCTCTATTGAAAGACCTCTTATGATATCTTTTACATCTTCATTATTTAGATTATACTCCCTCATGAAATTTATATTCTTTTTTGTTCTTACAATAATAAATTTATCGCCATTATTATCTTGGTCTATAATTTTTTTGATTTTAAGTAAATTACTACTCTGTATTTGGTCTTCTATTGTGTTCATTTGTCATCTCCTTTGATAAAGTGCCATTTTTTAGTGGCACTTTTTTATTTTATCACATAAATTATTAAAAAGCAATACTTTTTATCAATTTTGTATTAAAAATCATTTTTAATTTTAAAGGCAAAAGCTGTAATGCGTTCGCATTACAGCTTTTAAATTCATTATTTTAGTAATTTTTATGCCATTTATTTTTTAATAATTTTCAGCTTTTATTTCGAAATATGCTTGTGGGTGGCTACATACTGGGCAAACTTCTGGTGCACTAGTTCCAACTACTATATGACCACAGTTTCTACATTTCCATATTTTAACTTCTCCTGCTGAAAATACTGTTCCATTTTCAACATTTTCTAATAATTTTTTATATCTTTCTTCATGTTCTTTTTCTATTTTTGCAACAGCTTCAAATAAATAAGCTATTCTATCAAATCCTTCTTCTTTAGCTGTTTTTGCAAAGTCTTGATACATATCTGTCCACTCAAAATTTTCTCCTTCTGCAGCAGCTTTTAAGTTTTCTGCAGTTGTACCAATTCCATTTAATTCTTTAAACCACATTTTTGCATGTTCTTTTTCGTTGTCTGCTGTTTCTTGGAAAATAGCAGCTATTTGTTCATATCCTTCTTTTTTAGCTTTACTTGCAAAATATGTGTATTTATTTCTTGCTTGTGATTCTCCTGCAAATGCAGCCATTAAATTAGCTTCTGTTTTTGATCCTTTTAATTCCATTTTTATTCCTCCTAATTATAAATTTCTTTCTTCGTATTATATCACATTTTCATAATAATTCAAGAATTTTAAGCAATATTTTCTTTATTTAAAGTTAGTATAATATTCCTTAATTTCTTATCATTGCTCATTAATTAATTCAAAATCGATTTGCCTTAAAATTTTATTTGCTGTCTTTACTCTTATATTCACTATATCCCCTATTTTATAAGTCTTTTTTGTGTGTTCTCCAATTAAAATTTTATTATTTTCATCATAAATAAAATATTCATTTCCAAGGTCACGGAAACCTACTAAGCCTTCTACTGTATTTTCTAGCTCAACAAACATACCAAATGATGTTATGCTTGAAACTACTCCTTCATACTCTTCACCTATATGTTTTTCCATATATTCAGCTTTTTTAATTTTCTCTGCTTCTCTTTCTGTTGTAGTTGCAATTTTTTCTCTTTCAGAAGAATTAATTGCAGCTTGATTGGCTATTGTTTTATATTTTTGTTTAAACTCTTCGGTTACATCATAGTCATTTTCTAGATATTTTGATATTATTCTATGAATAAATAAGTCCGGATATCTTCTAATTGGTGAAGTAAAGTGGGCATAATATTTACTTGCTATTCCAAAATGACCTAAGTTTTCGTCACTATATCTTGCAAGTTTAAGTGTTCTAAGTAATAAATTTGAAACTACTCTTTCTTCTTCTTTGCCTTTGACTTCATCTAAAACTAAAGCAAATGCTTTTGAGTGTATGTTATCTTTATTTGCTTTTATTTTTAAATCCATATTATATAAAAATTTATTTGCCTCTTTTATCTTGTCTATATCAGGCACTTCATGAATTCTATAAATAAATGGTGCATCTAGCCAATAAAATTTTTCTGCTATAGTTTCATTTGCTGTTAGCATAAATTGCTCTATTATCTCATGAGAAAAATAAGTTTCATATTTCTTTACATTTATTGCAAAACCTTCTTCATCAAGCTCTATTTTGCTTTCTGGTATATCTAAATTTAAGTAACCATTTTCTATTCTTCTTTGTTTTAGAATTTGTGCAAGCTCACTCATTTTTTCGAATTCAGGAATATATTTTTCATATCTTTTTAATACTTCTTCATCTGACTTATCTAAAATACTTTGTACATCTTTATAGTTCATCCTTTCAGTTACTCTTATAACTGCTTTATAAACTTTAGAATCTATTACTTCTCCTTTATTATTTATTTTCATTGAGCAACTTAAAGTAAATCTATCTTCTCCTTGATTTAAACTACATATTCCATTTGAAAGTTCTCTTGGTAGCATTGGAATTACTCTACCTAGCATATATATAGATGTACCTCTTAAATATGCTTCTTTGTCTAGTAAAGAATCCTGCTCTACATAGTGACTTACATCTGCTATATGGACATCTAAGCAAAAGTTTCCATCATCTAATTTTTGAACTCTTACTGCATCATCTAAGTCTTTGGCATCTTCTCCATCTATTGTAAAAATAATATCATTTCTTAAATCTACTCTTGTTCCTATTTTACTTTCATCTATTTTGTTTCCTTTTGATTTTGCTTCATTTACAACTGCATCTGGAAATGTAGATGGCAGACCATATTCTTTTATTAAACTTAACATATCTACACCTGCTTCATTTGGTCTACCTAGAACTTCTATTATTTTACCTTCTGCATTTTTATTTTTTTCTGGATATTTTAAAATTTCTACTAATACTTTATGGTTATTTCTTGCTTTTCCAAAATTTGATTTTGAAATAAATATATCTGTTCCAAAACTTGAATCATCTGGCACTACAAAGCCAAAATTTTTGTTATTTTGAAATGTCCCAACTATTGTATTTTTATTGTGTGAAAGTATTTTTAAAACTTTACCTTCTTTACTTTTTCCATTACCTTCTTTTTCTAAAATTTTTATTAATACTTTATCTCCGTTTAAAGCATGCATTGAGCGTTCTTTTGAAATATATATTTCTTCTTCGTCGTCTTCTATTTTTACAAATCCAAATCCTTTTGAGTTTCTTCTATATATTCCCTCAAATATTCTTTCTTCCATTTTATTTTTCTCCAATCTTTGTTGTTATTAATATTATAACACGAGCTATAAGTTTTAATACCAATATGCAAGTTTTAAAAATGAATTTATTAATTTAGTTTGTTCTTCTAATTCATCTTTGCTTGCAACATTATAATTCTCCCTACTTTCCATTGCTATTTTACAATGTTTTTGTTAATTTATCAATTAATTTTAAAAATTTTTATAAAATTATATTTTAAACAAAAAGACAGAACTTAATTTGTTCTGCCTTTTTTATCCAAAGAATCCTTTTTTCTTTACAGGTGGTTGTTCGTTCATAGTTTTTGCAAGAGCAATAAACAAATCTCTTTGCTCTTTTGTTAATCTTTTTGGTGTTTGAACTACGATTTTAAATATAAAATTACCTCTAGAGCTTGAATTTATACTGCTAAATCCTTTACCTCTAATTGTAAATTCTGTACCTGTTTGTGTTCCTTCTGGAATTTTATATTTTTCTTTTGTTCCATCTACCATTGGAATTTCAAGGTCTGTACCTAATGCCGCTTGAGTCATTGTAATTGGTATATTACAATAAACATTATTTCCTTCTCTTGTATAAATAGAGCTTTTTCTTACTCTAACTGTTATGTATAAATCTCCTGAAGGTCCTCCTTTTATTCCCGGATTTCCTTCTCCTTTAAGTACTACTGTTTGATTATTGTTTATTCCTGCTGGAATTTTTACTTTTACCTTTGGTGTTTTTCTAACTGTTCCTTTTCCATGACAATTTTCACATGGTTCTTTAATTATTTCTCCTGTTCCACGACATTCATTACATGTTCTTGTTGTTTGTACTCTACCTAGTATTGTGTTTTGGAAAGTTGTAACTTGCCCTGTTCCATTGCATGTTGGACATTTAACAGGTGAAGTTCCTGCTTTAGCACCTGTTCCATGACAAATACCACATGTTTCTTGCCTTGTAATTGTTATTTCTTTTTCTACTCCTAAAAATGATTCTTCAAAAGAAATATCTATATTTAAATTTAAATCTTCACCTTTACGAGGTCCATTGTTTCTTCTTGAACTTGCTCTTTGACCTCCAAATCCACCACCAAAAAAGCTTGAAAATATATCTCCTAAATCTCCAAAATCCCCAAAGTCTGATGAAGTATATTGGTAGTAACCATTTCCACCAAATGGTCCTCCTCCAAATCCTGCCCCACTTGGGTCTGCTGTTCCAAATTGGTCATACATTCTTCTTTTTTGAGGGTCAGACAATGTTTCATATGCTTCATTTACTTCTTTAAATTTAGCTTCTGCTTCTTTTTTATTATCTGGATTAGCATCAGGGTGGTATTTTTTCGCAAGTTTACGATATGCTTTTTTTAGCTCATCATCTGTTGCATTTTTATTTACTCCTAATACCTCGTAATAATCTTTTTTATTTGGCATTTTTTCCTCCCATTAGTCTAAAAAACAAACTTTAAAATTTGTTTGTATATAATATTTATTAAAGTTTAAGGTTGGACTTGCATTTTGCCCTTCCAACCTTTTAAAAGTTTTATTTATTATCTTCATCTTCTACTTTATAGTCTGCATCATATACATTTCCATCATTTGCTGTGTTGCTATCTTCTGCACCTGCAGTAGCATTTGGATCTGCAGTACCTTCTGCTGCACCAGCATTTGGATTAGCATTTTTATATAATTGTTCACTCATTTCATAGAATACTTTTGTTAATTTTTCTGTTGCTTCTCTTATTGTATCTGTGTTGTTTGTTTCTAACGCTTTTTTAGTTGCTTCTATTTCTGTTTCAATTTTAGCTTTTTCTTCTCCTGAGATTTTATCTCCTAATTCTGTTAATGTTTTTTCGCTGTTGTAAATTAAGCTTTCTGCATTATTTTTAACTTCAATTTCATCTTTTCTCTTTTTATCTTCTTCAGCATGTGCTTCTGCATCTTTAACAGCTTTTTCTATATCTTCATCTGTAAGATTTGTTGAAGCTGTAATTGCAACATCTTGGCTGTTTCCTGTTGCCATATCTTTTGCAGATACATGAACTATACCATTTGCATCTATATCAAATGTAACTTCAATTTGTGGTACTCCTCTTGGTGCTGCTGGAATTCCTGTAAGTTGGAATCTTCCAAGTGTTTTGTTGTATGCTGCCATTTCACGCTCACCTTGTAAAACATGAACTTCAACTGATGTTTGACCATCTGCAGCTGTTGAGAATATTTGTGATTTTTTAGTTGGTATTGTTGTATTTCTTTCTATTAATTTTGTAAATACTCCACCATATGTTTCAATTCCTAATGAAAGTGGTGTTACATCTAATAAAACTAAGTCTTTAACATCTCCAGATAAAACTCCACCTTGAATTGCTGCACCAATTGCAACACATTCATCTGGGTTTATTCCTTTATCTGCTTCTTTTCCTGTTATTTTCTTAACAGCTTCTTGAACAGCTGGAACTCTTGTAGAACCTCCAACTAGTAATACTTTATTTATATCTGCTGGTGTTAATCCTGCATCTTTTAAAGCTTGGTTAACAGGCTCTGCTGTTGAATCTACTAAATCTTTTATTAATTCTTCAAATTTAGCTTTTGTTAATGTTACATCTAAATGTTTTGGTCCTGTTGAATCTGCTGTTATAAATGGTAAGTTAATGTTTGTTTGTCCAACTCCTGATAAGTCTTTTTTAGCTTTTTCTGCAGCTTCTTTTAATCTTTGCATTGCCATCTTATCTTTTGATAAGTCTATTGCATCTGATTTTTTGAATTCTGCAACTAAATAATCTATAATTCTTTGATCAAAGTCATCTCCACCTAAGTGTGTATTTCCGTTTGTTGCTAAAACTTCGAATACTCCATCACCGATATCTAGTATAGATACATCAAATGTTCCTCCACCTAAGTCATAGATTAATATTTTTTGTTCTTGTTCTTTGTCCATACCATAAGCAAGTGCTGCTGCTGTTGGTTCATTTATAATTCTTAAAACTTCTAGTCCTGCAATTTTTCCTGCATCTTTTGTAGCTTGTCTTTGACTATCGCTAAAATATGCAGGTACTGTAATTACAGCTTGTGTAACTTTTTGTCCTAAATAATTTTCAGCATCTGCTTTTAATTTTTGAAGTATCATTGCTGAAATTTCTTGTGGTGAAAAAGATTCTCCTTCTACTTTTACTTTTTCACTTGTTCCCATTTTTCTTTTTATTGATATAACTGTGTTATCTGGATTTGTAACAGCTTGACGTTTTGCAATTTGTCCTACTAATCTTTCTCCATTTTTAGAAAATGCAACTACTGATGGAGTTGTTCTATCTCCTTCAGCGTTTGGTATTACAACTGCTTCCCCTCCTTCCATAACTGATACACATGAATTTGTTGTTCCTAAGTCAATTCCTATAATTTTTCCCATTTTAAAATCCTCCCTTTTTTTGTAAGTGGATATATTATTTAATATTTTACTCCCTTACATAATTAACATTTTTTATTGATTAACTACCACCATTGAGTGGCGAATAACTTTACTTCCTATTTTATAACCTTTTCTGAATTCTTGTACAATTTCTTGGCTTTCTTTTGTAGCATCTTGTACACTACTTACTGCCTCATGAAGTCCTGGGTCGAAAGTTTCCCCAACTGTTGGAATTTCTTCTACATTGTGTTTTTTTAGAAATTCCTTAAATTGTTTTTCTACAAGTTCTACTCCTTGCTTGTAACTTTCATCTTTGCATTCTGCCTTTACAGCATTTTCTAAATTATCTATTGCAGGAAGCATTCCTAATATTATATCCCCTAAAACTAAATTATATAAGCCTTCTCTTTCTTTTTGGCTTCTTTTTTTGAAATTTTCAAATTCTGCCAAGATTCTTTTATATCTGTCATTTAGTTCTTCATATTCTGCTTTTACTTCTGCATTAGTTTTTTCTTTTTCGTCTTTTATTTCTTCTTTTATATCATTTGTTTCTTCATTTTCTATCTCTTGCTTTTCCTCTTTTTCTCCCATACAGACTCCTTTCTTCCTACTTTACATTTTAGCAGTTTATTTGTGTCTTTGCTAAATCTTTATATATAATATAACTTTATTTAGCACTTGTCAAGTGTTTTTGCTAATTTTTTTATTATATAAAAATGTCAAAAAAGCACGTCCCAAATGACATCAAAAAAGGACGTCCCAAATAACACGCCCTATTTTCCTTCATTAAGTTTTTTGCTTATATATTTCATAACAGAAATAACTTTAGAATAGTCCATCCTTTTTGGACCGATTATTCCTATTGTTCCCATATCCTTGTTGCCTACTTTGTGTTTAAAAGTAATTACACTAAAATCTTGTAGCTCTTCTTTTTCGTCTTCTCCACCTATATACACATTTATATCTTCGGCAAAGCCTGAATTTAACATATCTGCAATTAACTCTTTTTCATCTAAAATATTTACAAAGTTTTTTGCAACTTGAAGACTATTAAATTCTGGTAAATCAAGTTCTTTTCTCGCTCCATGTAAATGAATTTCTGAATCTTCAAATAAAACTTTTTTTATTTGAGTTATAATTGGTTTTATTACCCTTACCATATCAGACATTTCTTTATATAAATATTCTTCTAAAGGTACATCTATGGTTTCTATTGGCTGTTTTTTTAACTTATTGTTAAACATATAGTTTATTGTTTCTACTTGCTTTTCTGTTATATCTTCATCAAATTTTATTATTGTTTCTTTTACCATACCACTATCTGTCATTATAACTGCAAGTAGCATCCTTGATCCAAGTAAAACAAATTTTATTTCTTGAATTATTTGTTCATTTGCTTTTGGTCCTATTGTAACTGTTGTGTAATGAGTAATTTCTGAAATTGTATTTGCTGTAATTTTAGTTAAATCCTCTATTTCATTTACTTTTGTTTCTAGTTTGTCACTTATATATTTAACTTCTTCTAAACTTATATTATCATCTTTTAGAAGTTCATCAACATAGTATCTGTAACCTTTTGCAGATGGCACTCTTCCGCTAGATGTATGCATTTTATCTAGCAGACCTTTTTTTTCAAGGTCTGCCATTTCATTTCTTATTGTTGCACTACTACAGTTTAAATCATATTTAGTTATTAAAGCATTTGAACTTACTGGCTCTGCTGTATTTATATATTCTTCTACAATAGCTTGTAATACTTTCTTTTTTCTACCATCTAACATTTTATTCACATTCCTTCTTTTGGTTAGAAAATAAGTTATTTTAATTCATTTACTTCTATATTTCTAACTATAATTTCAGAAAAATCATCTTCAGTATCTTCAAATTCTAATTTATTTAACCTTTTTTTATTTTTTTCTTTTATATCTAGTTTAGATAAATCAATTAATATTTTTGAAGATAAATTCATTCCAACAGGTAAAGTCATATTTTTATTATCATAAAATATAATATTTGTAAATGCTATAAAATTCATACCTTTAGGTAATTTTATTTTGTATAAATAAATTTTTTCATTTAATTTATTTGTTTTTAAAAATTGATTTAATTCTTTTTCTGGATCTAGTGATACAGTCTCAAATGTATTGAATTCCATATTTGAAGAAGTTGCTTTATATACATACATATCTTCTTTTAATGCATTTTTCTTCATTGCAGTTTTTAAATTTTTTATTACATCTTCTAAATGTTTTTTTAATTCTACACCTTTTGAGCCTTTTTCTATTTCCAATATTGCAAACTTATCTCTTGGTGCTTCTCTATGTGTTTTGTTTCCAATTGTCCTTTCTTTATTACTTGTTTGTTTTATTCTTCCAAAGATGTTGAAAGCTTCGTCATCATCATCTTCTTCGTCATCATCTTTTGCTTTAGATAATTTAATTTTTTTAAGTGCTTCAGAAATATCCTTATTTTCTGCAACTTTTAAGTTTATTTTGTTTATAATAGATAAAATACTTGTAGTTGCAATAAAGCTACTATCTAATTCACTATCTGTAAATTTCTTTCTCTGATTTTTATCTGCTGATGCACCAAATTTTTCAAAATCATCTTCATAATTGAAAACTTTTTCTATTTTCTTTACATTAAGTTCTTCTTCTTCGCCCTCATCTAGTGTTGCAACAGAATCTTTATTTGAATATTTCCAAAATTCAAATATGCTCTTTTTGTGTTTATTTATTTCTTCAATATATTTGCTTGCATTTTCTATCTTCTTTTTTAAGTTTTTATTTTTTAATTTTAGAGCATTAATGTCCATAACTTTGTTTTTTATTAGTTCTTCTTTTTCGTCTAGTTCTTTATAACTTTGTTCTAGCTCATAAAGTGTATAATTTCTTTCTTCAAGTTTAAATCTTTCTTTTTTATGTTTTTCTTGATGTTCATTAATGTCTTCTTGTATTTCTTCATCATTATATTTCTCATCTTTTGCTTTTTTAGTTTTGCCTAATTTAAAGAAGTATTTTACTTTACCAAAAAAAGTTTTTTTACATTCTAAATATGTTGTTATTTGTTTTTCTTTTGCAACATATTCCTTTTCTAAACTACTTGCTTCTTTTTGTAAATTTGTTAGTTTTGTATCTAATTCTTCTAAATCTGTTACAGCTTTATTTTTTAAACTAACAGATTTTGAATACTGCTCCATAATAAAATCTGGTAGAAGCTCATATTTTATATTAGTTTTATCTAAGTAAAATTGAATCTCAGCATTTCTATTTATATTTGTTTGAAATTGGTAGTAATGTGGTATTTCAGTTTGCATTATGAATAAAGCTTTTAATAATTTATAAAATTTATCTCCTTCTTTAGGAGTAGATAATTTAACTTTATACATAGTTTTTATTTTCTCGTATATTTCGGTTTCTCCTATAATATTTAAAGTTACATCTCCTACTTTATCATACACTTCATATATTAAAGGATAATCTTTAGTAAATAGCCATAAATAATTTTCTAAATCTTTTATTTCATCTCTACCTAAAATTTTTCCCTCATAATCTACAACACTTACAGGCACAAATATTCTATTACTTTTTTTATTTTCTATTTTCTTTTTTAATAAATAGAAAAATGTAGAATAGTCAGAATCTTCTGTTGGAACAAGCATGAAGTATTTATTTGATACTTCTGAATAATATATTTGCCATAAATAATTTCCTGTAAATTTTACTTTAAATGGAATTTGCCTTGAAAGTTCTTTTTGTTCCTTTTCTACTGCTTCTATTGCTGGAATACTTGTTTTATTTAACATACTTAAAAATGTAGTATGATTTAATATGTTTTCTTCGTTATTACTATCTAAATAAAAACATAAAGGTTCCGCATTTTCATATTTTTCTTTTATTGAATCCATCCTGTTTGTTGGTGATAGTAAAATTTCAATATCACTTACATTTATATATCTGTATTGCTTATATTTCTTTTCATTATATCCTTTTACTGTTCTAAAATTTATTTTTGTGTATTCTTTTAAATTATCTGGAATTTTATTTAAATCCAATCCTATATAATCTAATAATTCTTGTATTTTAGAATCAATAACTACTTTCTTTTTTCTAGGCAATTTACTTACTTCCTTTCTTTATGTTATTTTCTCCCAATATTTTTATATACTTTTTTATAAAAATTTTTTTCATTATGTATTTCTATTTTACTTTTTTATTACTTTAAATGCAATTACACTCATATCATCTTTTACTTTTCCATACGAATTGTCTATTGCTTCATTTAAAATAATATCTGAAATTTTTTGCGGATTTGTATTTTCCATATCTTCAAGTAGATATTTTACCCATAATTCTTTATTTTTATATTCTACATTTGAATCTAAAATACCATCACTTATCATTACAATTATGTCATTATTTTCAATATCTTTATCAAAAACATCTGCACTTGCTTCTTTTACTACACCTGTAGGTAATGTTAATGATTTTATTATGTGTATTTTCTTTTTGTTTTTTATGTATGTAGGGCAAGCCCCATTTTTTATAAATTCTATATTTCCTTTATATAAGTCTACTATTGCTATATCTAATGTTGCATATACATCTTCTGAAATATTTAATAAATTAGAATTTATTAAATCTACTGATGTATCTCTTTCAAAACCTGAGTCTAATAATCTTTTTAACATACTTATTACTACTTGGCTACTTTTTTTAGCATCAGGTCCTGAGCCCATTCCATCACTTATTGCAATTAAGTATTTTCCATCTTTTAATTTTGTTTGAATTATACTATCACCTGAAACAGGCATTTCGTCTTTTATTGCAATACTGTGTCCAATATCTAGTAAGTATTTATTATCAGATAATATATCATATCTTATAACATTTTCTTCTTTTATTTCTTCGTATTTTGTAATTATAACTTTTTCTTCTAAGATTTTATCTAATATATTTAAAATTGTTTCTTCTACATCTTCTTTTTCTGTTTTTTCAATGTATAATTTTATTTTATATGGTTCATTTTCTTTTTTATTATTAATAGAAATTTCTTGTACTAAAATTTCTTTTTGTTTTAATAACTTAATAATTTGTTCTTTAACTTCTTTATTTAAATCTTCGTTTTTTATTTCTTCATCTATGTTGCTTGCAATGTCTGAAATTGCTTTTGATACCCCATTTAATTGTGATTCGAAATTCTTTTTTTCTTCATTTAATCTAATACTCCATATAAAATTCATTTTGCTTACTCTATATGCTGAATTTATGCTACTTGTCATTTTTTCTACATCTCTTGTAATTTTTTCTTCACTTTCTTTAAATCCTATAACATAATTATTGTTATCAGCCATAATTTTTATTAAGTCTTTTTCTTTAATAAACTGTTTATCCATAAGTAGTGAAAAAATATCGTCAACTATTTTTCCTTCAACATCTTCTATATTATCGTATAAAATATTATCTTGCATATACTCTATATTATTTAATAGTTCTGTTATAAATGTTTGTTTGTTTTTTTCTCTTATATCTTCATCACTTATTACTGTTGCAGCTACATTTTTGTAACTATCTGCCATATCTTTTACTGCTTTAGATACATTATTTAGTTGCATTACTGTTTCTTTGCTTGAATTTAAATTTCTAGATGTACTAAATGGTAAAAATTTATTGTTTCCTATTATACTTTCTATATTTAAATTAATATTTTTTGGTACTACAAGAAGTGCAATTCCAGCAATTAATATTTCTCTAAATAAAATAAGATTTTGTATTAAGCCATTTGCTACATAAGAAAGTATTACATTTCCTAAAACAAATCCACCAATTACTCCTATTTTTCCAAATTTGTTTAAAATACCTGCAATCATTCCTGAGATTGCGTATGACGCAACAACTATTGGCTCATTATTTGCTATAATTCCAAGAGTAACACCAATTGTTGCCCCTGCCGTTGTTCCAACAAGTATTCCATTTTTCCATCCTAAAACTAATACAATAAATATTGAAAGGACATTTCTTATAGAAAATCCAAAAATACTTAAGTCTCCAAATGCACATAATGCTATTGATAGAAGTAAACTCATCCCTAAAACTTCTTCTATAGAAAATGCCATTTTTTCATTGTAATTTACAATTACTGTTAAGGAATTTGCAAATATTTTGTAAAAAATAACTGTTATTATTGACATTGATATTCCTGTTAATAAATCAAATAATAAAAATTGGTTTATAAAAATTTTTACTATATTTACTATTAAACTTGCAAAAAATATTCGTTTTGCAAGCATTACTTTTTCGTTTCTAGTTACATCATTGTATCTTGGTTCTTTTATAAAAATACTTGCAAAAAATATTAATAAAGTAACAATATAACTTATAGTGCCAGACATCCCTGAACATATAGCGTTTCCTATTAATGATAAAACCAAAATTGCAATTATTGGAATTTCGTTGCTTATTGCTGCTACAACTATTGCTAAACTAAACGGAGATACTCCATACCCCATATTTACCATAGACACCATAAATACTACTATGTATAAAATTATATACTTCTTTTTAATTACATTTGACAATATATTTTTTGTATTGCCTATATTCTCATTTGTTCTTTCTGTTCCACTTAAATTTTGAAACATTTATATCACCTCATCTTTTTTTAATAACATTTTACTACTTGTCCTTTGCTTATTTTTGTCATATTTAGTATGCTAGTTAAAAAAAGTTTTCTACATATATTGCCTTTTTTATACTACCCTTCTCTCTTTTGTATATTTTATGTCTTTTATTTTATTATAATTTGTCGAAAAATACAATATTTTTTTGAAAAAAATATTAAAGATTATTTTTTTATAAATAAATACTTGTAGTTATTTATTTTTAGAGCTTTGGTGTCGCAACTTTTATATTTAAAAAATATTAATATGAAAGTTGCTCCATGCGCCCTTCACTTCGTTTCGGTTGGTCGCTTACGCAGCTCTTGCAAATAAATAACTACAAGCATTTTCTTATTTTATAATTAAATTCTTTAACTTTTATTCAAAATATTTCCCTTTATATTTATCTAAAAATTCTTTTATGCTTCCATTTACTAATCTACTAAATGATATTCCCGTTTTCTCTTTTATTTTTATTAACTCATCATAAAACTCTTTTCTAAATAAAATTGAACGATATATAGAATCTACTTTATAAGGCTTTTTATAAAATTTTATATTATCTTTATTTTGTAGTAATGTTTCTACACAAATATTTACTATTTTGCTAATAGAAGTATCAAATACATTATCACAAATATCTTGTAATTTTAAATATAAATCTTCATCTATATGTAAACTTCTTGTAATTATTTCATCTTTTTTATATAGTCTTTGAATTGGTTCCATATTGTACCTCCTATTATACATTATTATATGAAAAATTATATAAGATTAACTTATGTAATTATACTAACTTGTTTAGTACATATATGTATAATAAATGGTTTATATTTTCATATACCTTATGTCTAAAAAACAAATTATTATATCGATAGAAAAAATAAGCCACAGGCGTTTTTACCTGTGGTTATTCTCATTATTCTGTTTCAGTACTTGTAGCTTCTTCGTCTGTATTTTCACCTTCTGTACTGTTTTCATTATCTGTTGTTTCTCCTTCTGTTCCTTCTTCTGTTGTATTTTCTTCTGAAGCTTCTTCTTCTCCTTCAGTGTTTTCATCTGATGTTTCTTCTTCACTATCTGTTTCTTCTGTATTTTCATCTTCTCCTTCTTGCTCTGATTCAGTTGCTTCAACTTCGTTTGTAGTATTACTTGTGTCTTCTCTATTCATCCAAACAATTCCTATAATTAATAATATTAAAATTACTACCATTGCTAGAATTTTTAATAATTCAATTTTTGTGTCTTTATCCATTTTCATTCCTCTTTTCTTAATTTTTTCTTAATTCTAACATAAAGTATTATTTTTGGCAAGTGGTATTTTTAGTTTTCACATAATATTTACATTTGTGCATATAAAACATTAAATAATATGCAATAATATTGACTATCTGCATAAAAAGTGTTAAAATATATGCAGATAAGACAGAATATATGCATATAAAAATTTAAAGAAGGGAGTGTATGATTATTTAAGTTATTAAATATATCATATAAAAAATTATGAGAAAATTTGATTATTCTTTTTTAGATAATGGATTATTACCAACAAATTTAATAAATTTAACATCAGTAATATATTCATTAAAAACAGCTTCTAATATTAGAAAAGATGAATTTCAAAAAATATTTACCGAACTTGAAAAAATTGCAAAAGTTCAATCTGTTAAAAGCTCTAATGCAATTGAAGGTATTATTACAAGTGATAAACGTATAGCAGAAATTGTAAATCAAAGTAGTAAACCTTTAAATCATAATGAGGCTGAAATTGCAGGATATAGAGATGCTCTTAATAAAATTCACTTAGAATATAATGATTTAGATTTTACTGAAGATACTATATTAAAACTGCATGAAATTATGATGAATTATACAGCTTATGAATTTGCAGGAAAATATAAACAAAATAATAACTATATTATAGAAGAAGATAAAGAAGGTAATAGAAAGGTTAGATTCACACCGACTTCAGCTAAAGAAACACCTGAAGCTGTAAAGCAATTAGTTCTTGCCTATATGGAAGCAAGAGGAAATTCAAATATTAATCAATTACTACTTATCCCCTGTGTTATTTTAGATTTTTTGTGTATTCATCCGTTTAGCGATGGAAATGGTCGTTTATCAAGATTATTATCATTGCTTCTTTTATATAAAAATGGATTTGATGCAGGAAAATATATATCTTTTGAAGAACAAATAAATAATATGAAGGGATATTATTATGATTCACTAGAGCAATCATCTATTGGTTGGGAAGAAAACAAAAATAACTATGTTCCTTTTATAGAAAACTTTTTATCTACACTTTATATGTGTTATAAAGAATTAGATAAAAGATTTAATGTAGTAAATAGCAAAAAAATTACCAAAACAGCAAGAATTGAAGCAACTATTTTGAATAGTGTTGTTCCTATATCTAAAGCTGAAATTTGCAAAATTCTTCCTGATGTCAGTCCTACTACTGTTGAGGCTGTTCTTGGTAAAATGATAAAAGAAGGAAGTATTATTCGTATTGGAGAAGCTAGAAGTAGTAAGTATTTAAAAAAGGAAAGGAAAGATAAATAATAGGAGGCACCGTATGAAAAATGGTCTAAAAAAATTATTAAAATTTTTTTGTGTTTTTATATTAATAATATTAACTATATTATTGATAAATATACTATTGTCACATGATAGAAGAATTTTAAAAGGATACTATAAAAAAGACGATTATAGTGAACAACACCCTTATAGAGGTTATGTTGATTATTATAAATATTATTATACTGAAAATAATGATACTGATTTCCAAAATTCAAAATTATATACAAAAGTTGGGAGCGAGAATATTGAAAAACTAAAATTATATTTTGAAGATTTTAAAGGTTGGATGGAAGCAAGTAAAAGATTATCAGATTATGATTTTGATACATCAATTATAGATGAAAATGATTATTTTGTACTTAGTTCTGATACCCCAAATGATAATATGGGACCTGAAAAGCTTTATCAATATAACATTGCATTTTATGATATAAATTCACATATTTTATATATAATTAGCTTTAAAAATTAAAAAATTATTTATTATATAAACTATATTTCGACCATTTTTTCAATATCGATAAAATGGTCGAAATTAATTATATTAAATAAACTTTTTATAAACCTCCATAACAATTAACAATGGTATAGTATACAAAAACAACATCCCTGCATTTTCAAGTGAAATTGTTGTAAGATTAAAAAAGCTTGCTAATGCACCTTTTGTTACTATTATTAGTTGTATAAGAGAAGTCACAACTATTGAAATAATTAAAAACCTGTTATTTAGTCCTGATATTTCAAATATTGATTTTGTTTCAGATCTACAATTAAAAATTTGTATATTTTCCATAAATACCATAAGTGTTAAAAGAAAAGTTCTTGTTAAAATAATATCAAACCCTTTTATTTTATATAAATACAAATAAAAAATGAATTCAATAATTGCCATTAAAATAGATGATATTGCAATTTCTTGTATCATTAATTTATCAAACACTTTTTGTCCTTTTATTTTCTTTTTCATTACATTTTCTGTGTCTTTTTCAAATGCTAAAGCATCTCCTTGAATACCATTTGTTATTAAATTTAGCCATAAAAGCTGAATTGCAGTTAATGGAATTGGCAAATTAAATATTATAGATAATACAAATAATATTATTTCAGAAAACCCTGTTGAAAGAAGTAAATATATTACTTTTCTTATATTGTTAAAAGCCCTTCTACCTTCTTCTACACCTTTTACAATTGTAGAAAAATTGTCATCTGCAATTATCATATTTCCTGTTTCTTTTGCTATATCTGTTCCGCTTCCCATTGCAATTCCTATATTTGCAGCCTTTAAGGCAGGACTATCATTTACTCCATCTCCTGTAACTGCAACAAACTCTTTCTTTTGTTTTAAGCTATTTACAATATCTAATTTTTCCATTGGTGTAACTCTTGAATAAATTTTATTTATTCCTATTCTTTCTCCTATAACTTCAGCTGTGCTTTTTTGGTCTCCTGTTATCATTATTGTTGTTATTCCTGCTGTTTTACACATATTTACTGCATCTGTTACACCTTCTCTTATAGGGTCAACAAATCCTACTAAACCTAAAAAGGTAAGTTCTTTTAAATCTTTTTCTTCATATTCTTTTTTATCTTTTAAAAATTTATTTTTAGAACTTGCAAGACCAATTACTCTAAATCCATCTTTTGCAAGCTGTTCATTTTGTTTTAATATTTTTTCTTTATCTAATTTTTCTTGTTTTCCATTTATATTCATGTATTTGCAAAACTCTAAAATCCTCTCAGGTGCTCCTTTTACAGTTGCATTTATTTTTTCATTTTCTTTATAAAATACTGCTGAATATTTTAAAGATGGTTCATATTGAATTCTATATTCTATTTTTGATGTATCTTTAATTGGCATTTTCATACCTAAAGCCAAAAATGCTATATCTATTGCATCTCCTGAGTGAAACCATTTATTGTCTTCAAATTTTAAAATAGCTTCATTATTTATAAATCCCATTTTTGTAATTTCTCTTATTTCATTTTCATCTTCTTTATCATACTTAATTTCTCCTAAGTCATTGTAGCCAATTCCTCTTACATATGCTTGTTTATCATTTGGCAAAACAATTTTTTTAGCTGTTTGTTCATTTGCAGTTAAAGTTCCTGTTTTATCTGTTGCAATTACTGTACAACTTCCTAAACTTTCTACTGCATTTAATTTTTTTACAATAACTTTTTTCTTAGCCATTTTATTTGATGCAATAGAAAGTACTATTGTCATTGCAATAGTTAAGCCCTCTGGAATTGCTGATACAGTAAGTGCTATTACACTTGAAAATATATCTGAAATTGTATAATTTTTTATATAAAGTATTATTGATAATATAATTGCTAAAAAAACAAAACCTATACTTATTTGTTTAGAAAACTTCTCCATTTTTATAACTAATGGAGATTTTGTATTTTCTGAAAGAAGCACATTTTCTGCGACTTTTCCAAATTCTGTGTGTTTTCCTATTCCTATAACTACTCCTTTTCCTCTACCATTTGTTACAACTGTTCCTGCATATGCTATATTTGCTCTTTCTGCTAATTCTGTATCTTTGTTTAAAGTTTCAGTATTTTTATTTTTAGAGTTTGTTTCTCCGAGTTAATATAGATTCATCTATTTGTAATTTTTTTGCATCTATTAATCTTAAATCTGCAGGAATTTTACAGCCTGATTCTAAATCTACAATATCTCCTATTACTACTTCTTCTGAAGGAATTTCTTGAATTACTCCATCTCTTAAAACCTTGGTTTTTATTTTTATCATATTTTGCAATTTCTCTGCACTTTTTTCTGAGCTCCATTCTTGGTATGTTCCAATAATTGCATTTATAAATATAACAATTAATATAAATGTACAATCTGCTTTGCTATTTGTTAATATTGCAAAAACTGCTGCTATTATTAAAATAAGTATAATTGGGCTTTTAAATTGATCTATAAAAATATTCAAAATTGTTTTTTTCTTAAATTTTGGAATTTCATTTTTACCATTTGACAATAACCTTTGATTGGCTTCTTTAGAACTCAGTCCATCTTTACTTGTATTAAATTTTTTTAATACATTTTCTATATTTTGGTCCCACATAAAAAATCTCCTATACTTTCTCATAACACAGATTTTTTATATGTTTAGCACAAATAAAAAATCTCCTTTTTGCTTATTATCTACAAAAAAGAGATTTTTATAACTTTTATTATTAACTTAATTTATAACCCATTCCCCATTTTTCTTTCCGTTTTTTCTTTCTATTAAACCCTTTTCTTGCATCTGCATCATATATGTTTTTACTGTTCTTAAGGATTTATTAATTTGAAGCGCTATTTCTTCTTGGGTTGTTGCGGGATTTGTTTTTAATATATTTAAAATAACTTGTTCTTCTAAAGTGCAATTTTTGCACTTTAAATTTGCATTATCTGCACTTTGAATATTATCTATATGTGTGTATCTATTTTTTAATTCATTATTAGCATTTGTTAGTAAATTATAAAAAAATTTTTCTAAAAAAGATGTATCTTCAAATATGTTCTTTTCAAAGTTTTTATAATTAGCTCTTACTAAGGAATTTCTAAAATACCATGAATTTTCAGCAAATACTTCATCATTTATATTAAATCCAAAAGTTCTTAAATATTTTATAATAAAAACTGCTGTAGTTCTTGTATTTCCCTCACAAAATGGATGTATTTGCCATATGTTGGATGTAAATCTACATAAGTGTTTTATCGCTTCATCTATACTTAAATCTTTATATGAAAAATTTTTTTCTTGTTCTAAATCATATTCTATAGTTTCTTTTATAGTCTCAAATGGTGCATATATTACTGTATCTCCATTTAATACCCATTCTTTTTTAGTAAAATTATAATCTCTATATACTCCTGCTCCATCAAATATATCTCTAAATAATCTTTTATGAATATTTAATAGCTCTGCCTCTGAAAAATTAAATGCTTTTTCATTTAATATTTCTGCTATTCTTACTGCAACTTTATCTGCTTCTTCATTTTCTTTTTCGAAATTTTTTCTACTGTCTTGAACTTCATAATATTCATCTATTCTTATTTTTACTTCTTTAATATCGATACTTCCTTCGATATGTTCTTTAGCAGTTTTTATTAGATATTTTGAAGGTTTTAATCCATCTACATCTTGCAAACCAATTGCTGTTTCCCAAGTTTTAGCTTTCTCTTGTTGATTTGGTTCGCCTTGTTTAATGTACTCTGATAATTCTAAATTCCAATTATTTTTATTATCCATTAGAAATACCTCCTACATTTCTATTATACCACTTATAAGATATAATATCAATATTTAAAGTGCAATTTTTGCACTTTAAAAGGTGAAAATTGCACTTTAAATACTTTAATTATTCTTCTATTGCTTCAAATTGAGTTTTATCTACTCCACATACTGGGCAAACCCAATTTTCTGGTAAATCTTCAAATGCTACTCCATCATTTTCTGCTGGGTCATAAATGTGACCACATATTATACATTTATATTTCATATTTTTCACCTCCTATTACTACAAACTCATATTAATCCCCCTTGCTACAATACTTGACATATTATCAATTAGCTCATCTATTTCTTTAGGTGTTACTATTATATTGTAATCATTTGGGTTTAATGCTTCTTTTATTTCTTCATAATTGTCTTGATCTTTAAGTTTATTTAAATAATCATTTGATTTTGCTTCATTTTGTAATTTTTCTATAAATAAATCTAAACAGTCATTTACCAAAACTGCACTTTCAACTACTGTTGGAATTCCAATTGCAACTACTGGAATATTTAATGTCCTTTGAGATAGCTCTTTTCTTGTATTTCCAACACCGGCACCTGGCACGATTCCTGTATCTGAAATTTGTATTGTGCTACTTATTCTTTCTATACTTCTTGAAGCTAAGGCATCAATTACAATTAAAAGTTTTGGTTTTATATTATTTACAATTCCTTCTAAAATTTCTAAAGTTTCAATACCTGTAGTTCCTAATACTCCTGGAGATATTGCACTTACAGGTCTTGCATTTTCGTCTATATATTGTGGTAGATATTTAATAATATGTCTTGTTACATCAATATCATTTATAACCTTTGGTCCTAACGAATCTGGTGTAACATACATGTTTCCAAGACCTACTACTAAAACATCATCTTTAGACTGAACATGTTTATTTATTACCTCTTTAAGTTCTGTAGATAAAACTTCTGCAGATTTTTGAATTTCATCTTCTTCTGCAATTCTTAATTTTTTAATATCTATTGTAATATAATCCCCAATTGGCTTTCCTATGGCTTGTTCTCCATTTTGATTTGTAATTTTTACTTTAGATACTTTTAAATTTTCGTCTATTTCTTTATTTTCTGTTTCAACTCCATCAATTTCATCTAAGTTATTATTTTTCTTAAAAATGTCTCGTCTTTCTAAAGCTAAATCTGTTCTAAAATTATACATATCAAATCCTCCTTAAAAGTATTATCTCTTTAATTTGGATTTTTTATGCAATTTTAAATTGATGATTTTTGGCTAGCAAATTACAATATTTATATCTTTCTCCTCCAAAATATTCATTAAAATATTCCAACTACATTTCCATCATCATCTATATAAATATCTTCTGCTGCCGGTTTTTTTGGAAGTCCTGGCATTGTCATAATCTTACCTAACATTACTACAACAAAACCTGCTCCATTTTTTAAAGCTACATCTCTTACTGTTATTTTAAATGGTTCTTTACATTCCAAGTTTTTTGAGTCATCTGATAACGAATATTGTGTTTTTGCTATACATATTGGTAAAGCAGATTTTCCAAGGTCTTCTATTTGTTTTATATGTTCGTCTGCTTCAGCTAAATATTCTACATCTTCTGCACCATATATTTTTGTTGCAACTTTTTGAATTTTCGTTTTTATAGAGTCATTATCTTCATATATAAATTTAAAGTTTTCTGGCTGTTTTGATAATTGTTCTATTTTTTGAGCAATGTCAATTGCTCCTTCTCCACCTTTCGCCCATCCTTCAACTAAGCTCATTTCTACATTTTTTTCTTCAAGTTTACTTTTTACAAATTCTATTTCTTCATTTAAATCTGTATTAAATTTGTTTAACGCAACTATTACATTTAGTCCGAATTCATTTTTTAAATTATGTATATGTTTATATAAGTTTTCCATTCCATCATTTAATGCTTTATCATTTTGTTTAAATATGTCTTCTTTGGTAGATCCGCCATGATATTTTAATGCTTTTATTGTTGCAACTATTACTACAACATCTGGCTTTAAATCTGCTTTTCTACATTTTATGTTTAAGAATTTTTCTGCACCTAGGTCTGAGCCGAAACCTGCTTCTGTTACAACATAATCTCCTAATTTTAAAGCTAATTTTGTTGCTCTTATTGAGTTACATCCATGTGCAATATTTGCAAAAGGTCCTCCATGAACTATAGCTGGCGTATGCTCTAATGTTTGAACTAAATTTGGTTGTATTGCATCTTTTAAAAGAACTGTCATAGCACCTTGTGCCTTTAAATCTCTTGCATATATTGGTTTATCGTCTTCATTATAACCAATTATTATATCTCCAAGCTTTTTGTTTAAATCTTTAATATCTTTGGATAAGCATAAAATTGCCATTATTTCAGATGCAACAGTTATATCAAAACCATCTTCTCTAGGAGCTATTTTTGCTTCTCCAGATAAACCTGTATTTACTTGTCTTAATTGTCTATCATTTAAATCTAAACATCTTTTCCAAGTTACTCTTTTTATTTTTAATTCATTTCCAAAGTATATGTGATTATCTATCATTGCTGATAATAAATTATTTGCAGCAGTAATTGCATGAATATCCCCTGTAAAATGCAAATTTATATCTTCCATTGGAGCTACTTGTACTTTTCCTCCACCTGTTGCTCCACCTTTTATTCCAAATACAGGTCCTAATGATGGCTCTCTTAAAGCTAAAACTGCGTTTTTATTTAATTTGTTTAACCCATCAGCTATTGCTATTGAAACTGTCGTTTTTCCTTCTCCTAAAGGAGTTGGATTCATTGCTGTAACTAAAATTAATTTTCCATTTTCTTTGTTCTCTAATCTTTTAAATGCATCTTCATTAATTTTTGCTTTATATTTTCCATATTGTTCAATTTCGTTCTCATGTAATCCACATTTTGTTGCTATGGTGTTGATATTTTCAAGTTTTGTGTTTCTTGCAATTTCGATATCAGTCACTGTAAATCACATCCTTCCATAAATTGCTTAAAAAGAATTAAAAACTTCTTTTACTGCATTTTAAATTAATTTTTCTTTTCATATACTAACACAAAATGTCAAATTCTGCAATAATTTTTTTATCACAAAATTTGACATTTGATTATAATTTATTTCTAAGTATTATATTTTTATATATTAGAATTTGAGTTACCTTGAGAATTATCATAATCTTCTTTAGAACTATTTGAACCTGCTAGAGTATTACCTCCTTGAGTTTCATTATCAGGTTCTTTTTCCTCGCCACTTCCTGCACCCGTATTTCCTCCGGTTGTATTATTTTGATTTACTTCTCCGCTATTTTCATTTCCTTTATTTGGTTCTACTGCACTTGGTGGATTAGAATTTCCATTTGATCCTGCAGTACTTCCTCCTGTTGGTGCATTATTTGTTTCTGATTTACTACTTCCACTTGATTGATTAGTACTTGGTGCTGGTGCAGGTTCTTTATATGTACGCCATGGATTTCTTGAATCCGGATCTGTTGGATCCCAATTTCTACATTGTACATTTGATGCTATTTTTTTAGCAGATGGTTTTCCTAGTGGTCCCGGATTTGAAGATCCATAAAACTCTACCATTGTTCCACTTGGACAATTATTATAAATCCATATTGCATCTGCTGTTGTAAGTCTTATACATCCTGCTGATGCTTTTGTTCCTAATTTATCATACGCTACATATTTTAAACTATCTGGTGAAGCTTTTGAATATGGTACTGAATGGAATAAAATATGACCTGTAATTCTAGAACAGTATTGACCATAAACTCCTCCATTTAATTGATGCCATCTATATTTTTGGCTCATTTTATATACTCCTGATCTTGGCGTGGCTATTCCTGTTGAACATATTATTGCTTTATATGGAACTGTATAGTTTCCTGAACTATCTTTTGTATATACGGTTATACAGTTTGCTGTATAATTTATTTTTATGTAATATGGAAAACTATTATCTTTTTTTTCTTCTTCAGTTACCTCTGTTTCTTCCGCTTCTTCGTCCCATGAAGTATCTAAGTCATTCATATCTGTATCTTGTTCTTCATTAACATCTATGTCTTCTATTTCTCCCTCAGCTACATCTGTCATATCAGAAAATGTTGCTTCTGTTGCAAAATTTTTTATATTGTTGTGTTTTACTATTGACATTCCAAAAATAGTTAAAGCTATAACGATTAATACTAGCAGAATTATTTGTACTTTTTTATAGTTACTTAAATTACTCATTTTTATCTTCCTTTTTTCTTTTTTAACATATCTATTTTACCATTTTTTTACTTTATCGTCAATATATTATTATTTTTTTCATGCTTATTTACAAATCAAATTTTTTTAAGACATTTTCATTTACGAGTCACAATATTATTATTTTTTCATGCTTCTTTTTTTACAAAGAAAATATTATGTAATTAAATTAGTTTCAATATACTTTTTAGCAATATCATAACCTTTTTTATACAAATATTCACTTTGACTTTTTTCAAGCAATCCTACCTTTTTAGTTGTTATTGTAATTAAATTGTCTATTCCTTGTAATTCATAATTTAGAAGTTCGTGTCCCATCAAATTAATTGACCTTACTGCTACTTCTATCATATTGTCACAATAGTTTTCTTTATTATTCTTAGTTTCAAAATTTATACCTAAAACTTTGTCTGCTCCAATTTGTTTTAATTCTCTCCATGCAATATTTTCTCTTATCCCTCCATCAACTAGCTGATAATTTTTATAACTATATGGACAAAATACTCCGGGAAAGCCACAACTACTTCTTACTGCAACATCTATTGGAGCATCAACTATATATTTTATTTCATCAGATATTGCTTTTCTTGTTTCTTTTGAAGAAAATATTATCACTTCTCCATTTTGAAGATTTACTGCAGGTATTACTATTGGCATTTTTATTTGATTCATTTTTTCTATATTATTTTCTTTGCATATATCTTTCATCGCTTTTGTTAAAATACTTCCACTATTTAGACCATCTACAATTATTTTTCCTTTAAATATAAGACCATATATTATCTTAAATATGTTCTTTTTATCAATATATCTTAATTTATTTATGTATTTTTTTAAAATCATATTCATTTCTTCACTTTTATACCCTAGCGCATACAAAACTGCAATTATACTTCCTGACGATGTTCCTGCAACCATATCAAATTTTATATTTTTTTCTTCCAATGCTTTTAATGCTCCTATATGTGCAAATGCTTTAATTCCTCCACCTGAAAAACATAATCCTCTTTTTGCCATAATGTACCTCCAAAATACAAAATTATTAATATTATATTAATTTTTTTATAATTTGGTGTATAAGAATAGTTGCAAACTTAAATTTTACTAAAAAGAGAGCGTATATTTATTATTTATGCTAAATCCTCCATAGCATGGTCATTGTCAAAACCTGTGGTCCCTCCCAATGAAGAATATCTTGGTTTTGACCCCTACGAAGTGATTGGAACTGTCGGATTTTATTATAAATAATAAATATACGCTCTCTTTTAAGCTCATTTTTTACCTAATTATAAATAACATTTTAGTTTTTCTACACTATCTTCTTGCATTTTTACGAAATCATCAAGTAATGCATGAATATCTTGATTTATATCCGGATTTTGATTTAATAATCTTCTTCCTTCAATAATTCCCATATTTGTTCCATTAAGTAAAAGTTCAGATAAATTTGAATTACTTTTATCGTTCATAGCTTTCATTTGAACTCCCCACCATGTCATAACTTTATTCATAGCGCTTGTTTCATGTGGTTCTTTTTCATAAGTGTAATTTTCGTATAAATCGTTTGCTCTCCTTGAAATATCTTTATACTTGTTGTATTCTAAGTCTAATGTCTTTTTAAAATTTTCATCTCCTACTTTTTTTACTATAAATTCTATAGCATCCATTCCCATTGTTGCACCTTTATTGACTTCATCTAATACATTTAAGTCATTTTCTTTCATAGAAATTTCCTCCTTAAAATAATATTTTATAGTTATTGTTTACAATTTAAGGAAAAAAATACGCATTTAAAAATTTAATTAAACAAAATTTTAAAGAAATTTTCAAAAATTTGTTAAAAACTATTGACAACTTAAGAAAAACATAGTATACTAACAAATGTTGATATTTGGTCGTTTAGCTCAGCTGGGAGAGCATCTGCCTTACAAGCAGGGGGTCATAGGTTCGAGCCCTATAACGACCACCATATGTTTTTGGCCTGGTAGTTCAGTTGGTTAGAATGCCGCCCTGTCACGGCGGAGGTCGACGGTTCGAGCCCGTTCCAGGTCGCCATTTTTTTATATACAAAATTTGGCTTCATAGCTCAGTTGGTAGAGCAGAGGACTGAAAATCCTTGTGTCAGTGGTTCGATTCCACTTGAAGCCACCAGAATTTTTATGGTGGATGTAGCGCAGTTGGTTAGAGCGCCAGTTTGTGGCACTGGAGGTCGTGAGTTCGAGTCTCATCTTCCACCCCATTTAATTTAACCAACTATTTAATTTTATATTGGACTGTAGCCAAGCGGTAAGGCACCAGACTTTGACTCTGGCATGCGCTAGTTCGAATCTAGCCAGTCCAGCCAAAAAAATCAAGGCTTTCAAGAAATTGAAAGTCTTATTTTTTTATTGATTTTTGCCTTACTTGTCCAAAACTTGTCCAAACTAAAAGAAAAACATAGCAAAAAATAGAACTATACTATAGCGATTTTTAAGTAAATAAGTTATATATTTATAAAAGCAAAAAAAGGTAGACTAGAATTAACTAATTTACCTCTTTAATTTATTTATATGCATTAACATTTATATAAGCATATCTGTCTGTTTTAACAAGCTATCAAACTTCAATATTATACCATGTTTAGAGTGATGTTTTGTTTTTTATATTTCACCCTGAAGATAACAGTCTTAGTTATTTTTTTATCAGTGATTAAAATAATTCGTAATTTGTTGTTGGCTATCTACAATAGAATTAGTATATTTCTGTTGGCTATCTACTATTGAATCAGTAATTTGTTGTTGGCTATCTACCATAGAATTAGTAAGTTGCTGTTGAGTATCTACAATAGAATTAGTATATTTCTGTTGGCTATCCACAACTGTTTCCGTCACAGTTTCCACAGTTTTCTTAGCGAATATTGTTCCCCAAATAAAAACCAATAAAGACCAAAGTAAATATAATACTAATGCAACACCTAATACTTTAAGAAAATTCTTCATATTAGTTCACCTCCCCCACTTTTTTGTAAAACTTTATAATTATTATACTAATATTAAAATTATTTTTCAAGTATTTTGTGATAAGTTCACTAAATATTACCTTAATAAATTCAAGTAATATCGTTATAATATCTTTAAATGGAAGGAGTCGCATAGTATGGGTAAATCTAAAGGAAATAATAATATTTGGAAAATTATTGGTAATAATATAAGAACTATTAGATTATCAAAAGGATTTACACAGGAACAAATTGCTGAAAAACTTAATCGTTCTATAAATTTTGTTAGTCTTATTGAACTTGGTAAATCTGGTATGAGTATTGAAACTATTATTGCTATATGTAATATACTAGACATTAATAGTGAAAGTGTTTTCAAAGGTTTAATTGATTATAACTTGAAAGAAATGGACAGATATATAATAGAAAGTATTTCTACTTTTAATAGCAGAGATAAACAAATTGTAACAGACTTAATACAATATATCATAGAAAGCAAAAAATGCTGATTTTTTATAAAAAGAAAGAATAACTTTACTGCTTATTTCTAAAACTTAAACAGAAGCGGTTGTTGTAATAACTAGAACATAATAAATATAAGTTTCATAAAAAATAGAAGATAACATTTTATTTGTTATCTTCTATTTTTATCATTTAAGTATAACTAAAAATCCATTTCTTTCGATAGTTCATCGATAGTATAAACTTTTTTGTTTCCTTATCTACAAATTGAATTTCAAAATTACACACATTTAAAAACTTTTGAATTGTATCAAAATTTGAGTTCATTTCATTTACAAGGCTTTTTTATATTTTTATTTTTGAATTAACATATCAATAGTAACCTCAAGGGCAACCGATATTTTGTAAAGTGTTTCAAAAGAAAAACCACTTTTTGATTTTTCACTTTCCAATCTTCTCATATATTCGTCAGTAATACCTATTGAATTTGCAAGCTCTGCAGATGTTATTCCTTTTTGTCTTCTATATTTTTTTACATTGTTTCTGATATTATTATAAATACTTTTGCTAAAATAAACTCTTTTCATAGATCACTCCTTATATAATAATTTTAAATTAATAATAAATTTATTTCTGTAATCTAATTGTTTACATTTTTACTAAAAAGTATTGATAAAATAATAATTGTATGATAATATTTCAAAAAACAAAATAATATACAAAATTTCGACAAAAAATTATAAAAGATAGGAGGTGTACTTTATATGTTAATAATATGTAGCAAATGTGGTAAAGAATATTCAAACCAAGCAAAAAGTTGTCCTCATTGTGGAACTATAACATCTCAAAATAGATATATTTCAAACAATAATAATTATCAAGATAAAATGCATGCAAATAATGGTATAAACAAAAGTACAGGTGGTAGTAGTTGTGGTGCTATATTAGCAATTGTTCTATTATTAGGATTATTCTTTATAGGATATAAATTATTTTTTGGTGCATTAGGAGAACTAGGAATTGAAAAAGATGATATAAAATCATCGCTTGAAGATGCATGGAATCATGATAGTAAGAAAAGTGAAACAAAGTCTTCATATGAATATACAAAAACTTATAATATAGGGGATAAAATTACTACTAATAAATTTGAGATAACTGTTACAGATGTAACTGAAAGGTCAAAAGTAGGTACTCAAATATTTAATGAATCAGCAAGTGATGGTAATACTTTTTTGTGCATTAGAATTAAAATCAAAAATATATCTAGTGAACCAATAAAAACATTTTCACAACCTACTTTTGATTTAATAGATAGCAAAAATGTTACTTACAGCTCAGACATTTCTGCTTCAGCATATTATGCAACAGAAGTAAATACAACCGCTAACGCTCTAAGTGATCTAAATCCAGATGTATCAGTTACTGATGCTTATGTTTTTGAACTAGGAAAATCACATTATTTTCAAAATACTTTTAATTTAAAAATTAATGCTGATAAAACCATATTAGTTAAAATAAAATAATTATAAAAAATAACAAAAGATAGGAGAGATTTTATATGAAAAGTCAAAAAGGTGTAACTTTAATTGTACTTCTTATAATAATAATAGTTATTATGTTATTTGTAGCTTTTTTAATAAATAAATATTTACATATGAAGACTGATAAAATGGAAGCTGAATATGAAGCAAGATTTCACACTATAACTTTTGATACAGATGGAGGAAAAACAATATCTCCTAAAAAAGTACAAAGTTTTGCTGGTATTTCAAATGTAAATGCAGAAAAAAGCGGATATATATTTGAAGGATGGTTGTTAGATGGACAGCTTATCGATGTCAATAATTCTACTCCATTAACACAAGATGTAATTTTAAAAGCTAAATATAGAAAGAAAGTAGATAATGATAATAATACTAATAATTTTTCAAGTAGTTATAACAATCAACCTTCAAGCAATCCAAGTAATAATATAAATACTTCTAATAACAATAAACCTTCAAACAATAATTCAAATATTCAAGCACAGCCTGAAGACAAAAAGACTTATAATGTTAATGTAAGAAAAACTCAAACAAATAATTGGGGAGATACAATGTGTGCATTAACAGTCACAAATTATCAAACAGAATCATATAATTCTGAAGTAGGTAAAGTTGAAGAAGGACAAGAATGGGTAATAGTCAACATGAAATTCGAAAATATGTCAGACTCTACAATTATAATTGATAAAAGCGATTTTGAAATAGTAGATGGTGCTGGTAAATATGGATATGCCACATGGTACAAACATTTAAATACAGAACTTGGTACAAAAGAAATAAAAGCAGGTCAAACTGCCACATTTAGTGCAAGATTTGTCTATTATAAAAACAATGAAATGATTTTACGATTTTATCATCCTTCAATAGTAACTGAGGTATACACAGATATAAAATTGAGATAAGTGGAAAAATTGTAATTACAATATATTACATTTACAACATTTAATTTTTTAAAGTGACGTTATAAAAAATCATATAGAAACATTGAAAACTCTATGTTTCGGCCAGTTCAGCCAATACAAAAATCCTAGAAAGCTTTATATATAAGCTTTCTAGGATTTCATTTTATATTTTCAAGTATAATATCTAATTAAAAACTATTGACATATAAAAAATATCTTGCTATAATACTAATATATAAGTGAAAGAGGTAAAATTATGAAATTAAGAGTATTTTTAAACAAACAATTACATCATCATCGTAGGAGCTTGTAACTATTGCAGTAGAAAATGCGTAGGTACAGGCTAAAAGTGCTGTGCCTACGATAGTTTAAAAATACTTTTTTAAAGATATACAAAAAGACTATATGTAGGAAAAATCTATATATAGTCTTTTTTGTATATCTATTTTTTTACCTTTTTTGCTTAATTTATTATAGGAGGAAATTATATATGAAATGGAAAATTAAAATACTGAATAATTTAAATGATTTTAAAAAAGTATATAGGGTGTTTTCGGAGCCACCTTATAATGAAAAGTATACAGACGAAGAACTAGAAAATATTTTTATAGAGTATCAAGAAAAAGGATATATGTATGGTTCATATATTGATGAAAAATGTGTTGGATTAATAGCATTAGAAAGAGGTGCAAAATCTGATCAGCCAGTTAAATTTCAAGATGAAGATGTTATGTATTTAGCAGATATTGCAGTATTGAATAATTATAGAAGAAAAGGGTTAGGAAATCAACTTATGTTATATGCTGTTATGCAATCAAAATTATTAGGATATAAAAAATTATATATGAGAACTCTAAAAAATGGTTCTATGTCTTATGGTATTGCGTTAAGAATAGGATTCAAACAAATTCCGAATACTTTTCAAAGTGTTGAAAGAGAAAGAATAAACGGAAAAACAGAAACTATGCAAAACATATTTTTAGAAATTGATTTAAAAAATTTAAATAAAGAAGCCTTAAGACAAGGTATTAATATGTTAAATTATAGTAAAGGTAATGAAATAGGAGGTTAAAAATGTTAGATGTTGTAGAAATTTTAAAAAGATTAGTACAATTCAATACTATTAAGGATAAAGAAAATAAAGAAATATTAGACTATATAGAAAATGCATTAATTCCGATGGGATTTAAAACAGAAAAAAGAGATAAATTTTTGATAATGTATAATAAGAAAGAAACATCCTTAGGATTTTTAGGACATACAGATACAGTTGATTTTACTAATGATTGGAAATATAAAAAATTTGATTTAACTAAGATTGAAAATAAAATATATGGATTAGGTATATGTGATATGAAATCAGGTATTGCAGCAATAATTTCTGCTATATCTCAGATTGATTTTAAAAATCTTAATAAGGGGATGAAATTATATTTTACATATGATGAAGAAATTGATTTTTCGGGAATTAAAGATGTTATAAATTATGAAAAAAATTTCCCTAGTACAATTATAATAGGAGAGCCTACTAATAATGAAATTATTACAGGAAGTAAAGGACTAATGGAATATAAAATTATTTTTAAAGGTATAAAAACACACTCTAGTACTCCTGAAAAAGGTAAAAGTGCAATCATGAGCGCAATATCATTTATAAATGAATTAAATATTTTTTATGAAGATAAACTAAAAAAAGATTTAAACTTAAACTTTGAAATTCCTTATACTACTATGAATATTGGAAAAATAAATGGAGGAAATGCAATTAACTCAGTTCCAGATTCATGTGAATTTTTTGTTGATTTTAGAACTACAGATAAAGAAAAAGAAAAAAGTATTATCAACATATTACAAATATTAAAAGAAAAATATAAATGTGAAATAGAGGTATTAAATAAAATACCAGCTTTTATAAATAAAAGAAAAATATCTAATAAAACTTGTAATTTTATTACAGAAGCAAGTTTTCTAAAAAATGATAGAATAATTTTAGGAGCAGGGCCTATAACAGCACATGAAGTAAATGAATATATTACAATTGAAAGTTTATACCATTTAGTTGAACAATATAAAGAGTTAATTAAAAAATATTGTTGCTAAAAGTAAATTTAATGTTAAATTTAAAATATAAATTTATAAAATAAAAAATAAAAATCCCATAGTTTAGCTATGAGATTTTTATTTATATTATATTATTATTTGTTTATTAATACTCTTTCTTTTCAAAACCTTCTAAATTTGGTTTTTCTATATCTTTGTCAGTTACAGTATTTATATCATATTTGTATCTAACATAATCAAATCCTTCTGGAGTTCCGTTCACTCTCATAAAACATATATAAGCATATCCCAGTGTCTTTTTCAATAAATTCGCCTCTATCATAAAATTTTAAATAATAACAATCCTTATCATCATATTTCTTTTCTTTAATAAATGTAGTCGGATTTAATGCAAATAAAAATCTTTCCTTATTGTTCATTGAACTTGTCTCACTTGAAGTTAGACCACTATACATTGCTAAAGTTTCCATATATATTTTCGTTTTATTCCATACAAGTATACATTGCTCTGAGTCTCTATTTCCCCACTGAATTAAATATTCTTCTCCCTTTTTGGGCTTTATATTTTGCTTAATAACACCATCTTTTTCCCAACCTTCTCTGATTCCATCTAAAGTTTCAGAATAAAAATGCAAGTTTGTAAAATCTTTAAACGTATCTGATTCTTTTTTTATTTTGCACAATACATTATATTTATATATAACTGTTAGCATATACACAAGTATAATTATAATTCCAATTAATATTAATATTTTTTTATATACTTGCAATTTTTTAATTTTTTCATTAACTTTTTTCATGTAGTCCACCTCCTTATCATTAATTACATCATTAGTTTTAATAGTATCTGTCATATCTTTGAATATTTGTGTACAATTTTTGCATTGTTTTAGATGATTTTCAACAAATTCATTTG
Source organism: uncultured Clostridia bacterium (assembly GCA_947623465.1). Classification (GTDB taxonomy): domain Bacteria; phylum Bacillota; class Clostridia; order TANB77; family CAG-508; genus CAG-269. The sequence continues at coordinate 84,645 of CANQGU010000002.1, forward strand.
TTTCTGTAGATGTTACTTTTTCGATATAATTTGGTAATAAATCTTGAACTATTTTACAATTATCACTCATCATTTTTCATCTCCTTTATTTTTTGTTTTGCTCTATAAAAGTTAACTCTTGTCCAAATTTCGCTTTTGCCAATAACATCACCTATTTCTTTAAATGTCATATTTCCATATAATTTCATATAAAATATTTTTTGTATGTTTTCATCTAATTTTGTAATTTTTTTATACAACATCTGTATATCTTCTTTATTTAGTAATTTTTCTTCAAAATCGTGTTGAGTATATATTTCTATTGAATTAACATCAATAAAATTTATTTTTTTATTTTTTTTAAGTTCATTAAACCATAAATTTTTGGCAATTTCACATAACCACACAGACAACTTGCAATTACCTTTAAAGTCATCAATGTGTAGTATGGCTTTATAAAATGTTTCTTGAGTTAAATCTTCTGCTATCTCCGCATTATGTGTTAAACAAATTAAAAACTTATATATAAGCATAAAATTTTCTTTATATATTTTTTCCAAATTTCCATTGTCCATCTTTTCTTCCTTTCTACTTATATGACAATTTATTTCTTATTTCGTTACATTTTTTATATATTTTTTTACATTATCGACTTTTAAAATTTTATATATAAGTTATATTTAACATCATTATATCTTTAAAGTTCTACATAAAACTCAATAAACTCTCCCTCATTTTCAACCCAAATTTTTCCACCATGCAAATTAATAATTTCCTTTGTAATTGCTAATCCCAATCCTGTTCCACCAGTACTACTTGTTCTTGATTCATCAGCTCTATAAAATTTTTCAAAAATTTTTTCTAATTTATATTCTGGAATTTTATCTCCCTTATTTTTAAATACCATATTTATCTTGTCTTCGTTTTTAGTTACATCTATTTCAATAGTTGTATTTTCATAACTATAATTAATTGCATTTTTTATAAGATTTCCAAAGGCTCTAGCAAGCTTATCCCCATCTCCTTGAAAATAGACATGTTCCGGTTTATTTAAAACATATTTTAAATCTCTTGCTTGAAGCATTGGGTAAAACTCATCTATTAATTGGTCTAGTAAAATTGATAAATCTATTTTATTTTTTGTAATTGGTGTTTCATGTAAATCATATCTTGTTATATCAAAAAATTGATTTGTTAGTTCTTCTAACCTTAATGATTTATCTAATGCAATTTTTATATATTTTTCTTGCATTGGTTTTGAAATCTCTTTTTCATCATTTAATAAACTTAAATATCCTATAACAGATGTAAGTGGAGTTTTTAAGTCATGAGCCATATACATTATTAAATCATTTTTCTTCTCTGTTTCTTCTTTTGCTTTATTTTTATTTGTTATTAAATTAATTCTTATGTTGTTTAATCTATTTTCTAGTATAAGCAAATCACTTGAAAGTTTTATATCTTTTTCAGGTTCTTTTAAAATACTATCCATTGCAGATATTACTTTTACCATATTATTGTTTGAATTTCTAATAACTATATAAGTGATAATTATAAAGATTATTAAATGCACAATTTCCATTAATAACATTTTATTTGCCATACACCAAAAATAAAAACTTCTATTAAAGCTAGATATAGCTTTTGCTATTTGATCATTGTAAATACCATCAACAATAATTTTAAGTATAATAATTGCAAGTATAGTATATAGAATTATTTTTAAAATACATTTTATTGCTATACTATTTTTTAATTTTGAAAATTCTTTACTATCCAATTTTTCCTCCTACCTAACATATTTTTTAAAAAATATTTACAATTAATAATTAGTCTTTTTTCTTATAAATATTTATAATTATTCTATCTTGTACCCTACTCCCCAAACTGTTTTTATAAACTTTGGATTTTTAGTGTCATCTTTTAGTTTTTCTCTTATTCTCCTTATATGTACCATAACTGTATTGTTATTTTCCAAATATTTTTCTTTCCATACCTTTTCAAATAATTCTTCTGAACTTACAACATTTCCTTTTGATGTTGCCAAATATAAAAGGATATCGAATTCTAATGGTGTTAATTCTATTTCTTTATCATATAATAAGCATTTATGCTTCTCTTTATTAATTTCTAAGCCATTTATATATATTATATTTTCTTCGTTTGTCTTATTATATTTTGTATATCTTCTAAGTTGTGATTTAACTCTTGCAACTAGCTCAAGAGGGTTAAATGGTTTTGTTATATAATCATCTGCACCGATAGTTAGTCCTGTTATTTTATCATTATCTTCTATTTTTGCAGTAAGCATTATTACAGGAAACTGAAATTTTTTTTCTCTAATTAATTTGCATATTTCAAATCCATTTTTTCCTTTAATCATTACATCTAATATAGCTAAATCTAGCTTTACTGTATTTATACAATTTATTGCTTCTTCTGATGTATAAAATTTATATACATTATAATTTTCATTTTTTAAATACAATTCTACTAAATCTGCAATTTCTTTTTCATCATCTAAAACTAAAATGTTCATAGTTTGTTTATGTTAGACTTTTTATCTAACATCTCCTCCTTTGATTTTAATTATAACATATATGTTTTTGTTTTTCATATAACTTACTTAATTGTAAGAAAAATTTAAGATTTTGTTAATCTTTTCTTAAAACTATTCTATTTAAATTGCTATATAATTTCTTCATAAAGTAAAAAATTATGTTTATTTTATTAATGCTTATAAATAACACATGAAAGAAAATTTTAGTTTGAAAAAATAAAATTTTTCATAGCTATATGTGCCTTTATTTGAAGCAAGAAAGGAAGTTCTCATATGAAAAAAAAGAAAAAGAAATTAAATATTAAAAGATTCATATTTTTAATAATAATTGTAATCTTACTTTTTTGTTTTAGAAATTTTTTAAAAGAAAAAAATATTTTAGATAATAATCCATTTTCTAATTTATTAAATAACTCTGAATATAAAGTAATTAAAAAAGATGTAAATCCTGATTACTTAGGGCTTGGTCAAGAAATAGTACAAAATAAAGACGGATATTTTACAACTTTTACCACTTTAGATGAAAACAAAAAAACTTATAAAGAATTTAAACAAAATGGAACTGCATCTTGGGCAAACAAAAAATATTGGGGTGGCACTATGGAAGAAAATGGTTGTGGAATAACTGCTATTTCAATTATTTTAAGTGGTTACAATAAAGATTATACACCAAATGATTTAAGAGAAAAATATTACCCTATGTTAAATAGTGATAAAATTTCAAGTGTATTATCTAAAACCTTTAAAATAAAAAATTCTGATTTTTATTATGATAGTATTCACTTAAGTAAGCAAAGCTTAGCAGAGCATCTTGAAACTAATAGACCTATTTTAATTTGCGTTTGGAATAAACCAAAAAACAACCGTTGGACTACTGAATCTCATTATATGGTTTTACTTGCATCTGATAATAATGGAAAAGTTTATGTATCTAATCCCAATGGTTTAGAAAATACCGAAAAAAGCTCTGGATGGTATGATTTTGATGAAGTTACACCTTTTATCGCTAAAGCTTTGTATATTGAAGATTATAAATAAAGCAGGAGATTTTGGGCATTTTTTTATACCCTACCTCCTGCTTGATTTTTAATTATAGTAAATTCGCTATAATTAAAATTAGTATTTAAAATATTTAATAATAAATTTTGTTCCTTTTCCAAGTTCTGATTTAGCACATATGTCTCCATTATTACTTTCTATTATTGATTTTGCAAGTGCTAAGCCTATTCCTATACTTTCTGATGAAGCATTTTTTCCTTTATAAAATCTATTAAAAATAAATTTTAAATCTTTTTTATCTATTCCTACACCATAATCTGTTATTTCTATTTTTGAATATATTTTGTTTTGTTCATATTCGACATTTATTTTAGAATTTTCTTTCGAATGTTCTATTGCATTTTTTAAAATATTTGTTATTGCTTCAATCTGCCATTTTACGTCACATTTTATTTTTATTTGATTGTTACCTTTTACTTCTATTTCAATGTTTTTCAAATCACATATTGACGAAACATTTTTAATGCTTTCATTTATTAAATGTTCTATATACTCTTCTTTATTTATAAATTTTACAGAATTGGCATCTAATTTTGAAAGCTTCAACAATGAATTTACTAGGAAATTTAAATTTATAATTTCTCTTTTTATATTTTTAATAAACTGTGTTCTCGTTTTTTCATCCATTTGAGGGTTGTCCAAAATATTGTCTAACATTATTGTAATAGATGTTAATGGTGTTTTTAATTGATGTGATATATCTGATAAAGAATCTTTTAATTTTACTTTATCTTTTTTCGAATTTTCTGCCATTTCCTTTAACATAACTGTTGTTTTGTATATTTCATTTTTTAATATAGATAATTCATCTTCTGTGTTATCATTAATATTTAATTTATAGTTTTTGTTATTTATCTCCTCTATATATTTTGTAATCTCCTGTAGCTTTTTATCTTTAGAATAATTATATTTTAGAAAAATCGCAAGCATTAATATAGAAAAAAGTATTATAAAAATCAAATTTAATAATAAAAAAATAGTAAAATATTTTTCATTTTGCAAAATTATACCGCTCAGCATTTAAATCTATGCCATATTTATTAAATAACTCTGTATCTATATTTTCTTTATTATTTAAAATTGACATAAGTTCATTTTTATCTATATCTTTATATTCTTCGCATATTTTGGTAATAATTTGTGCTATCTTTTGGTTTACATTTTTTGTGTAAATTTTATATTCACATATTTCAAATATTCCTAAAATAACTGCCCAAATCATTATAGTTACTATTGATATGCTTAACATCTTTTTAAGTTCAATTTTATTTTTCACCTTTCCCCCTCCTAAAGCACAAATTAATTCAAAATTGTAATTATTTTTAAGACTTATCCACTCTATACCCTATTCCTTTAATTGTTATAATTATATCTGTATCCAGCTTTTCTCTAATTCTTTTTAGGTAAACAGTAACTGTATTGTCATTTACATCATTTCCAGTCCATTCCCATATCTTATCTATTATATAATTTCTAGTTACAACTTTGTTTAAATTAGTAAATAATAAATTTAATATTTTAAGCTCTAAACTTGTTAATTGAACTTCTTTTTTATTTTTATATACAACCATTTTATCTAAGTCAAATTTAATATCTTTTACTTCTATTACTTGATTTTTCTGGCCTTTACCTAAAACTTTTTTAATTCTTGCAATTAATTCTTTTGTGGAAAATGGCTTTGTTATATAATCATCAGCTCCAATCTCTAACCCTTTTACTATTGTTTCTTCATCGTCTCTTGCTGTTAAAAAGATGGTAGGTATTTCTCTTTTTTTAATTTCTTTTTCATATAAATCTAGTCCGCTTCCATCTGGCAGTGATATGTCTAAAATTATTATATCTATTTGTTCATTACTTAAAAATTCCTTAGTGTCAATTATATTCTTCTTTGTAAACACCTTAAAATTGCTTTGTTCTAAAGAATATTTTAACCCCATTGTTACCATTTCGTTATCTTCAACTAATAAAATTTTCATAATACTTTCTCCTATCTTTGATGTATTTCATTGATAGAAAAAATCCGGCTGCGCATAGCCGGATTTTTTTTGATAATTTTTTCAATTATCTTACCTTCTGTGATATCGGTTTTTATCCTTGAATGAATTTTATATTTATATTATACTACAAATTTTAAATTTTGCAACAAAAAACCAAATATTTTAAAAAAACTTTTCGACAAAATTCGACTTTATATGTTTTCATTTCTAATCGTTTCTATAATATTCTGTTTATTAATTTTAGACATCGAATACCTCATAATAGCAAACACCAAAATAAACACAGCAATAATTGAAATGATAATTGGATTTATAGGTATATAAATTCCTCTTTCTATTTTTACAGAAAATGCTTTATATAATGCAAATGTTCCAATTAAACCTAAAGCAATACCATAAATTAGTGATTTAGTAGAATAAAATATTGTTTCTAGGTTAATCATTCTATTGAATTCTTTTTTAGTCATACCAATACTTTTAAGCATTGCAAATTCTTTTTGTCTTAATTCCATATTTGATGTTATTGTATTAAATATATTTGTAACTCCAATTAATGTTATAACTGTTATAAAACCATATAAAAAGATTTTTATAATCATAGACATTGCCTTTTGTTCTCTTGCTTGCCTTTCTAAATTCATATAACCTATATCGTCAATATTCATTTTTTTAATTTCATCTATTAAGCCATCAGGATTACTAGATTGAATAGACATATAAGCAGGTATAAAATTAATGTTTTTAAATTCATCTTTATTTACTATCAAATATCCTCCTCCATAAGATGAACCTTCTATTCCATAAGGTTTTTCCTTACTTATATAACCTACTTTAATATTAAATTCATTTCCTTCTAGTTTTCCAGTAATTGTATCTCCGACTTCATATTTATATCTTCTAATTTCTACTTGCTTGCCATCTCTATCAAATAAAAAATTATCAGATAAAATTCCAGTTTGTTTTAGCTTTTCTGGATTTGCCCCTATTTTTTTTGCAAAGCTTTCAAAGTCATTACTATTTAAAGCCAAAAAATGTAATCTAGAACATTTTCCATTTCCTGTCTCAATATACTTTTTTTGTTTTTCATCAAAAACTGAATCTTCTTCTAAGCTAATTTCATCTATTTCATTTATTTTTTCTAAATCAAAAATTCTTATATTTTCTCGATTTTCATATAATAAAAAACATTTATCTATATAATTTGCCTCTTTTATTTTATCTACATCTTCCATTTCATTTCCTCTAAGATATAGTTTTACATTATAATCATAATCTTCATAATAGTTATCAGATAAATCAAACATATTTGTTACAAACACATTCATTGTTATAAAAATAAATATACTAATAACTAATGAAACAACTGTTGTTCTATATTTCTTTCTACTTCTTTTTAAATTTTTGTAAGCAAGCTCTCCACCTGTTTTAAATACTTTTGATATAATTTTTGGTACTTTAAGTTTTTTTGCTTTTATTTTAATTTCATCTGCATTTCTCAAAACTTCTATAGGACTAACTTTACTTGCTTTTCGTGCAGAGCTAATAGCTGATAGATAAATCGTAATTATTCCGAGTATTGTAGATAGAATTATAGGTAAAGCTGTAACTTTAACAACAATTCCATCCATATGATTTAAAAAATACTCTCCTCCTATGCTATTTACGATTTTTATTACAACAACTACTGCTAATATTCCAAAAATAATGCCTAATGGAATTCCAACTAAACCTAATATTAAACTTTCAAATATGACATTTTTCTTTATTTGTTTTTTAGTTGCACCAACACTTGCAAGCATTCCATACATTTTCATTTTTTCGATTGTTGCAATTGCTATAGAATTTCTAATACAAAATACACTTGTAAATAATATAATAAATATTACAACTCCACAAACTGCATATAACATTTGTACTGTAGAATCACTAAAAGCAAATGTTTCCCACCTTAAAAGCTCCTTATTTATTTCATAGGAATCTGCCCAATCTTCCAAACCTTTATAAGATGATTTTTCTAAAATCACTGGTATCTCTGTTTTATATTGTTTAGGATTTTTTAATGAAATATAAGCATCTTTTTCTCCTTCATTTAAATTAGTAGTAATTATTGAATATCCTGGATCTGAATAAGATTCAAAGCCATATTCTGGTCTTTTTATAATACCTACAATTGTAAATTCATGATTTTCAGTATCTGCAAGCTTTTCTTGACCCTCTTGATATGGATTACTTGGTCCTAAAGCATTTCCATCTAAACTTTGCCTTTTACCAATATCTATATTAATTTTATCTCCTATTTTTAAATCTACTTTTCCATTATTTATAATGTGATTACTAATAATTACTTCATTTTCATTACTTGGAAAATTTCCCTCTATTAAATTAAATTTCAATTTTTCAAATACTGATTTATCCATTGAATATAATTTTAAATATGGTTTATATTCATTTTGTCCATTTTCTAATTTGCCATATCCATTTTCATATATTGTAAAAATATCTTTAATATCTCTATTGTTTTCTATTTCTTTCATTTTATTTGCTGTAATATGTAACATTTTTAAATGATAATATCCTGTTTCATTAACAGCATTTTGTATTAATGTTTCTTGAAAACTTGAAAACATTGTGCTTACCGCTACAATTAAACTACATGATAGGATTATGCCAATAATAGTGCTTATTGTTCTTTTTTTGTTTAATCTTAAATTTTTTATAGATAATTTTTTTAAAATTTCCATTTAATCCATTCCCTTCTATTATGATTTCACTTGTACATGCCTCAAATTTTAATTAAAACAAATTGTATTAGATGATAATTTTTATTTAAACCTCTTTAATCCTTCCATCTTCAATTCTTATAATTCTGTCAGCAATTTTGGCTATCTCCATATTATGTGTAATCATAATAATAGTTTGCTTATAATCCCTATTAGATTTTTTTAGTAATGAAACAATTTCATCACTTGATTTAGAATCCAAATTTCCGAGTTGGTTCATCTGCTAAAATTATTGCGGGGCTTGTTATCATAGCTCTTCCGATAGATGTTCTTTGTTGTTGCCCTCCAGACAATTCATTTGGCAGATGTGTTCGTCTATTTTCTAGACCTAAAGTTTTTATTAAATCATTTAATTTTTGGTTATTTATTTCTCTATTATCTAAACTTAAAGGTAACTTTATATTTTCTTCTACATTTAATATTGGTATTAAATTATAAAATTGATAAATAAGCCCTACTTGTCTTCTTCTAAAAATTGCAAGTTCATCATCATTAAATTTAGATATGTCTTTTCCTTCAATAAAAATTTTTCCATTTGTAGGTCTATCTACGCCACCAATCAAATGAAGTAATGTAGATTTACCGCTTCCGTGATGCTCCAACTATTGCAACAAATTCTCCTTTATTTACACTAAATGAAATATTATCAATAGCTGTAACTTTTATTGAACCTTTTCCATAAATTTTGGTTAAATTCTCTACTCTTAATATCTCCATACTGCTCTCCCCCTCTATTTTTTCATAACTATTATGTCTTGATTGTAATATATAAAAGTGACATGTAAGTGACTTTTATAAAAAAATTTAGGTTTTATTTTATCGTTGAATTTATTAAAGTCGTTCAAAATTACATATTTTCAGATATTTTTGTGTTTTCATTTTAATTGGCATAAAAATATTGAGGCAGAAAAACTTTTAGTTTTTCCACCCCACTATTGACATTCAGCCATAATAATTTCTATACCCTATCTCCTGCTTGATTTTTAATTATGACAAATTTCGACTTTTTTCATCTCCTAAATAACTATATCGTTATTTTAAAACTACAATAAAAATAAAACTTAATATCAATTGAATCAAAACAATTTTTTTGCAATACTTATATAATATTTCAATTTTTCTTCTTCGTATTCCTGCATCCCAATATCGTCCAATATGTACTTCTGCTTTTCTTACATATAATTCTATGCTATCCTCATATTTATTATTTCCAACATAGTACCTTGGAGGAATAATTGGAATATATAAACTTGAAATATACCAACTAGAAAATAAATGACCACATGAAATTGCCATAATCCATTGTCCTAGTACAATAAAAATTTTATTATTTAATAAACTTTCTATTTCTTTTGGAAATACATTCATATTAATTTTTAAAATGAAATATATGATATATGATAAAATTATGCCAATGGTCGTACAAAAGCAAAATCTCCTTATATTTCTATGTTTAATAGTTTTATTATACCTTTCCTCATTATTATTAAACATGTTAATTATATCATTATAATACTTGTTTGTATTATTTTCTTGTCTCGTAGTGTTTGCAAAAATACGCCCATCATCTTCTTCCATTCTAATTACTATTGAAATGTTATTGTATTCTTCACATTTGTTTTCAAATTTACGCATATCTTGCTTAGTAGTATAAAAATGAACACTAAAATTAATTCCAATGTATTTTATCTTTTTAGATGGATTTATATTAGCTATAAACCAATTATAGTTTTCTTCTTTTATGTTCGTACCATTTTCATATTCAATTTCGTATATTAATTTACTTTCTCCTTTACCATATTCATAGTTTCTTTCACCATAATTTATACTTTCATTTTTTCTGTCATCTATTTCAAATTTTTTATTGTATTCTTCCTTTAAAATCTCTAAATAATTTGCAACATTTTCTATTGTTTTTAAAGGTATTTGTCTATTTTGAAACTTATAACTATAATCCATTTATTTCTCCTTAGTTTTATATTCTTTTGTTCATTTTATTATTAATGCAAAAATTTGTCAATATTTATAAGTCTTATCTTATATTGTACAATTTCATGTTCATTTCTTTGAATATGGATTTTTATATTTAATTATAATTTTTAATACATTCCTTCCATTCCAGCTCCCATACCTTGGTCTGAGTGTCCGCAATCACATTTCTTTTCTGGAATATCTGTTACTAAGCTTTCTGTTGTAAGTACCATAGATGCAATTGATGCTGCGTTTTGAAGTGCACTTCTTGTAACTTTTGTTGGGTCAACAATTCCTGCTTTTTTCATGTCAACATATTCTTCATTTTTTGCATCAAATCCGAAACCTACATCTGCTTTTTTTACATTGTTTAAAATTACAGCTGGTTCTAATCCTGCGTTTCTAGCTATTTGTTTTACTGGTTCTTCTAAAGCTTTCAAAACTATTTCTGCTCCCACTTTTTCACCATCTGTTAATTTATTTTTAAGTTTTTCAACTTCCGGAATTACATTTATTAAAGCTGTTCCTCCACCTGCAACTATTCCTTCTTCTACAGCTGCTCTTGTTGCAGATAAAGCATCTTCTATTCTTAATTTTTTATCTTTCATTTCAACTTCTGTTGCTGCTCCAACTCCTATTACAGCAACTCCTCCAGCAATTTTTGCTAGTCTTTCTTGTAAGTTTTCTTTGTCAAACTCGCTTTTTGTTTCTTCTATTTGCATTTTTATTTGTTTAACTCTTTCATTAATTGCGTTTTTGTCTCCTGCACCATCTACGATTATTGTATTTTCTTTTTGAATTTTTACTTGTTTTGCACTTCCTAGTTGTTCAATAGTTGTATCTTTTAATTCTAATCCAAGTTCTGATGTTATTACTTCTCCACCTGTTAAAATTGCTATATCTTGAAGCATTGCTTTTCTCTTGTCTCCAAATCCAGGTGCTTTTACAGCAACTACATTTAAAACTCCTCTTAATTTGTTAAGTACAAGTGTTGATAATGCTTCTTGTTCAACATCATCACATATTATTAAAAGTTTTCCTGATGATTGCATTAAGCTTTCTAATAATGGTAATATTTCTTGAATATTACTTATTTTTTTGTCTGTTATTAATATATATGGGTTGTCTAATATAGCTTCCATTTTTTCTGTATCTGTTACCATATATGGAGATACATAACCTTTATCGAATTGCATTCCTTCAACTACATTTAATTCTGTATTTGAAGTTTTAGATTCTTCTATTGTTATTACTCCATCTTTTGAAACTTTTTCCATAGCGTCAGCGATTAAATTCCCTATTTCTTCACTATTTGCTGATATACTTGCAACTCTTGCAATTCCATCTTTTCCTTCAACTTCTGAACTTATTGTTTTAAGTCCTTTTACAGCTTCATTAACTGCTTTGTCTATTCCTCTTTTTATTGCCATTGGGTCACTTCCTGCTGCAACATTTTTTACTCCTTCTTTTATCATACTTTGAGCTAAAACTGTTGCTGTTGTTGTTCCATCTCCTGCAACATCATTTGTTTTTGTAGAAACTTCTTTTACTAAACGAGCTCCCATGTTTTCGTATTTATCCTCAAGTTCTATTTCTTTTGCTATTGTTACACCATCATTTGTAATTACAGGTGCTCCAAAGCTTTTGTCTAATACAACATTTCTTCCTTTTGGTCCAAGTGTAACTTTAACAGTATCTGCTAATTTGTTAACACCTTCTAATAAAGACTTTCTTGCGTCTTCTCCGAATTTTATCATTTTTGCCATTTTTAATCACATTCCTTGTATAATATATTTAGGTTTTTTAAAGGTTTTACCTATAAACCTTAATACTTTAGTCTACTATTGCAAGAATATCATCTTGCTTAACTATCATGTAATCTACACCTTCATATTTTACTTCTGTTCCGGCATATTTACTTACTATTACTTTATCTCCCTTTTTTACATACATTTCTTGTAATTTATTATCTATTTTTTCTCCTGGTCCTACTTCTATTACCTCTGCTATTTGTGGTTTCTCTTGTGCTTTTGAAGCTAAAATTATTCCACTTTTTGTGGTTTCTTCCGCTTCTTTCATTTTGATTAACACTCTATCACTTAATGGTTTAATCATTTTTACCCTTCCTTTCTTTTTTTGTTTTAGCAATCTTTACTTAAGACTGCTAATAATATATACCTTATTTTAAAAAATGTCAATAGAATTTAAATAAAAAAAGTTAAAGAGATACAAATTTTTTAATAATTACTTGTATCTCTTTAACTTTATATTCTTGTAAAAAATATTGTAATAACTATTATTCCTATTATAACTCTATAAATTGCAAATATTTTGAAGCTTCCTTTTTTCAAATAATCTAGTAAAAATTTTATTATAAAAACACCTACTATAAAGCTTGCTAAAACACCTATAAAAAATGGTAAATTAAAAGTAAATTTTGTAATATCAAATATTACAGCAGCAAGAGTTATTGGAGCTGCAAGCATAAATGAAAATTTTGCAGCAGATTCTCTATCTACATTTAAATATCTTGCAACAGTCATTGTAATTCCTGATCTTGAAACTCCAGGAAGTGCTGCAGCAAGAGCTTGTGAAATACCAATTAACATAGATCTTTTAAATCCAATCTTTTTATATGTAATATTCGATTTTGCTCTTTTATCTACAATATACAAAATAATTCCCATTACAATTAATGTTATAGCAATTACAAGCATTTCAATGTTTAGCCTATCTCCAATTATTTTTCCTACAATTTTATCTAAAATTAAACTTAATATTCCTGCAGGAATTGTTGCAAAAACTATGTACCAAAACATTCTACCACTTGGTGTATTTCTTTTATTAACTACTTGGTTATAGCCCGCTTTTATTAATTTTACCCAATCTTTATAGAAAAATATTACAATTGCTAATAGCGTTCCTAAATGTAGTGCTACATCAAAAGATTCTGTTATATCTTCCCATCCAAATACCCAAGGAAAAATATTTAAATGAGCTGAGCTTGATATTGGTAAAAATTCAGTTAATCCTTGAACTATACCTAAAATCAAAGCATGTATTATATTTGTCGTCATATTACCACCATTCCTTTTTACTATATTTATTGCATTTTTTATTTAATATTCATAATACATCTTAATTATTCATTACCTTTATAATCTACATTGTATTGTTGATTATCTATTTCACATAAAGCATAATATTTTTTTCCGTTTATTTCCTGTCTTACTTACTCCTTCAAGCAATATTACCATCCTTGTTTTTATATTTACAATAAAATCATATGATATTCCTTCTTCATCTAAGATATTTTTTATATAATCTGTACTGTAATATCTGTAATCGTCTAAAACTCCAATGTTATCTCCGGTTATATTATTTTCTTCTACATCTTTATATGCTACTTGAGCGTCTTCCATTTTTTCACTTTCTGTTAAATCTTGCCCATATTGTTCTATTTCTTGTTTTTTAGCGTCATCCCCATTTATATATTCTTCATATAATGAGTTTACTTTTGTTTGCATAGCTTTCATTTGGGACATTGCACTATAAAATTTTGCCTGCCTTGCAGCTGTATAAGCGTTTTTTGTTGTAATAGAAAATACAATTAATATTGCAATTACAGTAACAATTAAAACAACTATTGTTAATCCTTTTTGATTTCTTAGCATATTTTGCCTCCTATTTACTTAATATTTTTTCTAAAACTAAAATAAACATAGCATGGCTCCATCCTAAAGCAATTACCCAGTTAGTTTTTAATGTATTATTATCAACTTGTTCTCCAAGAAGATTTAATTTACTTGCTGTTTTTACAACAAAATCAAATGTTTCTTTTGCTTTTGTTTTTTCTCCTTTTTCTAAATAGTATAATGTCATCCACATATTACATATTGGCCAAGGATTTCCGTTCATATAGTGATCTCCTTCAAATCTTTGAAATCCTCCAGTGTAAGTTCTTAAACTTAAATTAATTCTTTCTATTGTGTTTTGTATTTTCTTTTCTCTTGGTGTAAATAGTTTAAATGGAACTACACTTCCAATTATACTCATGTCCATTTTTTTGTCTTCTGCATTTCTTACATATGATTTTTTTTCTTCATCATACATATTTTCATTTATGTATTTTTTTATTTTTACCTGTAGTTTTTCTATTTCTTCTTTTGATTTTTCTATTTTTTCGTCTTTTAGTCTGTTGTTTTCAAAGTCTGAAACATTTTTCCCAAGTACTTTATATATCTCAAGCATTGATTCAAATGCTGCATATATACTGGCTAAAGAATATAAGTGTACTCCTTCACACATTTCCCATAAATCATAACTTACATGGTATTTATTTGTTTTATTAAATATGTCTTTTACATATTTTTTTAAGAAGTCTATTGCTTTTTCACACATTGGCAATGTTTCTTTTAAAAATTTAAAGTCATTTATATGTTTGTAATGTGAATATACTCCATATACTACACTTGCTGTTTCGTCTATTTGGTATCCCCAACATGGTGCTAATTTTGTATCTGAGAAAAATCTTTGCTCCCACATACCTGATTTACTTTGTGTTTGTTTGCAAAATACTTTGTAGAATTTATCTACTTCTGTTTTCATATTTAAAAGGTCCATTGCTTTTGTTATAAATACAGCATCTCTTGGCCAAGTATAGGCATATCTTCCGCATTTTTCAAAATTTTCGTCTATTTCTGCAGATGCTATTATGCCTCCTGTATCTGCATTTGTAAGTAGTGGAAATACTAAAATGCTTCTATAGTATATATCTGCAATTTTTTCTTCATAACTGTTTTTGGGTTCTTTTAATTTTAATCCATCATGTGCTTTTACATATTTTCTCCAATAACTTTTTGTTTTTATATATTCTTTATTAAAATCTATTTTTTTTATTCTTTGTATTTCGCTTTCTATATCTGCCAATTTCTTTGGTTGAGGTTCTACTAATATGCATATATCAAGTTGTTTCTTTTCTCCGGGTTTTATTATTTCAATGTCGTAAGAAACAGCTGAGTCATTTGACATCCCTATATAGTCTTTGTCCCAAATTTCTCCTGAAATAATAGTATTTTGACTTCCATGAATTTGATGTGATAGAGTTTCTTTTTCTTTACAAAATGTTGATACCATAAAATCATGTGCATATTGTGTCATTCCATTATCTATTAATTTACAACTTACAAAGTTATTGTCACTAGATAATATTCCTTGATGTATTAGCAATTTTACATTTAAATCTATATTGTTTTCGTTTATTAATGTATATCTTCTAACTAAAACATTTTCTTTTATAGGTACAAAGTCTGTTTGTAAAATTTTTAGTTTAAAATATGCATTTGTTATTTCTGTATTTAAAATGTTTGTGTTTAAATCATAATATTGTTTATAACTATTATTTATATCATCATGAAGATATATTAAATTTGAATCATTTATTTTTATTCCTACATGACTAAAGTTAATATATTGTCTCATACTTCTATCTGGAAAGTATAACCTTTGTAATTCTCCTTTATGTGTAAAAGTTGCAAGTAAATTTTTATTTCCAATTATTGCTTCATTTAATTGTTTGTTCATTTTCTTATCCTTTCTTTTGTTGTTTTATACTTTTTTTGTATAAAATTATTTTTAAATTTTTATCCTTCTATTATTTTTAGTATATTTTGCTCTAGCTCTTTCATTTTTTGATTTATTCTGAACATATCTTCATCTTTAAGTTCTGGGTTAACTAAATCTTCTTGTACAGAATCTTTCATATCATTTATTTGAGATTGCAATCTTTCTAGTCTTTGTACTATTTCAGATTTTATTGTTTTTGGTCTGTTTGTTTTTATTTTTTCTAGTAATTCTGGAGTGTCATTTAATTCATATTTTTCTCCATAAGTTGGTATTGTTACATTTATTTTTGCTTCTGCTTCAATTTTTTGTTTTAAAGTTTCTTTTGCTTCTGTTTCTCCGTGAACTAAAAATATATGATCTGGTTTTTTATTGTTATATGAATATACAAAATTCATTAGACCTTCTTGGTCTGCGTGTCCTGAATATCCTTCTATATATTCTATTCTAGCATTTACTGCTATTTCTTCTCCAAAAATTTTTACTTTTTTTGCCCCATTTACTATGCTATACCCTAAAGTTCCCGGTGCTTGGTATCCTACAAATAATATTGTATTTTTTGGATCCCACAAGTTGTGTTTTAAGTGATGTTTTATTCTTCCTACATCACACATTCCACTTGCAGATATTATTATTGATGGAGTATTTATTTCGTTTAATGCTTTTGATTCGTCTGCTGTTATAGTAAAGTTTAGCCCTGGAAATTCTAGTGGATTATCTCCTTTTTCTATTGCTTGCTTTGTTTCGTCATCAAATAAATCCATATTTTCTTTAAATACTTCTGTTGCTGAAATTGCAAGAGGGCTATCTACAAATACCTGCGCTTTCATTAATGTTTTATATTCTTTTATAAAGTTTTCGTCATCTTTTGTTTCTTTTATTTTATTTAATTCGTATAAAATTTCTTGTGTTCTTCCAACTGCAAATGAAGGGATTACAACGTTTCCTCCTCCATCTAATGTTTCTGATACTATTTTTAGGAATAATTCTGCTTTTTCGTCATTTCTTAAATGCTTACGGTTTCCATATGTTGATTCCATAACTAAATAGTCTGTTTCTCCTATCATTGTTGGTTCACCAATTAATGGAATATCACTATTTCCTATATCTCCTGTAAATACTGTTTTAGTTTGTTTTTCTCCTTCTTTTATCCATACTTCAATCATACTTGACCCTAACATGTGTCCTGCATCATTGAATCTTACATGTATTTCTGGAGTTATTTCTATAATTTCATCATATTTTACGGGTTTGAAAACTTCTAAAGATCTTGCAGCATCTTCTGCTGTATACATTGGAGGTAATAGTTTTTCTCCTTTTCTTTGTCTTTTTCTATTTCTCCACTCAACTTCCATCTCTTGTATATGACCACTATCTGGTAACATTAAACTACATAAATCACATGTTGCTTTATGTGCATATATTGGGTTTCTATATCCTTCGTTATATAATTTTGGAATTCTTCCTGAGTGGTCGATATGTGCATGTGTTAAAAGCATAAAATCAATTTCTTCTACATTAAAATCAAATGGTGCTTCGTTGTCAAATTCGTCTTCTGAGGCTCCTTGGAACATTCCACAGTCTACTAAAAATTTTTTTCCTGCACCTTCTACTATATAGTTTGAACCTGTAACACCTTGAGTTGCTCCTAAAAATGTAATTTTCATATAAAACTTGCTCCTTTTAAATAAATAATTTTGTAATTTTATTAAATTTTATATTAATTTGCTCTTTTGTTATGTTGTCTAGTTTTATTTTATTTTCTTTAATTTGTTCATCATATATTGTTAAAAATATATCATCTTTTTCTTTTGTAATTTTTATATTTATATCTTGAAGACATATAATTTTTGATAGTAGTAACATTGTTGTTATTTCATAATTTGTTTTTTCGTCCTCAAATATTTTAATTATTAGTTTCATTTCTATTGCCTTATTTATTATGTCTTTAAATGCTGTTATTAATAATTTTTTTAATTCTTTTTGTTCATATATACATTGATTATCTTTTATTATAAGTAAGTTATAATATCTGTATTTATAAATCAATTCGATTAATTCTGCTTTTTCTTCCACGTTTTTTGCATCAATATTTATGCATTTTATAATTTGTTTTTGAAGGTTTATAAGATTTTTTGTTAATTCTTTTTCTATATCTATTTTGTTAAAATTTTCTATATATTTTAGCTTTTCTTCTAATGTTTTCTTGTTTTTTAGAAATAGTTTTGGATTCATCATATTATTGCAATTTTCTATTTCTTTTAATAAATCTTCTCTTTCTTCTTTTAATATATTTTTTAAAACTCTAATACTAAATATTTTCTTTTCTAAAGGTAGTTTTTCATTTCTTTCTTCATATTCGTCTAATAATAAGTTTTTATCATTAATTATTTTATCTATTTTTCTTATTTTTTCTTCATACTTTTTTTTGATTTTAGATATTTCTACTAAATATAGTTCTCTATTTTCTAAGCCAAAATATTGTTGTTCTAACTCTCTTCTTTTATTTTCTATTTCTTTTTTAAAGTCCTCGTCTACATTTGCCTTTATCATAATAGATAATTTTAACAAATATGTTATGATGTTATTTTTTATTTTTTTACCATATTTTTTTTCTATTTCACTTTGAAATAAATCAAAATAATCGACTAATGGTTCATAGTTATTTACCCATTTATCTACAAATTTGTTTCCAACTAAGTAGATTATGTTTTGATAAATTAAATTACAGTTTAAGTCTTCTATATCTTTTGCTATTACGTTCCACGAAAATCCATTAAAATCTCTTAATGGTTCTACAATATTTATATTATTTCCTGTGTTTAATACATAAGAAAATGCTTCTTCTATATTTTTATCTAAAAAGTTTACAACAATATTTTTCTTTCCGAACTTTTGCAATTGAATATAGTATTTTATTTTCTATTGGCATACATACTATTTCTTTTTTGCTACTATCTATTTTTTCTTGTTTGTTATTATTTTTACTAATAAATTCTATTTTGTCACAATCATTTTTAATGATTTCTATTAATTTTTCTATATATTCTTGTTTATTAAAAGTATCTCTTTTTACTACATTGTAATCTTTATAACCACTTTCAATCTTGTAAAACATAGTAAGTAAAGTGTTTTTTACATCTTCAGAAAAATCTTTTCTACTTAAGATTTTTTCTAAGTTATTGTTATAATCTTTTTTTACAATTTTATTAAAAAGTTTTTCTTTCAAATCTTTTTATCCTTTCTTATTCTTCTGCTTTTGTTCCCATTTTCATTTCTTGAAGTTTTTCTAATGTCCATAAAACCTCTCTTGGTTTACTTCCTTGGTATCCTGATATTACGCCTTTTTCTTCCATTTGGTCTATTATTCTTCCTGCTCTTGCATAACCTACTTTAAATCTTCTTTGTATAAAAGATGTAGATGCTTGTCCTGTTTCTACTACTGTGTCTATTGCATCTTGTAAAAATGGATCTGAGTCATCTTCTTGTGCTCCTTGAGATGCGTTTTTAGTTTGTTCTTCTTTGTTTCCATTTTCTATTGAATCTAGTATGTCTTCACTATATACTGCTGTTCCATTTGATTTTATAAAGTCTACTATTTGCTCTACTTCTTCGTCTGAAACAAATGCCCCTTGTACTCTTGTTGGTTTAGCTGCTCCTGCAGGGAAATATAGCATATCTCCTTTTCCTAAAAGTTTTTCTGCCCCTACTTGGTCTAGAATTGTTCTAGAATCAACTTGAGATGATACTGCAAATGCAATTCTTGATGGTACATTTGCTTTTATTAAACCTGTTATAACATCTACTGATGGTCTTTGTGTTGCAATTACTAAGTGCATTCCTGCTGCTCTTGCTTTTTGAGCTAATCTACATATTGATTCTTCAACTTCTTTTGCTGCAACCATCATTAAATCTGCAAGCTCGTCTATAATTACTATAATTTGTGGTAATTTTCCTGACCCATCTAGTTTTGCTAATTTGTTATATCCTTTTAAGTCTCTTACTCCTTTTTGAGCAAATAAGTTATAACGATTATCCATTTCTTGTACTGCCCATGCTAGTGCACCTGCTGCTTTTTTAGGGTCTGTTACAACTGGAATTAATAAATGTGGAATTCCATTGTATACTGAAAGTTCTACAACTTTTGGGTCTACCATTACCATTTTTACTTCACTTGGTTTGCTATTATATATTATGCTTGTAATTATTGTATTTATACAAACTGATTTACCGTGAACCAGTTGACCCTGCAATTAGTACATGTGGCATTTTTCCAATGTCTGCAACAACTGCGCTTCCTGCAACATCTTTTCCAAGTGCTACACTTAATTTTGAATCATTTGCTTGGAATTTTTCACTTTCTATAACTTCTTTTAATCCAACCATTTCTTTTTGTGTATTTGGAACTTCAATTCCTACTGCTTGTTTTCCAGGAATTGGAGCTTCTATTCTTATTGTTTCTGCAGCTAGGTTTAATGCAATATCATCTGCTAAATTTGCTATTTTGCTAACTCTTACTCCTTCTGCAGGTTTTAATTCATATCTTGTTATTGCAGGCCCTACAGTAACATTTTCAACTTTTGCAGATACTCCAAAACTGTATAATGTTTTTTGTAGTTTTGCTGCTGTATTTGTTAAAGATTTTGTTCCTCCTTTTAAAGAACTTTTTTCTGTTTCACTTAAAATGTCTAATGGTGGAAATACATAATTTTCATCTTCAACAGATACTGTATGTTCTAGTTGCAATACTTGTTTTGTCTTATCTTGTTTTTGTTCTTCTTCTTGAACAAATAAGTTACTATTTGGCTCTAATATTTCTCCTGTTTCTTCATCTATTTGCATAATAGAGTTTGCTACTTCTGCTGAACTTAATTTTTCTTCCTCTCTTTGCTTTTTAAAGAATTTTCTAAATCCTTTTTCTCCTTCATTTTCATCTATAACTCTACCATTTAAGTTAATTTTTATTTGCTCTGCATCTTGAATATCTTGTATTGCAGATATTTCTTGACTTCTACTCTTTTTATTTTTTTCTTCTATTTCTTCTTGTTCTTTTCTTCTTTGAGCAAGCATTTCTGCTCTTTTTCTTCTATATTCTTCTCTTTCTAGTTTTTGTTCTTCTTTTCTTTCTATATGTCCTTCTATACTTCTACTTAAATATTCGGATAAGTCTATTCCCCATATAAATGCAAATATTAGTATAGATACTCCAATACTTAAGATAACTGCTCCTAGGTTTCCAAGCATTTTAACTAAGAATATTGCTGCAACAGTTCCAATTGCTCCTCCACCTTTGTTTACTGTTCCTATATCATATGCTTTTTTTATGTTTTGAGATAAATTGCCAGAAACTTCAATGCTTCCTTCTGATATTTCATATACACTAAATATTATTGCTAAACATATTAACAAAACAACATATTGTAGTAATTTTCCTGTAATGTAATCTTCTTCATGTTCACTTGCAATTTTTATTGCTATTGCGAAAGTTCCAATTGGAAGTATAAATCTTAGTACTCCTATTAAGCCACCTAATATCTCATTTAATTTTTGTCCTATTTCCCCTGAATTTGTATATAATAGTGCTGCTAAAAGCACACTAAAAATTATTGTTCCAATTACACTTATATTTAAACTATTTTTACTTCTTCTTTTGGTGTCTGTAGTTTTACTTCTTGTAGTATATTTTCTCTTTCTTCTAGCCATTTTACACATTCCTTTCTAAAGCTTTTATTTAATAAAAATTATTTCGTTTCTATTTTTAATTTTTTCTTTTTTATATGTTTTTTATTTATTACATTTTTACAGAATATATTGTATCAAAAGAAAAAAAAAATAGCAATAAATTTTTGCTATTTTTTTATTGTAATTCTTTTCTACTATTTTGTACTGTTTTTATCATGTCTTCTAAAGATATATGCATTAAATTTAAAGCCTCAGACATATTTTTTTCTAGGTTTTGTAAAGTGTCTCCTAATACTTTTTCTGTATTTTCTAGTAAGTTATCAGCATATTCTTTTGTTCCATTTGTAATTTCTCTAGACATTTCGTTTGCTGTTTCTATTATTTCATTTTTTTGGTCATATGCTTTTCTTGTAATTTCATGTTCGTCTATCATTGATATTATTCTGCTTTCTGCTTCTTTTACAACACTGTCTGCTTCTTTTTGAGCCTCTAAAATAATACGTTGTCTTTCTTCTTTTATCCATTTAGCTTGTTTTAATTCATCTGGCAATTTAAGTCTAATTTCTTGGATAATTTCAACAATTTCTTCTTTATTTACTATTACTTTATTTGTGAAGGGTACGCCTTTACTTTTCTCTAGAATATCTTCTAAAGTTTCTAATAAAGTGAATATTTCCATTTTTTATTCTTCCTTTCCGCTTATTTTCTTTAAGAATAAAATATTTGCTCTTCCATATTTTCTTTTACTCTCAAGTTCTATTTCTTTTATATTTTCTATTTGCATAAGTACTTTTTCTACTTCATCTGTTTCTGCAATTATTAATGTTTCTTCAGTTATCATTTTATTTTTTATTATTTCATTAATTGCAATTTTTATAAAGTCTGTTTTGTATGGTGGATCTAAGTATATTATATCAAAAATTTGATTTTTTGTTTTGTTTATTGCTTCTTTAAAATCTAAGTTGTATAGTTTAACTTTATTTTCTAGATGTGTTTTTTTTATGTTTTTTTCTATAATTTCACAAGCTTTTTTTGAGTTATCACATAAATAAACTTTTTCTGCTCCTCTGCTTGCAAATTCTAATCCTACTGCACCGCTTCCTGAAAATAAGTCTAAAACAACTGCATCTTGTATTTTGTTAAATATTATATTAAATAAAGCTTCTTTTACTCTATCTAATGTAGGTCTTGTTTCTAGTCCCTCTAATGTATATAATTTTGTACCTCTTGCGGTTCCACTTATAATCCTCATAAAAGTCCTCTTTTTTTAAAAGAAAATATTTGTCAATTTTCTCATATTATTATTTTATAATTTTTTTGCGTAAAGTCAAGGAAATTGCTAAAAATGTAATAAAATATTAATATTCTTGTAATATTACATTTATATTACTTTCTTAGTAATATTAACTAATTTAACTTCTTTACAATTGCCTTTAAAGCCTTCTGCCTCGGTAACATTACTGTATGTTCACACCCCTTGCATTTTAGCTTAAAATCGACACCTACTCTTGTTATTTCCCAAATTTTGCTACCGACATGGGTGCTGCTTTTTTGTTCTTACAATATCTCCGACATTATATTCCATAAATTTCTCCTAATAGAAATTTTAAAAAATTTTTTATAGAAATATAATATTTATTCTTTATATTATATCCTCCATAGCAGGGTCATTGTCAAAACCTGAAGTCTCTCCCATAGAAGAATAACTTAGGTTTTGACCCCTGCGAAGTGATTGGAACTGTCGGATATATTATTCATAATAAATATTATATTTCTATATTCTAGCTTTTTGAAATCTTTTAATAATGCTATCTTTTCCTAAAACCTGCATAATTTCATACATATCTGGAGTATTTGTTCTTCCAGTTAATGCAACTCTTAAAACTGTGCTTACATCTCCAACATGTGCTTTATACATTTCAGGATTTTGTTTAAATTCTTTTACTTCTTTTGCATAGCCCATTTCACCTGCTAATTCTTTTATCTTGTCAAACCAAGTTTGTTTGTCGTCTTCTTCGTTATAGTATTTTTCGATATATAAATCCAAAATTTTATTTATATCTTCTTTATTGTTTATTACTTGATATGGATACTCTATATTTGCATTTAAAAATTTATCATCATACATATAAATGATGCTATCTTTAACATCTGACCATTTTGCAATATCTTTACGAGGTTTTTGATTTCCTCTTTCTATGTTAAATATTTTTAAAGAATATTCTTTATCCTCTAATAGTTTTGTTAATTCTTCGTCGTGTGTCTTTGCCCATTTTAGAGCTTTTTCATATACTTCTTCTGCAGAAAATTTTGATATTACAATTTTCGATACATCAAGTAATTTTACCATATCAAACAATGCACCACTAACGCTCATTTTATTTAAGCTAAAATCAAAATCTTCTATTTTTGCATCTTTGTTTTGTCTTCTCCAATTTTCGAAACTTGAATTTGCTATATTTAATAAATACTCTTTTATTGCTAAATCTGGCACTCCCATTTCTTCATAATAGCTAACTGCAGCTTCTGGGTCTTTTCTTTTACTTAGTTTACGTTTATTTCCATTATCATTTTTCATTATTGGTGAAATATGTGCATATTTTGGAGCTTTAAATCCTAGCTCTTGGAATAATTGTAAATGTAATGGAACAGATGATAACCATTCATCACTTCTAATTACATGAGTTGTCCTCATTAAATGGTCATCTACTGCATGTGCAAAATGGTATGTTGGAAGTCCATCTGATTTTATTATAACTATGTCTTGGTCATTTTCTGGAAAATCAACATTTCCTTTTATTACATCTTTGTGTTTTATTTTTCTGTCTTCTCTACCTGGTGATTTAAATCTTATAACATATTCTTCCCCATTTTTTATTTTTTCTACCATTTCATCTATTGAGTAATTTCTACATTTTGCCCATACTCCATAATAACCTGTTCTAACTTTTGCAGCTTCTTGTTTTTTTCTTAATTCTTCTCCTTCTTCTGGAGTACAAAAACATGGATATGCTTTTCCCATTTCTATCATATATTTTGCATAACTTTGATATATATCTTTTCTTAATGATTGTTTATATGGACCATAATCTCCTATTTCTTCTGTATCTGATATCATCCCTTCATCTGGTGCCATATCAAATGTTTTTAGAGAATTTACTATATCTGTTATTCCATTTTCTACTTCTCTTTTTTGGTCTGTATCTTCTACTCTTAAGAAAAATACTCCTTTTGTCTTATTTGCTATAGTTTTTGCAACTAATGATTGATATAGCCCTCCAATATGAACAAATCCTGTTGGGCTTGGTGCAAATCTTGTAACTACTGCTCCTTCTGGAAGGTTTCTTTCTGGATATTTTTCTTCATAATATTTTATGTCTTTTACATTTGGAAATATTAAATCTGCTAGTTCTTTATATGTCATTTTTAATTCATTCCTTTCTTTCTCGTTTAGCTTTAAAGGCACATATAAATATGAAAGACTTCTTTTTTTCATATTATCTTCCTTTTTTGGTTTTAGGTATATTTTACTATATTTTTTGCAAAAAATCAATGTATTATTGCATTTTGTTCATTAGTTTCTTAAAATTAACTTGACTTTCTCTCTTATTATGTTAAAATGTGTATTGTAATAATAAATAAAACATTTGAAATTTACATAAAAATATGTTATAATTTAATGGAAACATACATATAATAATATAATAGGAGTTGATATTTATGG
Organism: uncultured Clostridia bacterium; assembly: GCA_947623465.1. Taxonomy (GTDB): domain Bacteria; phylum Bacillota; class Clostridia; order TANB77; family CAG-508; genus CAG-269. Next base: position 110,019 of record CANQGU010000002.1, read on the forward strand.
CAACAAAAAGCTTTTTAAAAAATATAACAATAAAAAATAAAAAATCAGCTAATGCCTTTATATCTGCACTAGAAAATGCAGAAAAAAAAGGAAGAAAAAAAATAAATATAGAAACATCTGTAAGAACAATAACTGATAAAGAAACAATTAAAAAGATGTTTGGAGAACAATAATTGGCATATAATTTAATAAGTTTAAATGATATGTATGAAGCCATTGGAGAAGAAAAAACAAAAGAAATTCTAAATGAATTTGAGTGTACTCTTAATAAAGATGTTGAATATTTCATTAAAGAAAAAGCCATACAATTTTTAAAAATGGGGATTTCAAAAACTTTTTTAGTTAGTAGTTCATATAAAGGAAATAATGTAATTGTTGGATATTTTTCATTAACAAATAAAATAACAAAAATAAAAAAAAGTTCATTAAGTAATTCTCTAAGGAAAAGAATTAGTAGATTTGCAGAAGCGACTTCAACAGACAAATACTATGTTGTTTCTTTACCTTTAATAGGTCAATTAGGAAAAAACTATGCTAATAATTACAATTCTTTAATTAAAGGTGATGATTTGTTAAAATTAGCTTGTGATAAAGTTAAAGAAGCTCAAAATATTTTAGGTGGTAAATTTGCATTTATAGAATGTGAAGACAAAAAGGCTCTACAAGATTTTTATGAAAGTAATGGTTTTGTATGTTTTGGAAAAAGAAATCTTGAAAAAGATGAAAGAGATAAAAATGAAGGACAATATTTACTTCAAATGTTATGTGACTTAAGTAAATAAAAGAATACCAAGCCTCATAAAGCTTGGTATTTTTTTATTTATTAAACTTCCATCACAATTGGGATGATCATTGGGTTTCTTTTTGTCTTAGAGAAAATATATTCTCTTAAATTTTCTCTTATAGAATTTTTAATTGTTGTCCAATCACGAACTTCTTGTTCTTCGCATTTTCTAACTATTTGTCTTACAACTTGTTTTATATCTTCCATTACATTTTCAGATTCTTTTACATATACAAATCCTCTTGATATGACATCTGGACCTGCAACAACTTCTCCTGATGAACTATCCATTGTTAAAACAACTATTATTAATCCATCTTGTGATAAATGTTGACGGTCTCTTAAAACAACATTTCCAACATCTCCTATTCCTAAGCCATCTACAAGTATTATTCCTGATTGTACTAATCCATTAAATTCTGCACTGTTTTCATCTATTTCTAGTATTCTACCATTTTCTAGTTTTATAATATTATCTCTGTCTATTCCCATCATTTTAGCAGTTTCACTGTGTGCCATTAATTGTCTATATTCTCCATGGACAGGTAAGAAATATTTTGGTTTTGTTAAAGCTAAAATTAGTTTTTGTTCTTCTTGGCAAGCGTGTCCTGAAACATGGACATCTTCTAGAGTTGAATAAACTACTTCTGCTCCTATTTGCATAAGTGAATCTATTACTTTTGAAACACTTTTTTCATTTCCCGGAATTGGATTTGCAGAAATTATTACTAAATCATTTGGTGTTATTTTTACTTTTCTGTGTGTTCCTGATGCCATCCTAGTTAATGCTGACATCGTTTCTCCTTGACTTCCTGTTGTTATGATAAGAAGATTATCGTCTGTGTAATTATTTATCATATCTATATCTATAAAAATATTGTCTGGACAATCAATATAACCTAGCTCTCTTGCAGTTGTTATCATATTAATCATACTTCTACCACATATTGCTATTTTTCTTCCATATTTTACTGCACAATTCACTATTTGTTGAACTCTATGAACATTTGATGCAAATGTTGCAACAACTATTCTTTTTGTACAATGTGTAAATAATTTTTCAAATACTTCTCCAACTGAACTTTCTGACATTGTAAAGCCTTTTCTTTCAGCATTTGTTGAATCTGACATTAAGGCTAAAACTCCTTGGCTTCCAAGTTCAGCTAGTCTTCCGAAATCCATTATTTTTCCATCCATTGGTGTGAAGTCTACTTTAAAGTCTCCCGTGTGTACAATTGTTCCAACAGGTGTTTGAATTGCAAGCATAACTGAATCAGGTATACTGTGTGAGCTTTGTATAAATTCTATTTTAAAGTATTTCCCAAGTTTTATAGTATCTCCCGGATTTACATCATGTAATTCAGTACTTTCAACTAATTTGTGTTCTTCTAGCTTATTTTTTATTAACCCTAAAGTTAATCTTGTTCCATAAATTGGTGTGTTTACTTGTTTTAAGAAGTATGGCACTCCTCCTATATGGTCTTCGTGTCCATGTGTAATTACCATTCCTTTTAATTTTTCCTGATTTCTTACAACATATGTTATATCTGGTATAACTAAATCTACTCCTAACATATCATCTTCTGGAAATGATAAACCACAGTCTACAACTATCATTTCGTCTTCATATTGAAAAACTGTTATGTTTTTTCCTATTTCGTGCAATCCACCTAATGGAATTATTTTTAGTCTTGATTTTTTAAATCTTACTTTTTCTGTAATACTGTTCAATGCTCTATTTTTAGGTATTTCTTTTAATGCTGTTTCTTTTGTTGTATTTAAATTTTCTTTTTGGTTTGTTTTTCTTTTGTTGTCTACTTTTTTTTCATTTCTTTCTTGTTTTTCTACTGATTTTCTTCCCACTCTTTTATTTTCTTTTTTTACTTTACTTTCCACATTTTCTTCTTTTACTGTGGATATTTCTTTTTTACCATAAGTTTTCTTTGGTATACTTCTTCTACGGGCACTTCTTACTTTGCTCGTATCGTTAATTTTTTCTTTCTTTTCTTCCATTTTATCCTTTCTCTCCTTAAATTTTTAAATTTAAAATTTTAACAACGCAAAATAAACGATTTTTAAATACACTTTCCCCTCTTATTTAAAAACCTTGTTTTATTTAATTATCTCATTTCTTTATTTTGGTTTAAAATCTCATTTTTTATGAATATTATTATAACATTTTTTTTCATGAAAGTCAATTTTTTTCTTAACATAAAGCAAAAAATTAGTTATTAAATCAATAAATTCTTGAAAGCATTAAAATATAAGATTTTCATTACATTCCTCGGCTCATTGCAAAGCTTAAGAAATTCTAACTTATTTTATGGCACCTTTCCAAGACAAGCTTGAACTCTTTCCATAAAATCACGCAGAATTTCTAAAGCTTTTTCAATCACATTCGTCATTTTATTCAAATTCTTATATTTTAATGCTTTTTGAGAAACTGTAAAAAAGACTTTTAGAAATAAAATTCTTAAAGTCTTTTATTAAACCTATTCTAAATATTTTTTTAAAAATTTACCTGTATAACTTCTTTCGTTTTTTGCAACCTGTTCCGGAGTTCCTACTGCTACTATTTCTCCACCTTTATCTCCTCCTTCAGGTCCTAGGTCTATTATGTAATCACAAGTTTTTATTAAATCTAAATTATGTTCTATTACAATGGCAGTGTTTCCGGTATCCACTAGCCTTTGAATAATATTTATTAATCTATGTACATCTGCAATATGAAGCCCTGTTGTTGGCTCATCTAATATGTATAAAGTCTTTCCTGTTGCTCTTTTTGAAAGTTCTGCTCCAAGTTTTACACGCTGTGCTTCTCCACCAGAAAGTGTTGTTGAAGATTGTCCAAGTTTTATATATCCTAAACCTACATCATATAAAGTTTGCAATTTATTTTTAACTTTTGGAATTTTATCAAAAAATTCTAAAGCCTCTTCTACTGTCATATCTAATACATCTGCTATATTTTTTCCTTTAAACTTGATTTCTAGTGTTTCGTAATTATATCTTTTTCCTTTACATACCTCACATGGTACATAAACATCAGGTAAAAAGTGCATTTCTATTTTATGTACTCCGTCTCCTTGGCAACTTTCACATCTTCCACCAGGGACATTAAAACTAAATCTACCTTTTCCATATCCACGAAGTTTAGCTTCATTTGTTTCTGCAAAAAGAGCACGAATTTCGTCAAAAACTCCTGTATATGTTGCAGGGTTACTTCTTGGAGTTCTTCCTATTGGTGACTGATCTATGTTTATTATTTTATCTATATTTTCTATTCCCTTTATTTCTTTACATTTTCCCGGCTTTTCATTTGCTCTATTTAGTTTTTGTGCTATTTTTTTGTATAATATTTCATTTACTAATGTTGATTTTCCGGAGCCTGAAACACCTGTAACACATGTAAATACCCCTAATGGAAATTTTACATCTATAGATTTTAGGTTGTGTTCTGTAGCTTCTTTTACTTCTATGCTTTTTCCTTTTACAGGTTTTCTACGCTTTTTAGGAATTTCTATTTTCTTTCTTCCACTTAAATATTCTCCTGTTATAGAATTTTCTACTTGTTTTACTTCTTCTGCAGTTCCTTGAGCTAAAACTTGTCCACCATGAACTCCTGCACCAGGTCCAATATCAATTATTTGGTCTGCTGCATACATTGTATCTTCATCATGTTCTACAACTATTAAAGTATTTCCTAAATCTCTTAATTTCTTTAAAGTTGCTAAAAGTTTGTCATTATCTCTTTGATGAAGACCTATACTTGGTTCATCTAAAATATATAAAACTCCTGTAAGTCCTGAACCTATTTGAGTTGCTAAACGAATTCTTTGAGATTCTCCACCAGATAATGTTCCTGCGCTTCTTGAAAGTGTAAGATATTCAAGACCTACATCTATTAAAAATTGAAGTCTTTTATCAATTTCTTTTAAAATCATATCTGATATCATTTTTTCAGTTTCATTAAGTTCAAGATTTCGTAAATATTCTTGAATTTTATTTATTGACATTTCTGTAAGTTCATTTATATTTTTATCTCCAATTTTTATTGATAAAATTTCTTTTTTAAGCCTTGAACCTTTACATGTTGGGCAATCCAAATTGCTCATATACATTTCATAAAAATCTCTCATACCTTGAGATTTAGTCTCACTATGTCTTCTTTCTAATGTTGGAATTACTCCCTCAAATGGAGTAGTAAATTTTCTTGTACCAAATGCACTTTCATATTCAAAATCAATTGCTTCATCTGTTCCATATAATATTTTTTCTAAAAATTCTCTTGGTAACTTTTTAATAGGCTTTTTTATATCTACTCCATAATGTCTTCCTATAGATTCAAAATACATTTTTGCCATAGTTTCGCCTTTTTTCATTGTACTAGAACCAAAAGCTTTTACCCCATCATATAAAGTTTTGTCTTTATCCGGAATTATTAAGTCTTCATCTATTTTCATAAGATACCCTATTCCCAAGCAATCCGGACATGCTCCATATGGATTATTAAATGAAAACATCCTTGGAGTAAGCTCAGGAAAACTAAAGCCACAATCTGGACATGCGTAATTTGAGCTAAATAAAACTTCTATACTTCCATCTTTTCTTTTAATTCCACCAAATTTATTTAAATCTAAACCTTCTTTTGGAACAACACTTATTACAACTAAATTAGATGCATTTTTTAATGCAGTTTCTACAGATTCTGTTAGCCTACTTCTTATATCATCTCTCATTACTAATCTATCTACAATAAGTTCTATTTGATGTTTTTTATTTTTATCTAAAACGATTTCATCAGATAAATCATAGACTTCATCATCAATTTTTACTCTTACAAAACCTTCTTTTCTAAATTCATCTAATTCTTTTTTATATTCTCCTTTTCTTCCTCTTACAACTGGTGCTAAAACTTGCAACCTTGTTCCCTCTGGTAAAGTCATAACTTTATCTACAATTTGGTCTATTGACTGTTTTTCTATTTTCTTACCACAATTTGGACAATATGGAACACCAATTCTTGCATATAAAAGACGAATATAATCATATATTTCTGTAACTGTTCCAACTGTTGAACGTGGATTTTTAGAAGTTGTTTTTTGATCTATAGAAATTGCAGGAGATAATCCATCTATTCTTTCTACATCTGGCTTTTCCATAATTCCTAAAAATTGCCTAGCATATGAAGATAAACTTTCAACATATCTTCTTTGCCCTTCTGCATATAATGTATCAAACGCAAGAGAAGACTTTCCTGACCCAGAAAGTCCTGTTATTACAACTAATTTATCTCTTGGTATCTCTAAATCTATATTTTTTAAATTATGAACTTTTGCTCCTTTAATAACAATTTTATCATTCATAGTTATGCCTCCTTGTCATTGGGGACGTCCTTTTTTGACCGTTTTTTATTTATATATGCCCCTAAACATAAGTTCTTAAAATTATATCACACAAAATAAAAGTTGTCCATAGTTTTAGGGACTTAATTTCTTTAAGTCCCTAAAATTATAATATTTAAAATTTATCATATAATTCTTCATCCATTAAAATCATTTGAATTTGTTTTTTAGAAAAATTTTTGTTTTTCATTTCTTCTATTTTTCTTTCTAATTCTGGCATTATCTCTAAAAATATTTTTATGTTGTTTTCTAAAATTGGATAAATTATATAATTTTCATTTTTTAAAAATTCTAATTTTTCTTCTATAAAAATTTCATTTTCATTTAAAAATTTTATAATATTATCATTATATCTTTCTTTTAAATCATTAATTTCTTCCTCACTTATATTATATTTTTTTAAATAATTCATCATCTACTTTCTTCCTCCATTTCTTTTTGTTTTATTAATCGATTTACTATTTGGTCTGATTTTCCTCGTACTAGTAAAGAAGATAAACAATTTTCTATTGCTTGTTTACTTATTCCATTTTTATTTAGTACCTCAAATATTTTTTCTATTTCATCTGCTTTTCCTAGTGCTAATACTGATAAACAGTTCTCTATTGTTTCTTTATGTATTCCATTTTCATTTAGTACTTTAAATATTTTTTCTATTTCATCTGCTTTTCCTAGTGCTAATACTGATAAACAGT
>CANQGU010000003.1 GCA_947623465.1 uncultured Clostridia bacterium
TATATACTTAGTGCTTTTGTTTTTCTATATTTTTTTGAAATCTTTTTTATTTTTTCCCCAGAATATTTAACTCATATGTAATCTTAGTTCACTATCTAGAACAGGTATCATATTACTTATTCTTAATGTTCCTTTTAAAACTGGTATATTATCAATTTCTTCATTCGATATAATTCTTACAATTGGAACAATAGATTTTTTGATTTTAAATCACTTTTTTTAGGAGATGACATTGGTATATAATAATTCATTTCATTTATTGTTAAAACTATACCCAAATATTTTCTCATTACTTTTCTTTTATCTTTTTTATTATCATAAACTTTACTGTCAAATTGTCTTAAATAATCTATATATTCATCTATTACTGTATATAGTTTCATATTTTCCTCCTAAAAATCAAAAGGTAAAGACCTAGATCTCTACCTTTTTATTTTACAGTTCCCACTTATTGGTAGGGTTCACCTGATTTTCTTGCTGTAAATAGATATTAAATATCTGTCTCTATTATATTTGTTATAGCTTATTTTTCTTATTTTTATGCTATTTGTCAATCATATTTTCATATTTTTTTACTTCTCTTATAAAAAGTATATATTTTTAATCTTTACTAAATAAATCTCTTGTATATACTTTATCTTGATATCCTTTTATTTTTTCTTCAACTCTATTTGCTAAAATTACATCTGACTTTTTGCAAAATTCATCCAAATCTTTTATAACTTTGCAATCAAGAAAAATATTTTCATTTAATGTTGGTTCGTAAATTATAATTTCTACATTTTCTTCTTTTAATTTTTCTATTATTCCTTGTATTGCACTTGACCTATAATTATCCGAACCTGTCTTCATGGTTAATCTATATATTCCAACTATTTTAGGATTTCTTTGCATTACCATATTTGCTATATGACTTTTTCTAGTTTTATTTGCTCTAACTATTGCTCTTATAATATTTTGTGGTACATCTTCAAAATTTGCCAATAATTGTTTTGTATCTTTAGGCAAACAATATCCTCCATAGCCAAATGATGGATTATTATAATGTGTCCCTATTCTAGGATCAAGTCCTACTCCTTCTATTATACTTTTTGTATCTAATCCTTTTAATTCTGCATAAGTATCTAATTCATTAAAATATGAAACTCTTAAAGCTAGATAAGTATTAGCAAATAGTTTTACTGCTTCCGCTTCTGTATTTCCCATATATTTTATAATAATATCTTTTTTTATTGCTCCTTCTTTTAATAAATTAGCAAATTTTTCTGCTCTTTTGCTTTTTTCTCCTATTATTATTCTTGATGGATATAGGTTATCATATAATGCTTTCCCCTCTCTTAAGAATTCTGGCGAAAATATTATATTATCTATATTATATTTTTTCTTTATTTTTTCTGTAAAACCAACAGGTATTGTAGATTTTATTATCATTGTTGTTTCTATATTCATTGATTTTACTTTTTGAATTATATCTTCAACACTTGATGTATCAAAATAATTTAATTCTTCATCATAATTTGTTGGTGTACTTATTATAATAAATTCTGCTTTATCAAAAGCTTCTTTATAGTCTAAAGTTGCTCTTAAATTTAATTTTTTTGTTTGAAAAAATTTTTCTATTTCTTTGTCTTTTATTGGTGATATTTTTTTATTTATCATATCTACTTTTTCAGGTATTATATCTAATGCAACTACTTCATTATTTTGACTAAGTAAAGTTGCCATTGATAAACCTACATATCCTGTTCCTGCTACTGCTATTTTCATTTTTTATCCTTCCTAGTTTATTTGATTTTTTTATTTTAACAAAAAAATCAAATAAAGTCAACATTTTCTATTCTTTCAAAATTTTTATTATTAACTATTATTAATTGTTTCTAATTCATTTTTCTTTACTCATACATTGTTTTATTTCTTTTATACCATTCTACAAAATTCTTTATGCCGTCTTCAAATGATGTTTTAGAATTGTATCCTATTAGTTTCTTTGCTTTACATATATCTGCATAAGTTCTATCTACATCTCCTAGTTGCATTGGTAGTTGTTTTATTTTTGGACTTACATTTAAAACTTTAGCAATAGTATTTATCATTTCTTTTAATGATACTGGTGATGAATTTCCAAGATTTAATATTTCATAAACATCTCTATTTTTCATACAATAATTACATGCTTTTTTTATCCCATCTACAATATCATCTATATAGGTATAGTCTCTTGATGTCGTACCATCTCCAAACATTGGTATTTCTTCATTTTCTAACATTAATCTTGTAAATTTATTTATTGCTAAATCTGGTCTTTGTTTTGGACCATATACTGTAAAAAATCTAAGCATTATCACATTCATATCAAATAACTTGTGATACACATGTGTCATTACTTCATTTGCTTTTTTAGTTGCTGCATATGGACTTATTGCAAAATCTACTATCATATCTTCTTTAAATGGTATTTCTTTGCAATTTCCATAAACACTACTAGAAGATGCCATAACTAAATTTTTAACATTATGATATTTCATTTCCTCTAATATATTTTGTGTTCCCATACAATTTACTTCTTGATAGAGTATTGGATTTTCAATTGATGGTCTAACTCCCGCCATTGCAGCAAGATGCATTGTTATATCAATATTATTTTCATCAAATATTTTTTTTATAGCTTGTCTATCTCTGATGTCTGCTTTATAAAGCTTAAAATTTTCATTTTTTATAAGTTCCTTAATATTATTTTCTTTTATTTTTGGATTATAAAAATTACAAAAATTATCAATTGTAACTACTTTATTTCCATTTTTTAATAAATTTTCTGCAAGACTAGATCCAATAAAACCTGCTCCACCCGTTATAAAGTATGTTTTAGTATTCAAAATTCTATTTCATCTCCTTTATTTTATATTTTAACTTATCAAAAAATCTTTTTCCTCTTTGTAGTATAGTTCTATAAATAGCTAAATATCTACTACCTTTTTCTAAACTAATATCATTTTTATTTATTATTTTAACTATGTCTTTTGCTAATTTATAATATATTTTTTTTGAAAAATGATTAATTAATCCAACATAATCATAATCACTTTCAATATAATCCCCCATATTAATTAAAATCACATTTTCTTTATTATTTGCCCATTCTTTTACTTTTTGGTTAATAATTTTATGATATAAATGTCTATTTACATATGCGGGTCCAGTTTTTTTATTATATTTCTTTTCTGACCCTAATAAAATTATAAATTTGTTAGTTTTTACTTTATTATATATTTTTTCTAAATTTTCAATTGTCACATCTCCATTTTCATTGTTAATAAATTCATACTTGTCCTTAAATCTTTCTAATTCTTCTTTTGTAAATTTTATATTTGATGTAAATATTTCTTTATTAATATATTTTTTCCAATTTTTTTTATCTGTTAAATCATAATATGCTTCACATAAAGAAATCATTTGTTCTGTACCTTTTCTTCTATATAATCCTAAATTGCCATCATTTAATAATGATAATATTACTGTATCAAAACTTTCAGTTGATAAAAGTGTTGTTAACATATTTTTATCAAACCATTCAAATTCTTTTAAAATTTCAGTTTTTTCTTCTTCTGTAGTATATAAAGCTGTTGTAATTTGACCTGTATGATTATATCCTTCAATAGTAATACCATTATCATTTGTATATGTAAATTCTGTTTTTATATTATCGCCTTCTTTTATAAAAGAAAATATTTGCATCATATCACAAGGACCTTTAAATAAAATTTTTGAAGTAACATTAAAATTTTCATTATTCTGTTTATTACTCTCATTTTTATTTTGATTAATCCATATTGGTACATCTTCATCATTTAATTTGGTAACTACTTCACCTACAACATCAATTTGTGGACATCCTATCTTTTTATATACCCATTGTTCTACAAGCATTCCAAGTGTTCTGCAAGAAAATAGAAAGTGTATTGCTTTTCCATCTTTTATTGCAAAAAATCCTACTATACCATAATCCCCAAAATTATCATGCACTTTAATATATCCAGCATTTACATTTGGATTTTTTAATAATTCTATTAAATCTTCCTTATTTTGACGAAATTTAGTATAGTTTAATTGATTACTTCTCATTAATAATTCATGTAGTCTATCTATCTCATTTAAACAATCTTTACATATTTCAACAATAATATTACAAGACATTAAAAAATCTATATTATTATTATAGTTTAATTTAGAATTTTCTTTTTCTTCTAATATTTTATATTGTTTTAATCTTTTATGATTTAAATCTTTTTTTTCGCTTTTTTGTGCTTGTACAAATAAATCATTTAGTTCTTCTGGCAAAATTATATTAATTCCATCACAATAAAATTTTGCTTCATTCAAATTTTGAATATTGTCATCTATAAAAAGTACATTTACATCCCTTAGATTCATTAGTGAAATTATGTTTTTTATTCTTGCTCCTTTTGGAGACCAATCTATAGAAGGAAATACAAATGAATCCCATAAGTTAATTTCTTGAAGTTTTTCTTTAATTATATTCATATCATTTTTAGAACAAATAGAATGAACTATACCCATATCTAATGTATTGTTTATAAAGTCTAAACATTTTTCTTTAATTTTGACACTTTCTTCACTTATGGTTCCATTCCAAAGTGTTTCATCTAAATCCCATATAATTAATTTTACATTTTTAAGATTCAATTTATTTTCTTCCATAAACTTACCTCCATTATATAGAGAGTTATAATTTTAATTTTGCCTTTTATCTATGCTCCTTCTATCCATAGATTCATAAACAAAATTAAATTTTTGAACTTCTTCTAAATTATAGTAATCATATAAATTTTATATTTTATTTATATATGATATCTTTAATACTAAAAAGTCGTTTGAAGTATATTTTATCATTTGTTCCTATTTGAACAGTTGACTTAACAACTATAACACAGTCTTTCTCTATACTATTTGATATTTTTTCTGAAACATTTCTATTTTTTTCTACCACATCCACACATGTTACATTGTGTCCTACTTTAACTAAACATACATATTCTATTTCTGTTACTGCAATTTTCATTATTTTAATTTTCTCTCACAGATAAGTAGAATTTATTTTCCACTAATATAATCACTCGTAGCATTCTCTTTATAATGTATTATTCCAGGATTTCCTACAACCACTGAGTGATTTGGAACATCAAAATTGACATAACTGTTTGGTGCTATTAAAACATCTTCTCCTATATGAACGTTTCCTACTATTACAGAATTTATACAACATACAACATTTTTTTCAAGAATTGGTGTCCCTTTCTTTTTTCCTGAACGTATCGAACCTATTGTCACTCCTTTAAATAATGTACAATCTCCTTTTATAATTGCTTTTCCATTTATAGTGATATTGAAAGGATGCATTAATAATAATCTTGGTCCAATATTATCAAATTTTATTTCTAATCCATATTTTTTTTCATACTTTTTAAGTTTTATTTTTCCAATCATATTTATTATTTTATTTTTGGAGCAAGATGCTCTGCCATATAGCATATATCTGACTCTTCTATTTTTTATTATTTTAAAAAAACCTATTATATTAAAATCCTTTTCATAATTTTTCTTATAATCACTTTTAAAATATTTCCACCAATTTTTTTGGTTATTAATAGATATCCCCGTGTGTGTGTGTGTGTGTGTGTACAGTTCCAACCGTTTCAAGCTTTATATCTTTTTTCACTTTTTATATCTTCCTTTCTTTTACTGTTTTATTTATAAATTTTGATAATTTTCCCATATTATTGCTATTTAAAATAATTATTTATATATATTTAATCATTAAAATTAAATTTAAATAAAAACTATATATAAAACTTTTTTAATTAATTAAATAAATATTTTCCTTTAAATCTTGTGCTAAAATATAATTCAAATATACTTATATTTCTATAAAATCGCCAAAATATTCTAGAAATTCATCAGTAGTATCTTTTTCTATTCCACCAGATGAAGTAAAAGTCATTTCCCCTATATATATTTTCCCATCTGTATTATATAAATCTATTCTTACAAATGGAAAATCAACAGACAATTTTGATGCAATATCAATCATTTTTTCGAGATTTTTTGGTTTCTCGTGAACTTTATCACTTCTATATTCTTTTTTAGAATAATTTTCTTTTTTATTCCATTTTAAGTCATAATAATCTAATTTCAAGTCTGTCTCTCTTTCAGAACACACTAAAATACATCCTACTTTCCCTCTAAAACAATAAAATTTGTAATCAGTTGGATTTTTCTTTTGACCTTCTTTAATATATTCCTCACATACAATTAATGGTTTTATATTACAATATTGATATTCTAAGCTTTTTTTTCCGTAATTTTCTTTTAAAGATTTATTTAATTTTTTTATTACTTTTTTTTCATCTAATACATCATTTTTGTTTTTTATAATTGTATTTCCACATCCATGGTTTGTTTTTAACACATACTCTTTTGGTAAACTTTCAAAATTTATGTCCTTAGCATTATTATAAACTCCATATAATTCAGGTAAATATTCTTCTAATCCTTTTTCCTTTACATACTCTCTCATTTTATATTTATCTGCACATTTAGTTTCTAAATCTCCATATTTATTTGCTAATAAATAACATATCTTTTGATTAAAATCTTTAGGATTATTCATATTAAATTTTTTATGTGTTGATACTTCATATCTAATTTTTGTTGCTAATCTTTTGGGTAATAACCACAAAATTTTATAATATACTTTTTTTAATATTCTTTTTATAAAATATCCGGTGTGTGTGTGTGTGTGTGTGTGTACAGTCTCAACCGTTTCAGGTTTTATTCTTTTTTTCATGTTATATTATTTCCTTTCTTCTATTATTTTATTTATATTTGTACTTTAAAATTATTTAATTTTTATCATACGAATTGCTTCTTTAAAATATTCATTATTTCTACTGAAAGTTGCTAATACCAAATTTGGAAATACTACACATATAATTATCTTTATAATAAATCCAACAATTCCTGAAATATTAACTAAACTACATAACATATAAGTGGCCACACATCCTAAAAATGTAATAATAATATACTTTATAAACTTTTTATAATATTGTTTTGTGTTTTCATTAAAATATTGTTTAAAAAATACTTTATTTTCCCATGGTAAAGAAATTAACAGCATACTTAGTATTGTGGAAATTATAACTCCGTTAATACCTATTATATTTACTAATATAATATTAACTATTAAGTTTGCTATAATTTCGATATAAGGTTTTTTATTATCAATGTTCCACATTCCTGCAGCATCTTTATATACTAATACTGTTTTTCTAATTTTCCATACATAAAAATAAATACATAATAATATAATCGAACTAAAAGATAACATTAAATTTTTCCCCATCCACAGCTCCATCATTGGTTGATATAAACATAAGAAACATATTGTGCACCACCCAACTATCCAAGCATTTACGAAGAAAAATTTATTAAAATCTTTTCTATTTTTCTCTTTACTTTCAGATACTAGACTGTTACCTATACCTGCTAAAATACCTTCATAGATTATATCTAATATACCTGATATTGCAGACATTAAATAATAGTAATTATTATATAAAGTTACCATATTTAATCCTAAAAAAGATGATATAACTATTGTATCTACAGAATTTGTTACAACTATTGATAATTTATGACCAAATAAATCTTTTACTCGTCCTAAAATTTTCTTTATCTCATCTTTTTCTAAATTTCCTTTTGGAACATAATTTGGAAACATCTTTTTTACATATATAGCTTTTAATATATTTTCTATTATAGTAAAAATTGGTATCCAAATTATATATGTGTAGTAATTGTGAAAATTAAATAAACAAAATAATTGTACAATATATAAAACAAAATGTATTCCTGTTCCAATATTAGATACTATATCCCTTCTTTGATATGCAGTTAATATGCTAGATTTATATGAAAACATCAAATAACTCGCTGAAGAATTCAACAAATACAAAATATACAAAATATATAAATTTACATCTGATGGATAACTTCCTTTAATAAAAAATTTTAAAAATGGTAATATGAATAATCCTATTATGAGAATAATTGTACCTATTATTCGATATATTATTCTATATAAATTTTGAAGTTTACATATTTTATCTACATCATTTTTGGCTACAGGTTCATATAGTTCAAATATCATCACACTTCCTATTCCTAGCTCTGACAAACTCAGCACTTCCAATATAGATGAAAACAAACTACTAAGCCCTAAATACTCTGTTCCCATTGTATATATAATTACTGTTCTCATAAAAAATGGAAATAAAATAGTTACAAATCTGTTAAAAAATCCATATTTTATATTACGTATACTATTCTTTTTTCGTTCCAATTTCATTTTTGAATTGTCCTTTCAAAACAATAAAATCTAATGCTAATGCTAATAATATTGCAAAATTTGAAGAAAATGCAATTTCACTAGTGCTAGATATTAGCATATATATAAATATTGATACATATGGTAAAAAATTTATATTACCATTTATTCTTTTCTTTACACTACAATACACAAAGTATATCATACATACATATAATATGGTTCCTATTACTCCAAATTGACCTATTTGAGTAGCCCAACCGCCATCTCCTACCCAACTAGCTTGTCCTTCTCTAAATCCAAATCTTGAAGATAATCCTACCTTACTATATGCTTTACTATAAGACTTTACAGATGCTACTGTTCCAAATGTTGCAAAACCTGAACCTATTGGAAAAAATTCTGATGCTATTTTAAAAGATGCTTTTAATGCTAATCCTCTTGAACCATTTTCCTTTAAAAAATAACCCGAAATAGAACTTTGTGCTACTATAATTGCAATAAATGCATAAATAAATAATTTCTTTAATGAAAATTTTTTCTTATTCTTATTAAATAGCAAACACATCATTATAATAACTACATATCCTATCGCTTTTACTCTTAAAGTAAGAATATCTATTATCATTCCAAGTAGTACCCATTTTTTATTTTTTTTATAATCTACTAATAATATAGATATACAGCCACACGTAACTGCAGCAACTAAACTTATGTGACTTCCTAGAGTAACTAATATAGGCATTCCATACCTAAGTGATGTTTCTCCAATATTCCATTCAAAAACAATATTACATGTTGATAATAAAACTATTATAATCAATATAAATTTTGAAAAAAATTCTGCAATATCAAAATATCTATTAGCATTTTTTGTTTTAAATATTATAATTCCAGATACATAAATTGCAAACCATTTTAAAAAGCTTAATATATCTACAAAAATTACATTTATGTTAGTTTGATATTTACTAATATAATTTCCTATCAAACCAATTAATAAAAATAATATTCCCGAAATTATTAAATATTCATCATATATATTTAATTTTTCTCTATTTTTCTTAAAAAAACATTTTAATATAGCTATTGATATAAAAAATATTGTAAAAATATCATCAATATATTGAAAATTACCACTTATATATTCACTACCTAAAGTATAAAAAATTATAGAAAGCATCAATATTAAAAATAATACTTCTCTTAACCTTAATTTTAAAAATCTTATAGTCACACAAATTTCCTCCTTTGTTTATTTATCGCTTAATATTTTTATATATTTTTTCAAATTCTACAACTATATTTGACCATAAATAATTATTTTTTATTTTCCTTTCTGACTCATTTGAAATTTTTTGTCTTAATGATTCATTTTCTAATATATCAATAATTTTTTTAATCCATTCATTAGGTTTAGTTATATCTTTTATAAATCCTGTTTTTTCCTCTTCTATTAGCAAAGATGAACCTCCACAAAATGTTGTAACTATTGGAACTCCAAAATACATTGCTTCTAAATATACCATGCCAAATATATCATATTGCGTTGGCAAAATAAAAATATTACTACATTCATAAATAAATTTTAAATATTTCTGTTCAATTCTTTCAAAATAAATTATATTTTCATTTAATCCATTTTTGTTTATGTATCTCCAACATTCTTCATAATATTTTCGTTCATTTTTTACTTTTTTTCCTATTATTATAAGCTTATAATTTTTGTATCCTTTTTCATTAACTAATTTATCTAATAACATAAGCACAAATTTAAGGTTTTTTCTATTTGTAATTACGCCAATATATAATAAGTATTTATTATCGTCTTTATTATTTATTAATGTTTTAATTTTAATAGGTATATTGTCTGTTTCCATTTCAAAATTATAAGGATTTAATCCTACACCTATAGTAGTTACATTTTTAAATCCTCTTTTTTTTAATGATTGTTCTGCCAAAGAACTTTTAGCAATTATAGGTGCATACTTATAATTTGCTCTGTTTGAAAATAATATATCAAATATTTTACAACGTATATTATATTTTTTTGAAAATTCTGAAATATATGGTCCATGATAAATTATAGTTTTATTTGGATATCTTTTATATAATAGCCAACTTGTAATCTGATCACTTTCTGATGTTTGTATTATATCATATTGATCACAAATTTCGTATAATTTATCATTAAAAATACTATCTTTTAAAATATTTTTTCCTTCAATATGATATATTTTCACTTTTAAATTATCTACTTGAATTGTTTCAGTAAATCCATGTCCTTTTTTTGCATAATATACTATACCACATTCATGACCTTTTCTTGTCAATTCTGTTGCTAAACCAATTTCCTGACTATTATATGTTGTATTATGACAATTAACTTCACTTGCATAAGTTCTTACTATTAATATTTTCATATTTCTTTCCTCTCTTTATGTAGCTTATCTTTTTAATAATTTAATTATTTCTCCTGTATTATCTTCAAAAAATCCTTTGCCATGAGGAATTTGAATTATCCATATTCCTGAACCATAGGTATTTGCTTCTACTAAAACTGGGATTCCTTTTTCATTTAATGTAATATCCCATGATATTGTACCTAATTGCGGCGTTTTTTTATGTAAAGAGATTGCTACATCTTTAATTTTCTCAAATCCATTAATTTTATATCCATTAAATTTTATTTTTGTATATGGATGCTCTTCAAATTTTTTTCCATATTCTGTATAAGCTTCTTTGCATAAAGTACCATCTGATTTTATTCCTATAAATATTCCTCCTGCATGAGCATTATCTACATGGCTATTACCCCCCCGAATTCTTAAAACGATTGGAGCACAAAAATATTTTCCATTACAAATATAAGTAATAACTCTCATAGTATTTAATGAATTTGGATTTAATTTTTTTATATCTTCTTGATTTGAAATAGTTTCTTGGATAATATAATTTTGTTTATATGTATTATCCCATTGGTCGATAGATGTTATTAATTTTACACTTTCTCCTGAACAAGTATCAACTGACTTTTTTATTATAGCTTTTTTATTTTCATTTAAATATTTTATAACTTTATTTTTAGCTTGTTGAATACTTATTACATTTCCATCATTGTCAAAAAATCTTCCATATGAATTTTGAATTATAGTTTTTGGAATATATATTCCTTCAACATCTCCATATAATGTTTGTAATAATGATTTATTTGACAATACATTAGCTACTTTTTTTGAATTCAGTTTTGGTTCTATTATAGTAGAAAACAAAATTTCCGGAAAATAATTAATATCAAATTTACCAGTAAAATATTGATAATATCTATGCCAATAATCTTTTGTTCCATATCTTTTACGAATTTCTTTTTTATTTTCTTTACTTATTTTTATATCTTTCCACAAATTTCTTTTTTTATAAATTTTTTTAATTTCGTAATAGTATATAACTATTCTATAATATATTGTATATAATTTATTTATTAATAATTTTATACCTTTTTTCATATTAAACTTATTTCCCTTCTTAATTTAATATAATCTTATCCAATCTCCTAAAATCTTATCATATTCTTCAGGATGAAATCTTTCGTACCCAGCTTGAGGATAAAAAGTCATTTCTCCAAAATAAATTCTTCCATTTACTTCATAAAAATCTATCCTTAAAAATTTTATATCTTTTGCTAATTTTTTAGCTAGTTCTTTCATTTCTTCAAACTTTATAGGTTTTTTTAAATTTTTCTCTATATCACAATTTCCCTCTGTAATATCTAACTTATTCCATTCTATATCGAAATAAGTTTTTTTTAACTTTTTATATCTGTTTGAACAAACTAATACCATTTTGGGTATTCCATTAATGCAAAAGAATTTATAATCTCTTAATTCTTTTTGTGTGCTTTCTTCCATATATTCTTCAACAATAATTCTTGGTTTAATATCATTATATATATATTCTCTATTAATATAGTAATAATTTTTATTTTGTGCTTTTTTTATTTTCTTTTTTGCCTTTCTTATATTTAAACTTTTTTTATCTTTGCAAATCACTATTCCTCCGCAATCATGTGTACATTTAATTACAAATTGATTTGGAAGTTTCTCAAAATCAATTTCATCAAAGTTATCATATATTCCTAATGTTGGTATTATGTATTCTTTTCCTATAATATTTGCAGCATATTTCTTTGCCTCATATTTATCTACCATTTTACTATATTCGGGATTTCTATCATATAACTTTAACCATTGCATTTTTTCATTAAATGTAGATGGATTATCTATATCTAATTTTTTTCCTAATTTATGTTCATATTGTAATTTTAAATATTCCTTATCATCTAATCTAATCAATCCTAATCTATCCATATAATATAATAGCATTTTTGGTTTTTTTATACATTCTAATATTTTCTTACAATTCACTAAGAGTCACCTCATTATACAAATTAAATTTATACTTATTTTTTTTAATAATATAATTTCTCTGTTTCTTTAATTATATCATTCCACTGATATTTATTTAATATATATTTTTGAATTGATTCAAAAGAAATATATTTCTTTTTATTTAAACTTTCTTCTATTTTTTCCTTTAAATCATCTATATTTCCTTTTTCAAAAATCGTAGCATAATCTCCTACAATCTGAGTATTTTCTTCTATATTACTCACTAAACAATTTCTTCCATAACTCATTGCCTCTAAAAGAGACAGTGGCATACCTTCTATATCACTTGGAAGGCAATATAGATAGCAATTACTATATAATTCTTCAAGTTCTTCTCCCTGAACAAATCCTGTCATTATTATTCTATCATCTTCCGATGCCATTTTCTTTATTTTTTCTAAATAATCATTTGTATGACTTGCTCCCCCTGCAATTATTAATTTTTTTTCAGTATTGATTTGCTTAAATGCATCTATTAAATAATGTAATCCTTTTTCAGGAACAATTCTTGCTAAAAATAAAATGTAATTATTTTCATCTAACCCATATTTTTCTTTTATTATTTTTGGCTCTCTTAAAGTTGGTTTATTAACCCCATTCGGAATAAAATGTGTATCTCTATTATATGTCTCTCTAAAATATTTTTGTACTCCTTTAGATAGTACAATTATTTCATCTGCATACTTTACAGCTAACTTTTCCCCAAATTTAATATATTTTGTAGCAAAACCTCCCCATTTTGAACGCTGCCAATCTAATCCATGTATTGTAACTATTATTCTTTTTCTAAATAAATGCGGTATCCAAAGCATTGCGCAACTACCTTCTGCATGATAATGAATAACATCATATTTTCCAAATAAAACTCGTATACTTGCAAAAAAAGAATATATTAATGCATCTATTCCTTTTTTATTTATTGTAGGAATTGTAATAATTTTTATACCTTTGTAATTTTTTATTTTCTTTTTATTACTATCAACTTTTTTATCTTGTACATTTTTACCCATTCTGTTGTATACATCTACTTGATGTCCGTGTTGTACTAATCTAGTAGCCAATTCTTCTACTACTACTTCTACTCCGTCCTTCTCTTGATGGGATTCTTTTATGCCCTATCATTGCTATTTTCATCTTCCAATTCCTACTCTCTATAAATTATCTTTTACATTTTATAATAAGTTCTAATTTATTTCAAGAACTTTAAATGTATTAAAATTGTTAATTGAATTATCTATCTTTGTATAATAATCTTTATTACATACTTTTTCACTTAAAACAATATATAATTTTTTTCCATTGTAATTTTTAATATATTCTTGTACTTCTTCTTCGTTTTTTGCATCATTTATCAGTATTATTTTTTCATTTGGTTCTATTTTATAATATTTATATACTGTATGGTCCCCTTGAATCAAAATAATATCTTCGTTACTTGCATTTTCTTTTAAATAATTAATTACTCCTTTATAATCGTCTTTACAATAATAATAGTTAAACCTAATATTTATTGAAGATATGAATAATATTATCAAAAGTACTCCTGCTACTATATTGTTAATTAACTTTAATTTTTGAGATTCAATTTTGTTTATATTGGATAGTATCTCTATTAATAATATAACATATACGGCAAATAAAGTTATCCAATGCCTTTCCCAAAATTGAAATTTAAATAAACATGAAAAAAGGAAAAAAATTATTGCATATGCAAGTGTGCCTATAAGAAAAATTTTATTCTTCACTATTGTTTTTATATTTTTTTTATTAAAAAATATAATAAAATATGCTAGTGTGATAATTATACTTACAATTATAGATAATACCCCAAATTTATTGAAGTTTCCTGCTCTTAAATCATTTCTTGATAATGCTATCCCCTGATATCCTAGAAAACAATAAATTATATATGCTATATTTTTTAATCCTGGTATTGTCCATCCTCTTTCTGCACCACTTTTCATATATTTCATATATATAATTCCTAAAGCTAAATAAAATGGAATAAATATTAAAAATATTTTCAAATGATTTTTTATATTTTTTCTGTCATTTATTAATACTCTTGTGACATACATCATATATGTAAAAGCAAATATGAAATGTATTGCTATTCCTAATAAAAATACTGCATTTATTTTTATTAGGTTATTTCTTTTTCCAAAGTTTTCGTCAAAAAAAGTATAATATATAAATGCCATTGAAACTGCAAGTAACATTATATATGGACCAATATCATTCATATAATATATAAATAATGGTTGTAATAATAAAATAAATAAAAATTTACTTGACAATCCTTTTTTATTTAAAATTTTATTTAAATAAATCAAAGCTATTATAGCAAATATAATATTGCAACTTCTCATTAAAAATTCGTTATTTCCAACTATTTTATTCCAATACCTAAAAAATAAAATTTGCAATATCTGTCTTTCTTGAAATCCTCTTTGAATTGTATCAGATAAATTTTCTTGCATTGCAGCATTTGTCCTTATTCCCTCATCTATCCATAAACTTGATTGTCCAACTGATAAGCAAAGTATACAAATAATTATAACCCATAAAAATATATTTTTATATTTACTTTCTAAATTCTTAATTTTTGTAAATATACCGGTGTGTGTGTGTGTGTGTGTGTGTGTGTACAGTTGCAACGTTTTCAGGCTCTATGTCATTTTTCATTTTTTCTTCCTTTCATTATATTTTTATCTGTTTTCCTATTCTTGTTCCCATATTATATCTTGAATAATTTTCTTCAAAATCTTTTCTTGCATTTATTCCAATTTCTTTTTGTTTATTTTTATCTTGTAAAATTTTAGCCAATTTTTCTAAAAACTCATTTTCATCTTTTTTTATCGCAAAGCCATTTATTCCATCTTTTATGTACATTTCAGATAAAGTGCTTGGTTTAGTTACAATAATTGTTTTATAATATGACATTGCTTTTAGAAGCACTGTATCTCCGAGATGCTATATTGCCATCTTGTATTGGTATAATCATAAGCTTACAGTTTGCAATATATGGAATATCAAATGTTATATCATTTCTTAATATTATATTTTCAGGTAATTTTTCTGTAGCTTTATATTCATCACATGCAATAACTAATTTTTGATCTTTAGGTAATTTTTTCCATACTTTAATTAAAAAATCATAATCTCTATTCGATCTTCCTATTGCTAATGTATAATCATTATACTCTACTTTAATATCTTTATATTTTTCATATGTATCATCAAGCCCAAAAGGAGTAACTCTAAATTTTTCTATTGGTAAATCAAATTCTTTAGCACATTTATTTGCATATTCTGTTGATAATACATAAATATAATCTATATATTTGTTTCTAACACAAAATGTCATTATTTTTTTGTATATTTTACCTAAAAATCCTTTTTTCTCTTTATATGTGAAATTACATATAACTAGTAAATTTCTCTTCTTTGCTTTAAATAAATTACAATAAAAAGCAAAGAATAATCCAAAAAATTGTTGCCAACATATAATAATGTTGAATTTTTTTCGACCGTATAAAAAATTTAATAGGATAAAACATGTAAACTATATACCTATATAAATTAAATAACAAACTTCTTTTTCCATTACATTTTGCACTTTTTATATTAAACTTTAAATTTGTTTCTTCCTCTAATCCTTTTACAAATAATTTTATTTCTTCTTCGTCGCAATCTATTAAGCAAATATTTTGTTTTTCATTTTTGGTAAAACTACCTGTGTGTGTGTGTGTGTGTGTGTGTGTGTGTGTGTGTGTACAGTATCAACGGTTTCAGGTTCTATGCTATTTTTCATTTTTCTTCCTTTCATTGTCTATATTTTTATTTGTTTTCCTATTCTTTTTCCCATATTATATCTTGAATAGTTTTCTTCAAAATCTTTTCTTGCATTTATTCCAATTTCTTTTTGTTTATTTTCATCTTGCAAAATATTAATCAATTTTTCCACAAAATCTTTTTCATCTTTTTTCATTGCAAAGCCATTTATTCCATCTTTTATATACATTTCAAATAAAGTACTTGGTTTTGTTACAATAATCGGCTTATAATATGACATTGCTTTTAATAATACTGTATCTCCGAGATGCTATATTTCCATCTTGTATTGGTATAATCACAAGTTTGCATTTCGCAATATATGGAATATCAAATCTTATATCATTTCTTAATATTATGTTTTCGGGTAATTTTTCTGTGACTTTATATTCGTCACATGCAATAACTAATTTTTGCTCTTTAGGTAATTTCTTCCACACTTTGATTAAAAAATCATAATCCCTATTTGACCTTCCTATTGATAATGAATAATTATCATACTCTACTTTAGTATTTTTATATTTTTCATATGTATCATCTATTCCAAACGGAACAACTATAAATTTTTCCATTGACAAATTAAAATCTTTACATGTTTTTTCCGCATAATTTCGTGATGGTACATGAATATAATCTATATATTTATTTTTAATGCAAAATCCCATTAACTTCTTATATAATTTTCCCAATTTTCCTTTTTTCTCTTTATATGTGAAATTACATATAACTAGTAAATTACGCTTCTTTACTTTAAATAAATTACAATAAAAAGCAAAGAATAATCCAAAGAATTGTTGCCAACACATAATAATGTTAAATTTTTTTCGACCGAATAAAAAATTTGATTGGATAAAATATATAAACCATATATCTGTACAAATTAAATAATAAATTTCTTTTTCCATTACATTTTGCACTTTTTATATCAAATTTTAAGTTTGTTTTTTCTTCTATTCCCTTAATAAATAGTTTTATTTCTTCTTCTTCACAATCTATTAGACAAATATTTCGTTTTTCATTTTTGGTAAAATTACCGGTGTGTGTGTGTGTGTGTGTGTGTACAGTATCAACGGTTTCAAGCTTTTGCTTTAAATTCATATTATTCTCCCTCTTATTATTTCATTTGACTTGCAATATCTTCATCAACTATTTCTTCTCCTGTTTTATTCTTAAGTTGTTCCATAGAAACTTCAGATAAACCATTATTGATTTTAGCATGTAAATCACAAGTTGAACACTTGTCTAATTCTTCTTTAGTTACTTTTCCATCTCTAAAATCTCTAACAATTTTAAGCTCATACATAGAATACTTTTGTTTTTTAAAGAATCTTAAAAATTTATGTTTAATTACCCATAAAGCAGGTTTCCAAATATATTTATGCATTGCAGGACTTACCGAACCTATCATCCAACATTGTCTATCGCAATGTCTTACTTTGTTTCTTACATCTTCTGCTTGTTTCGAATTCCATAACTCTTCCCAAGTTTGTTCATTTAAATTTCCCATTACTTCTTTATCTTTTGTTCCATTACATGGCATTACATCTCCATATGGATCTATAAAAAATGTATCAAATGCCATATCGCATGGTAATAATCTTTTTTGTCCAAATATGTAATTTATTAATCCATGATTAAAATATGCTCTAAACCATTTCTTTGGAGAATTAGATTTTAAAAGTTCATTTACTAAATTTTCAAATTCTTTTCCTACCATGATTCTGTCTTTTATTATGTTTTTTGCTTCAACAAAATAGAAGCTATTATGTAGAGATGCTGTTGCAAATTCCATATTTAATTCATTTGATAAATTATATAATGCAACTAAATCTTTTGCATTTGCATCTTGAACTGTCATTCCAAATCCAACATCTGGGTGTTTCATTTCTACTAATTTTTTTAATGTAGAATATCCTTTGTTAAATCCATCATTTAAACCTCTTATTTTATTGTTTGTTTCTTCAAGTCCTTCTATTGATATTCTTATTCCTACATTTGGAAATTCTTCACATAATTTTATTATTCTATCTGTAAAAAATCCATTTGTAGAAATCACTATTCTATCTGACTTTTTATATAACTCTCTTACAATGTCTGGTAAATCTTCTCTGATAAAAGGCTCTCCACCAGTTATATTTGTAAAATACATTTTTGGTAATTTTTTGATTGTTTCTATACTTAATTCTTCCTCAGGTTTAGATGGAGCTTTATATCTATTGCACATTGTACATCTTGCGTTACATCTATATGTAACTATTACCGTACCATTTAATTTTTTCATTGAGTTTGTTTCCTTTCTTTTAATTCTTTTAAAGTTTTAGTTGGGTAAAAGAAAAAGTTTGGATATTTAAGTTTTTCACTAATAATTGCAATTATTAGTGGTGAATATATACTTATTAATAAACTTATAATTAAATGTAACCAATAATTATTAATTCCTATTTTGTATAAAACAATTCTTGTTCCTGCAGCAAAAATAATATGTAATAAATAAATTTGATAAGTATATTTTTTAAATGTAGTCAATATTTTCAATTTAATACCACCTCTAAAAACATTAACACATATAAAAATAGCAGCTATTGCAAAAATTATTGAAATTAAATTACTTATATAAAAATTTATATTGTCTTTTATTTTGTAAAATAACACAGAAAAAACAAAATATGTACCTATAGATGCTATATTTATAAAAGAATTTTTCTTTCCTTGAAATCTATTTTTATCATTTATAAAACTGCCCAAATAAAAATAAATTGAATAACTCATTATTGAATCTATAAAATAAATATTTGTCTTAATAAAAATAGATAATATTTTTAGTACTATTAATACTATAAATGTATAATTCTTGTTATCTTTCAAAATATGTTCTAATATTGGAATAATTATAAATATGGATAATAATGCATATAAAAACCAATATACTGTTTCAGGACTGTTTATCATATTAACTAAGTCATGTATTTCTTTAGGATTACTAACACTATTAGTAAAAATCATATTTATACTGATAAAAACAATATAAAATGTAATATATGGTATTGCTAAATTTATAATCTTTTTTAATGCAAATTTTTTATAATTTTTCCATGAAAATTCTTTTTTGGTTTTACAATATAAATAACCACTCATGCACATAAATAATGGCATATGAAATAAATATATAAACCAAATAACAAATATTGTAGCATTATAGTAAGTATTAGTTTTTGCCAAATATTGTAATATATGACCTAAAACTACTAAAAAACAAGCAAATGCTTTTAAATAATCAACCCATAAAATTCTATCTTCTTTCTGTAAATTACCTGTGTGTGTGTGTGTGTGTGTGTGTGTGTGTGTGTGTGTGTGTACAGTCTCAAGGGTTACAGGTTTTTTCAACATACTATTTATATTAAATTTCATTATTCCTCCTCGTACAATTCTTATATTACATTTTTAAATTTTCAAATATATTAATCAACTTATTATAATGCTTATCAACTGAGTAAATATCTTTTAATTTTTGCAAATTGTTTTTTCCTATTTCTTTTACTAAATTATCATCATCTAATTTTAATATTTGTTCTTTTATTTGATCTATATTTCCTAATTCAAAAAGAAATCCATTTTTTCCATCTTCTACTGTTTCAGTTAAACTTCCAATATTAGTTGCAATTACAGGTTTACCATAAGAAAATCCCTCTAATATTGTGTTTGGCAAGTTTTCATACCAAATAGATGGTACTAAAATAAATCTTGCATCTTGTATAATATTTTCTAGTTCTTGTCCTTGTTTAAAGCCTAAAAACTCTATATTTGTTATATTATTATTTTTTATATATTTTTTCAATTTTTTTGCTTCTTCTGTTGTATCATCACCCATTATTTTTAAAACATGATTATTATCTAACTTTTGATATGCTTTAATAATATATTCAACACCTTTTTCTTCTGTAATTCTTCCAAAATATAATCCATAATTTCCAACTTTATTTGTGTCTACTTGTTTTTCTGGACAAAATGTCGGAATACATTCAATTTTATTTTTATCGAATCCATTATTCTTCAGTTTGTTTTTTAAAAACTTTGTTGGTGTTATTATTACATCAACATTTTTGTATATTTTTATTAATTTATGTATTTTCATAGAAAAAACTCTTATTAATGATGCAAATACAGAGTCTTTAACGCATTTTTTCTTTATACAACTTCTATATCCTTTTGTTAAACAATCTTCACATATTTTGTTGTTTTTCATAAAATCAAATCTAGGACATAATAGAAAAAAGTCTGATAATCTAAGTACTACAGGCTTTTTCATTTCTTTTGCACCTTTTATTACACTTGGTGAAAGTTTATTTACAAAATGAAGTATATATACTATATCTGGATTTGTATCTTTAATTATTTTTTTAATAGCTTTTTTAGTTTCAAATGAATATATACTTCTAGTTAACATTTGCCAAACTGTCTTTGGAGTTTTTTTACAGTCTTCAAAATAAACCGCATCTTTTCCTCCAATTGGCTCTGCAAAATATTTTTCATATTTTGTTTCTTTATTTTTATTTGATTTTATTGAAAAAGGAATAACTTCGTGTCCTTCTTCTTCTAATTTTTTTGTTATGTTAAACATATATTTTTCTGGACCACCAGAAATAAAATATCTATAGTTTACAAGTAAAATTTTCATTACTCTTAAGCTGCTCCCTCTTTTTTTATCATTTTTTTAATTGTCTTAAACAAAATTTTAGCATCTTTTTTCAAACTATGCGTATAAAAATACAACATATCCATATCAACTCTATCATCAAATGTAACATCTGATCTTCCATTTATTTGCCAAAATCCTGTAATTCCTGGCTTACATTGAGTTATGTATTTATAATATCCATTCATATCTTCTTTTTCTCTTACTAAATATGGTCTTGGTCCTACTAAGCTCATTTCTCCTTTTAGTACATTTATAAATTGAGGAAACTCATCTAAAGATGTTTTTCTAATAAAATTACCTATCTTTGTTATTCTTGGGTCATTTTTTAATTTTTTATATTTTTTATATTCTTTTCTTGCTTCTTCATTTTCTATTAAATATTGTTTTAATTTTTCGTCTGCTCCGACAATCATTGAACGAAATTTATACATTTTAAATAATTTGCCATTTTTTCCTATTCTTGTTTGTTTATAAAATAATGGTCCTTTATCTCCTGAAATATAATTTGCTATGTAAATGGCTATTGATAGTGGGATTAATAGTATTAACCCAAATATTGATCCTATTATATCTATGGTTCTTTTTATTGTTGCTTCTATTTTTATTTGAGTTCTGCTTCTATATAGTGTATCTATATGATATGGTATTAATTCTGTTGTTATATTGTTGTCTGCAACATATTCTTGTTTCACAGATTGCATTTCCATTTTCACTATCCCCCTTTTTACTTTTTTCTTTCACAAATCGTCGAAGTTTATTATATCATTTTTCAACATTTTTTGCAATAGTTTTCATTTAAAAATTACTGTAAAAATGGTTTCAAAATATATAAAAATAATGTCTTTATAATGTAATTGACATAAAAATATATCAAATAACGGATTCTTATATAGTATAACATATAACAAATCTTAAATTAATATTAAACAGATTTTAAGTATGGAATCGCATATGCAAATACAAAAAATAATCCAAGAATTACACTAAACATAGAATATACCCATGTGAGATTATGAGTTTTTTTATCTTCTTCAATGCTTATTTCTGAAGATGGACGAATATGTAATTCTTCAACAAATTCTTTGTTTTCTTTTGTAGCTGGTTTAATTTTACTACCTATAAACATAGCTAAAATACTTAAAATAACACCTATAAAAAATGGATCAAAATATATTGGTAAAGTGATTCCTTTTAATGCAGAATAAGCTTTCGGTATAACACATCCTAAAAATCCTAATAACATTCCCCAAAATGCTCCTGTTTCACTTACTTTTTTACTCCAAATACTTACAATTGCCACAGTGCCCCATGAACTTGCAATAACCGTACCACCAAAATACACGATCCAAAAAATTTGTTGCGGATTAACAAAAGCAAGAACTAAAACTATTAAGCTTGCAATACACATTCCAATTCTAGAAACAAGTAGTTCTTTCTTTATAGAAGTATTTTGATATTTTGTAATTATGTCATTTGTTAATGATGACCCTATAAGCGATAAAAATGTCGAAGCAGAAGAAATCCCTGCTGATAAAATACCAGTTAACAAAATAACACCAATAATTGTTGGCATACAATTCATAGCAGCCCATATCATTGCCGTACTAGCATCAGTTAAATTAGGATTAATTTTATAGATAAATGCCGCAGAAAAATATAACATAGTAGTAACTGTTACAACACCTATAGATGCCCAAACAGAAGAACGCATTACTGTATGCTCATCTTTTGCCATAAGATATCTACTTGTTTGCCATGGACTTACCATAACAACAATAGCCCAAACAATTCCATAAACAACTGCCCAAATTAAATTTTGGATACCAGATGGATACATATAATTCAAATTATTTGTCCATGAAATAATTCCAGGATTTGTGGTAGAATTAGCAAGTGCAACAATCCCTTCGTTCCAACCTCCAGCATGACTTACAATAAACGGAACTCCTATCAAAGCACCCACTAAAAATACTAAAAACATAATTGTATCTGTAATAAGTACTCCTTTAGAGCCAGAATATACTGTAAAAATAGTGAAAGATAGCCAAGCTATCAAAACAGCCCATTTATAATTTAATCCCGTAATTGTAGAAATCAATGTAGAAACACCTTGAATAGCTGAAAGTAAATAAGCAATTACTGCAACAATTAAAGTAATAGAAGCAAGCTTTCTAATCCTCTTAGAGTTAAAACGTTTTCCAAAATATTCTGGCAATGTATTTACTTTACTTCTTCTAATAAATTTTCCAAATAATCCTGCACCATATACATACCCAGAAGCTTGTAAAACTCCAACAATTAATATTCCCATAAAAAATCCACTATAAACTTCACCAGTATCTCCTAAAAATGCTCCCGTACTAAGAAATGATGCAATAAGTGAACCAACAATAAGGATAGTAGGAGCTCTTCTTCCTGCAACATAATAGTCGTCTGTGTTTCTTACTTTTCTTCCTGCTATTATTCCAATAGACATAAACACAAAAATAGCAATTATTAAACCAATTACATAAATATTCATTTATTTCTTACCTTCTTTCTGTTTTAATGATGTTTCATTTTTTTATAATCTATCCTAGTAATAACGCCATAAAATATAGCTCCAATTAAAAACCATATTCCAAAAGCGATTGATAATACTAATTCCATAATAATTTACCTCCTATATTAATTTACTAATTTTGTAAGAAATCTTTTTATAAAATTTTTCACCTATAGGTCCAAATAATTTGCGTATTTTTCTCGATTTTTTCAATCGTTTTATTGCATTAGTCGGTAACAAAAAATACATTTGAGCATCAAATTTTGTATTACAAGGATTACATAGTCCGCATGGCCTACCCCCCCTTAATGGAGTATGGCAAAACCAAACGTGACTTATCACATCTTCATATCCCCATTTTTTTATATCTTCTATCATTTCTAAATTTGTTTTATCAAAAATCGGCAGTTTTAAATTTCCTATTATAAGATTCAACTCTTTTGAAGAATTTTCTTTATCAACAATATATCCGTCTCCTGTATTGATAAGTTTTCCATGTTTTAATATTGAATTACGAATAGGTGCATGTTCGCCTAAAGCCTTTTCTATGCAAATTTCCAAACCAGTATATTCAGTTGCAAGGCATGCTAGCCATTCATGTTGTGCTCCCATATCTGCTTCTTTTTGAAACAATTCATAAGCTTTAGAAATTTCTTTATTTTTTGGAATACTTTCTAATTCTATTTGCTTAATAGGTAGTATTTTTGCTTTTGTTTCTTCTTTTTGCAATAATAAATTTAGTATTTCATCCATAGCTTTAAGTTCATATTTCATTGACTTTCGATTTTGATCTTTAACATAAATTGGTTGAATCGTCACATCTCTCATTGACAATTCTATAATTCGATAAGTAGAATCAAAACCTCCTGTCCATAATACTTTAATCACATCTTCATTTTCCATATTTTATCCCCACTTTCTCTTTATCAATTATTAAATTAATATTTGCAATTTATTATTTTGAATTTTCAAAATTCATCAAAATTCGCTTGTTTAATATATCATATAAGATAAATTTTGTAAATAATTATCATAAAAATTATCTGTCTATTTTGTTTAAATTTACTTTATTACTTAATGTTTTTATTATTAATAAAATTATTAGCATTCCAAAAACAACCCCAAAAGTATCAATAAAAACATCACTTACCATAGGACCTCTACCCGGCACAAAACTCTGATGAAATTCATCTGAAATTGCATATAAAACACCTATTCCTAAACTAAACCCTATTCTTTTGATTTGTTTTATTTTATATGTACTCATTAAGCTCATGCTTAAAATACCAACCAAAGTATAAAGTGAAAAGTGTGCTAACTTTCTTATTATATGTTCTATTTTACCTAAAATTTCTTCTTTTTTATTTGGTTCTAATTTTTGTATTGATTCTATATTTTTGGTTACATCTTCCGTAATTTGTCTACTTAAACTACTAGATTGTTCTGCATCTTGATTTGAAAAATTAAATATGTTAGCAAACAAGGCTATAAGCATTGCAATCAATACTATTCTTAATATGTTTATTTTCATTTTTTTCTCCTTGTATAATAATATTTAAATACTAATTTTTAATATAATTTTTTACTGCAAAAAAGTCAAGCTTTCATTGAAAAAAAGTCAAACTTTCATTGCAAATTAATCATATTATTCACTGCAATAAAGTCAAGTTTTTATTTCATATTAAATTTTACTAATAATATGTATAAAATATACTTTTTTTCTATTTTTTGACTTTGAATTTTTTTGCTTTTTATGTTAACATAATTGCGTAAGCATTATTTTTGAGTATCTACTTTAAAAAATTTAATTTTCATAAATATTTTACCAAACAAACTAGATGTGAAAGGAATGAATTTTTATGATAAATTTCAAAAAAACATTTGATAATTTTGATAAAACAGGATTAAAAATTATGAAAATAGGAATTAAAACATGTTTTGTAATTTTACTATTTTCAATATTTTTATTAAGTGTTTATATGTGCTCACATAATCTTTTTTTATACAATTTAGGAATAGTCATTTTGAAATTAAGTACATATTTTATAGTTGAATTTATAGTTTGTGGAGTTGTTGCAGATAAAATAAAAAAACAGATTGATTAAATTTAAAAGTAAAAATAAAAAGAGTAGATTAAAACTCTTTCCTAAATGGTAAGCGTTTTTTCTACTCTTTCCCCATAAGCTTATATATTCCCTCTTTATATAAAAATAAAGAAGTTGGCAAAATTAAATAATATAATTACTATATAGCATAAATAGCTCCTAATGCAATGCAAAGTACAACAAGAATTATTCCTAAAATAACTGTCCACTTTTTTTGTTTTCCTTCTTTGGTGTTTGCTTTATTTTTTTCAAAGAAGTTACTTGTTGAATTTCCTGTTATTGTTGCAGATAATCCTGCATCTTCTTTAGATTGTATCATTGCAAGGATTATTAAAGCTAAACATACTATAAAATAAATTACAATCAATATACCTTTTACTATTTGCATTTATTATTCCTCCTTGATGGATTTATTGTTCATTTTTATCTTTTTTCTCCACTATTTGTTTTCCATCGTAATATCCACAATTTGAGCATAATGTGTGTGGTAATATTGGTTCTCCACAATTTAAACATTTTGCAAATTTTGGTGTTTCTAATTTCCATGTTGATCTTTTAGTGTGAGTTCTTGCTTTTGACCATCTTCTTTTTGGTTGTGCCATTTATATTCCCTCCTCTTGTTTATCTGATATGCTTTATATCAATTTTTTTATTACCTTTTTTATATTCATACTTTACGATTATACATTTTTTTTTCGCATTTGTCAACCAATTTATTAAATATTTTTGCTATTTACTGTATTTTTTCTCTACTTACCTATCCATATCGAAGCTTTTATCTTGTTCAACAATATCATTTGTCACCGCTTCATCATTTTGCAAAATACTTATATTTGGCGTTAGATTATTTTTTACATTATCAACTTTAAGCCCGCTTCTAAAGCTTTCTTTAAAGTTTCTATAATTATTTAACGGCTTTTCATATTTTGCTTTTTTCTCTCTTTTATACCTTTGTTCAAATTCTTTTGAATAGCTAGTAGGAACCCAAAAAATATTTTGGTCATTTTCATCATAAATATAATCCAAATCTAAAATTACCCAATCACCGCTTCTTTAAAACCTCAACCTCATTATCCTCTTGAAATCCCAAATTTTTATAAAAAACCTCATCTATTCCATCAAAATACACCTTATTATCTCTAAGCAATCTTCCTACATTTTCCGGTTTTGCATCAGACCATATCATACCATCTTTTCTAACATCTTTATAAACTTGATATAATTCTTCTTTACTTACTTCTTGACTAATATCACATAATTCTGCTATTGAAATACTTGACATTTTTTCAATACATTTTCTTTCATCAAAAAACCTAACTAAATGTTTAAGAAACCTTTTAGAATTTCTTGGAATTTTATATACTCCCGGCTTATTTCCAACTTTAATTATTTTACTTCCAATAGAATAAACAGTATTATATGAACCTTCTCCTTTCCATTTTATGTCACATATATTACAATTTTCATTTTTCAAAACATCTTGTAAAAAAATTTTTGTTGTTTCCTCTATTTCTTTTCTTTCTTGCTCCATATATTTATTTACTTCTAAATTAAGTCTATTAAATCCTAACATTTCCTTTACAACACTATCAATTTTTGTGTTTATTATTTTCTCCATACTAGTTAAATCTATTTTACAATTTGATAAAAGAGTTAATGTTTTAATAGGTGAATCTGTAAGTTGTATTAAATCTCCCATATATTGATGTAAAATTTTATTATCTATTCCGTCTGATATCAATTCTCTTATGTACCAATAAACAACACTTGGAGATAAATTTCCATTTTGAAAAGCATTATTCAAAACTTCCATATATTCATTTCTCATTTTGCTTTTTATTCTATAGTTATATGCAAATATATTTTCA
Source organism: uncultured Clostridia bacterium (assembly GCA_947623465.1). GTDB lineage: Bacteria > Bacillota > Clostridia > TANB77 > CAG-508 > CAG-269. The sequence continues at coordinate 27,898 of CANQGU010000003.1, forward strand.
AAATCTAATTTATTTTTATCAACATTATTATAAAATTGTTCAAATTTACCACTAAATAAAATTTCAGCATCTTCTAAGTTTGTAATGTAATAATCTATTCTTTTTATTTGATTTTTATTACATTGATTTATTAAATTAATAAAATCTTCCATATATATATTAATTTTTTTTAAAACAAGTCTTTGTAAATAATCTTTTCTTTTGCTAAGATCATTAAAAAATTTCAAAAAATTTGAAATTGACATAATTTTTAAAAGACTTCCAAAATTTTCTAAAATATAATTTGCTGTATCATCATTTCTATTGTAATTTATTTTATTTAAAGCAACTATTATTGTATCTATATCCATATAAAATTCTTCTTCAATCATCTTTTTTATTGAAGCGTCAATCATTTTTTTCTCCTTCTATGTAATTTTTTCCTTTTATTAAGCTTTATTTTATATTATAAAACTTTTTTGTTCTATTTACAAGTATTTATGTAAATTTCTTTTTGAACCTTCTTGTATACCTCAAAAAGTGAAATTTATATGAAGTCTCTTTTATATATGTAACTTTTTCTGCTTTTTTACATATACTATGTTTGATAAGATTTTATAACTAAATTTAATATTTTATATATTTTACTTTTTTAAGAAAGGTGGATTTAGTATGTGTGGAATTGTTGGTTTTGCAAACTTTAGAAAAGAATTGCCAAACAAAAAAGATGTAATAAATGATATGGTTCAAACTTTGTCAAATCGTGGACCTGACGAAGAAGGTGTTTATTTAAATAAAAATGTTGCACTTGGGCATAAAAGGCTAATTGTTATTGACCCAGATGGTGGAAAACAACCTATGATAGAAAAATATTCTTTAGGCGAATATGTAATGGTTTATAATGGGCAAATATACAATACAAAGGAACTAGCAGAAGTTTTAACTGAAAATGGTTTTTCTTTTTATGGACATTCCGATACAGAAGTTCTTTTAAAAAGTTACATACATTTTGGAAAAGATGTTGTTAAATATTTAAATGGAATTTTCGCTTTTGCAATTTGGAACACTAAAACTCAGGAACTATTTTTAGCAAGAGATCATTTTGGTGTTAAGCCTTTATTTTATACAGAATTTGATGGTGGACTTATTTTTGGTTCTGAGTTAAAAGCTTTATTTAAATATCCTAATCTTGAAAAAATAATTGATTCACAAGGAATTTCTGAACTTTTCGGTATTGGACCTAGCCATACTCCGGGATTTTCTGTTTATAAAAATATATATGAAATAAAACCTGCTCATTTTGCAGTGTATAATTCTTCTGGACTTCATATTGAAAGATATTGGAAACTAGAAAGTAAGCCTCATTTAGAGGATTTTGAGGAAACATGTTCACATCTTAAATTTTTAGTTGAAGATGCTATTTCAAGGCAACTCGTTTCTGATATGCCTCTTTGTACATTTTTGTCTGGAGGTCTTGATTCTAGCATAATTACTAAGTTTACATCAGATTATTTAAAAGAAGAAGGACTCCCTCCACTAGATACTTATTCTGTAGATTATGTGGATAATGACAAAAATTTTGTTAAGTCTGATTTTCAGCCAAATTCAGATAATTATTATATTGAGCTTATGAATAATTGTACTTATAGCAAACATCATAAAGTAGTTTTGGATACTCCTGAACTTGCAAAAGCGTTGGAAAATGCAATGATTGCAAGAGATGTGCCTGGTATGGCTGATGTTGATTCTTCTTTATATTTATTTTGCAAGGAAGTAAAAAAAGAGAAAACTGTTACTTTAATGGGAGAATGTGCTGATGAAATTTTTGGTGGCTATCCTTGGTTTTTCCGTGAAGATGCCTTAAGTTCCGGAACCTTTCCTTGGTCTATCGCAATTTCTGAAAGGCAACATCTTTTAAATCCTAATATTGCAAATAAAGTTAATTTGAAAGCTTATATTGATTTTAGGTATAATGAGAGTTTGTCTAATGTGGAGATTTTAGATAATGATTCTTTCGATACTGCCGAAAAGCGTAAGATTTCTTATCTTACTATGAATTGGTTTATGCAAACTCTTTTAGATAGGGCTGACCGTATGGGTATGGCAAGCGGTTTGGAGGTTCGTGTTCCTTTTTGCGATTATCGTTTAGCTCAGTATATGTATAATGTTCCTTGGGAAATGAAGGCTTACAAAGGTCGTGAAAAAGGTCTTCTTAGACATATTATGAAAGATGTATTACCTGAAGAAATTGTAGACAGAAAGAAGTCTCCTTACCCTAAAACTCATAATCCTACTTATTTAAAGGCTGTTAAACAGTTGCTTACTGATATTATGAAGGATAGTAACGCTCCTATTAATTTCTTGCTTAATAGGGATTATATTTTGGATATTTTGAATTCTGATGGTTCTGCTTTTTCTAGACCTTGGTTTGGTCAATTGATGACTGGTCCTCAACTTATGGCGTACCTTTGCCAAGTAAATATGTGGCTTGAAATGTATCAGCCTAAGATTGAGATGTAAAACTCAAAACTTGAAGTGACAGATTGGCACCTCAAGTTTTTTTCATTTTTTGAACTGGTCTCAATTTGCGACCAGTTATTTCCTCTACCGTTTTTGTTTAAGGTCACAAATTGTCACCTTAAACATTTATATTACCCTTAAAGTTAAGAAAAAACTAGATGCTACCGTACATCTAGTCCTCTCAAACATCTAATGAATATTTTTTGTTTACTTAATTAAGTTAAATATAGTATACTACTTTTTTTTAGTATATGTCAATCATTTTTATATAATTTTGTATATTCCTATTTTTCAAACATTTTACTGTGCTAACATTGTTTCAATTTCAGAAAATGCTTCATCTATTGAGCATACTTTTTCATTATCAGTATCTTTTATTCCTTCTTCTAATTTTTTTCTTAAATCTTTTTTATCCTTTATGATAAAATCTTGAGATTCATTATTGACAACATCTGTATATTTTAAATATTCTATAAATTCTATAACTTTATTTAAAAATTCTTCTGGTAATGTTTCTATCATATTATATAATTCTTGTTGTTTAATAGTCATACCCAACCTCCACTCTCTGTTTTATATAATATAACATATATAATTTAAAATTTATACAGTTTTTATAATTTTTTTAATTATTTTATTATCCACTAAGTAAAAATTATAGTATATTTATATATATTTGACATATGTAAAAAAGTAGTATACTTATTAGTTTGAATATACAATCTCTCCATATTCTAAAATATCATCTAAAAATCCACTTGTATCTTCTCCATCAATCAATAATATAGGTTCAATATCTGTTGATATATTTCTTCTTAATTTAAATAATTTTGCCATATCATCAATTATATCTTTTGATATACTGCTCCTTGGTACTACTACTGCAACATCTATGTCACTATCTTTTCTTGCATTTCCTCTTGCATAAGAACCATACAAAATTATTTTATTTACAATCATATTTGCAACTACTAATTTACTATATTCTTTTACTAGTTGTTTAACTTTTTCTTTATCCATAATATAAATTCCTCCGTTTCCTTTATAATTTTTTTACATCTATCATTGCTTAATGCTTCATATAATTCTTGTTTCTGAGTAGGATATCTTGCCTCTATGTTTAAAGGTGATATAAGATCTAAAAAGTCTTTTTGTTCTTCACTCATTAAATTATATAAATTGCCTTCTTCAGCTAATCTTATTAGTTTATGAGTATATGGTGGTTGTTTTCCGTTTGTTTTTACATAATAAGCTTTAAATATTTTTTCTATTGCTTGATTACACATAAATCCTACATACAAATATCTTTTACTTTTTAACATTGCTTTTGCTGTTTCTAAATCATAATCAGCTACTTCTATCCAATATTCTATTTTATCAAAATCTCCTATTTTAATCTCCTCCATTCTATTTATATCATAAGCATAATTATACATTTTTTCAGTATTCTTCATATAAATCACGTCTATTATATTTACACATCTAGTATAACACATATTTTATTTTTTTTCCATACATATTAAAAATAATTCTGTCCTGTAAATTTATATTTATAGATAATTATATTTTATAATAAAAATGTGTCAACCTTTTTGTAAAATTTGTTAATTTTATTAAAATTCGTGATTTGCCATTTTCGAGCTTTCCTTAGATCCCCTAACAAAACCCACATGTGTCATTTTATGGCAGGCGACGACACGGTCCTCAACTTATGGCATACCTTTGCTAGGTTAACATATGGCTTGAAATGTATCAGCCTAAGATTGAGATGTAAAATACAAAACTTGAAGTCACAATTTGTGATTTCAAGTTTTATATATTTATTTTAAGATCGCAAATTGCGACCTTAAAGATTTATATTGTGCCTTCTATTTGCTTTATATATTCAATATCTTCTATCTTTGAAATTGCAAAACACTTCTTTCCTAAATCTTTTAATGATGCTCCTATATGATATAAATCTTTATTATCTATGACTATAAATCTATCATGAAATTTGTTTGTATAAGATAATTTTAAACTTGGATATTGTGAATTAAATTTTTGTATATCTAACTTTTTTATATTACTATTTGAAGATGTTAATATTACTACTTCTACATCTTTATTTTTCTTTGCTAGCATTTTTAAAATACTATCATCTATATAGTTATCTATAATTAGAATTTTGTTTTGGGCAGTCTTTATAATATCTATTATTAAACTATAGGCATCATAGATTTGTCCATCAAAAAATATTTTTTGTTTGAATTCTTCTTGGTTTTGTTTTTGTAATGCATCAAAAATAAGATTAAATTTTTCATCATGACTTAACAGTCTTGCATCTTGTTCTAATAATTTATCTTTTATAGTATTTATTTCTTGAAAGACTTGTCCATTTGATAATATAAATTTTCTCATTTCTACAAAAGCATCCATAATGTTAATACTTACTTGAATAGCAATTTCATTTTTTAGTAATCCTGAAAGCATCGCTATTCCTTGCTCTGTAAATACGTATGGCAAATATCTTCTTCCTCCATAGTTTTCTTTTTCCAAACTTGAGGTTGCAATTTGCAACCTCAAGTTTTTTGTCTCAATTTCTGTTAATTGAAAACAAAAATTTTCTGGGAATCTCTCCTTATTTCTTCTTACTGCAAGATTAATATATTTTGTTTCATAATGATATAGCATTGCCACATCACTATCTAACATTACTTGTTTTCCTCTTATAGTATAAATTAAGTTCTTGATATTTTCTGTTGTATAATCTACCATATTTGTTCCATCTTTTGTTACTATTAAACTATTATCTTGTTCTATAATAATCACTCCTCTCGTTGTTTTTTATTATAGAACATTTGTTTTTATTTGTCAATAGATAATTACATTTTATAATGAAAATGTGTCAATCTACGACACTTTCCTCAGTTTATGGCTTATCTTTTCCAAGTACATATGTGGCTGTGGTTCCATTTTGGAACCACATTTTATTAATTTTAATGGTAAACACAAAACTTGAGGTCACAAATTGTGACCTCAAGTTTTTTATATTTATTTTAAGGTTGCAACTTGCAACCTTAAAGATTTATATTAAGCAAAACTATTTATTAAAAATACAAAAAATCACTATTGTCATAAAAAATTCCATTTTCTATTTCTTGTAAAACCTTTTCCATTTTTTTATCCATATTTTTCGGTAATTCTTTAAGATTAAACCATTCTAATTTTTCACATTTAGCAGGTTCGCCTATTTTTAAATTACCTTTATATTTTTCAGTGCCTATAACAAACTTTAAACAATTTCCCTTATAATGATGTAAAATATGTTTTATCTTTAAATCTTCTCTTTCTAGTTCAATATTCAATTCTTCTTTCGCTTCTCTTATCATAGCATTAATTATGTCTTCACCAGCATCAACATGTCCTCCAGGTAATTCGTAATTGCCATCGTTATATCCTGTATTCTTTCTTAAAGCTAGCAAAATTTCTTCTTTACCGTTCTCTTTGTTAATTTTTTTTAATAATAAATCAACTATTATCCTGCTTTGATATCTTTCTTCCATAAATAATACCTCTTTATTTCAAGTTTTCTACATTTAAATTTTTTAATTCTTCTAATACAAATTTTCCATCTTTCATTATTAGTGTATTATCAAAATAAATTTCTCCACCACCAAATTCTTTTCTTAATATTTTTACTATATCCCAATGAATTGCTGACCTATTTCCATTATCACTTTCTTCTAATGCCATTCCCGGAGTTAAGTGAAAACTACCATTTATTTTTTCATCAAATAATGTATCACATATAGTATTATTAATATATGGATTTAATCCAAATGCAAATTCACCAATATATCTAGCTCCATCATCTGTATCAAGAATATCATTTAGTTCTTTACAATTTTCTTTAGAAGTTGCCTTTACTATTTTTCCATTTATAAAATCAAACCTTATATTTTCAAATATTATATCATTATATTTTGTTTTAGTATTATATGTAATGTAACCATTAACACTATTCTTTACTGGACATGATGCAACTTCACCATCTGGTATGTTAAATGTACCATAATATTTTTCAGCAGGAATTCCTTTTATGCTAAATGTTAAATCTGTTTCAGGTGCAATAATATGCACTTTGTCAGTCTTACACATTAGATTTTTTAATGGTTCCATCGCAATTTTCATTTTATTATAATCAAAATTGCAAACATTATAATAAAAATCTTTAAATTCATTTAATGTCATATTACTTTTTTTAGCAAAATATTCATTTGGGTATCTTAAAATACACCATTTGGTATGTTTAACTCTTTGTTCTAAGTGTACTAGCGCAGTATAGTATTTGTTATAGATTTCTATTTTTTCTTGAGGAACTCCCTCTAAACTTTTATCTGATTTTGGTGCACTTATTCCTATGTATGCCTGCATTTTTTTCATTGTTTCATAATCTTTTTTTCCATATTCTACTATATCTTCTTTCGTTGCATTTATTAAAAAATTTCTTAAGTTTTGATAATTAATTATATTTAAATGTGGTTTTGCATTTATTTCTTTAGCTTGTTTTATAATTTCATTTGCTAGCTCTATTCCATCTTCTCCACTTACTTCTACTAATATATTATCATCTTTTTTTAATGAAATTGAATTGTGTATAAGATTATGTGCTAGTTTTATATTTCTACTATCCATTATTTTCACTCCATTTGTTATTTAAATTTTTAAACCGGTCGCTAAAAAAGTAACCGGTTATTTGTCTTATATTTAAATATCTTTAAAATTATTTTTTATGTATAATTCTACAAGTTGTATCATTTCCTTTGCAGTATCTATTTGCTCTTGTGTATTTTCTGCTTTAACAATAAATTCATCATCATAATCTGAATCTTCTCTTACTTGTGAAGCTTTTGAAATTCTCCTTCCCATACTTTTTGGAAAAATTTCCGTATTTACATAGTTTTTATTAAAATATGCTTGTATATCTTTATGTCTTTTAAAATCAATCGGTTCTAATGCTAGAACTGCTTTTATTGCATGAAATATTGCATAATAAGCTCTGTTGTTAGCTGACTTATATCTTTTCTTATTAAAAAGTAATTCTGCATCTTCTAATTCTTCTTTTGCTTGTTCTAATCTATGATTACTTAATTCTATCGATATTCTTGCGCTCATTTAAGTACAACTCCTTCCTTTTGCACATTCATATAAAATGGCAATGCTTCTAGCCAATAATTGAATTTATCTATATTTTTAACTAAAGGAGATAAAGCAAATTCAAAATTATTGTCCCACTCCATGTCATACGCATAATCCCATATTTTTTCACGATACTCTACAATTTCATCATCTGTTAAATCTGTTAAAATCATAATATCTATATCTGAACTTTTTCTAAAATCTCCTCTTGCATAAGAACCATATAATATTATCTTTTTTACTCTATCACCTAGTATTTTATTAACTCCTTCAACAAATTGTTGTAATATTAAATTTATTTTTTTTGGTATCTTCTTTTTCATATTTTTCACCTCTTTTATGATTACCATTTTACTTATATTGTATGTTTTATCTAGATTTTATTATACTATTTATTTTATATTGGTGTCAATAGTTAGTCCATTAAAATGTAATTTGAAAACCCGAAGTGACAGTATGTCACCTCGGGTCTTCGAATACTACAAATTAAAGGCGGTAATTCAATCAAATCTCTTGAAGATCTGATCAGTTTTTTTCTTGACTTTCTTGACTGCTTCCTTCATATAAGGAAACATCAATTTGTCGTTTTTCTTCAATAACTGATAGATCTCTTCCAAGATATCTACGTCAATCATCAAAATGTCTTCTACTAAATGCTCAAACATCATCTTTATATCCCGATCTGCACCTCCTTCAGAGTTTGCAAAAAATTCTAATTGATACCGTTTGAACATTTTAGGATATACATATCTGTTTTTGTTATCAAGCATTATTGCTGATATTTTTCCACAACGAGTTCTTATAAAGATATGTACGTCCCCGCCTATAATTTCGTACTCCTTAATGCTCTTTTCCATTAACTAATCTCTCCTTCTTGCCAAATTGGCTTTCCAATACATTGTTTACGAGTTGCATTTATATTAAACTGTCTAATGATATTAGAACAGGATTAAAAAGGTTGTATACTTATATAATACCACATTTTTATGTTAATTTCAAGTTTGACTGCCTATATCATATCTTGGAAAAGGAGGTCTTGGTCCATATCCTGGTCCCGGTCTTGGTCCTGGATTACAATTTGGTCCAAAACAGTTTCCTGGTCTACCTAATAATTCTCGTAAAATTAATATTCTTATTAAATCATTTAATCCATTATTTCTTTGCGCTCTATTTTCAGACGTAGAATCTCTAGTTTCTGTAGAAGTTCCTCTATTTTCTACAGTAGATGTTCTATTTTCTACTGTTGATGTTCTGTTTTCAGTATTTGGGGCTTTTCTAACTTCATTATTTACTGTAATGTTAAGCTCAATTCCATCATTTGTTTCTATGTTGTTATATACTTCATTTACCATGTCATCTATCATTTTTGGATTAGCTATACCACGGCATTTCATACATACTTTTTTTACCATAGGATATACCACTTTGTATATTTCTGGGTAACAATTTTCTAACTCATTTGCCTGCATCATATTCATGTTTTGAGTGTTCATATTTCGATAGTTCATGTTTTGACCAAAATATCCGTATCCAAACATATTTGGATCTAGTCCTTCTCCATATTGATAATTTGAATTATATTGATCATATGTATTTTGACATCCACATCCCGGGTAATTCATAAAATTTTGCATATATTCTTCGTACATAAAAAACCTCCTAAAATAATCTTGTTACATATTATTCTTAGGAGATTTTTTTGTTACAATTTATTTAAAATTTTGTCTAAAATTTTTTTTATTTAACTAAATTTTTTTCATACTCTATTTTAATTTTTTCTTTGCATTTTTTTAACTAAATTTTTTTATAATTTATTTACTATTTCTTTAAATTGTGCTCCTCTATCATACATATTTTTGAACATATCAAAACTTGTGCTAGCTGGTGAAAATAATACTACTTGTTTTGGCTCGCTGTATCTTTTTGCTAATATTACAGCTTGTGATAAGCTATCTGCCATATATATATTTATTTGTTTGTTTTGTCTTTCTTGTTCTTCTTTAACTTTATCATATATTTTTTCTGCTGTTTGCCCCATAAGTATTAAAGTTTTTACTTTATCTACAATTGGTTTTGCAATAGGTGTATAATCTAGATTTTTGTCTGCTCCGCCTGCAATTAATACTATATCTTCTTCAAAAGAATTTAATCCTGAGATTGTTCTTGATGGAGTTGAACTTGCAGAATCATTATACCATTTTGCTCCATTTATTTCTCTTACAAATTCTATTCTATGTTCTACACCTTTAAAGCTTTTTACTGTTTCTATCGCTTTTGTTTCATCAACTAATGAGTTTGTTGCTGCAAATGCTGTTGCCACATTTTCAAAATTGTGCATTCCTCTAATTATAAGCTCTTTTGTGTTTAATATATGTTTTCTTAAATTGTCGTCACATCTTTTTATTACATCAACATCTACAATGTATCCATTATCTAATTTTTCTTTACTGCTGAAAAATATTACTTTTCCTTTGGCTTCTTTTGCACAATTTCTTGTTATTTCATTATCATAATTTAAAATTAATATTCCATCTTTATCTTGATATTTAAAAATATTCTTTTTTGCATTTATATATTCTTCATAATCTTTATGCACATTTAAATGATTTGGAGTAATGTTTGTAATAACTGCAATGTCAGGACTTACATCCATATCCATTAATTGAAAACTACTTAATTCTAAAACTACCTTGTCTTCTGGCATAATTTCATTTAATTTTGTAAATAAAGGTGTTCCTATGTTTCCTCCTGTATGTACATTATATCCACCATCTTTTAAAATTTCTGAAATTAAAGTTGTTGTTGTTGTTTTTCCGTCACTTCCTGTTATTCCTATAACTTGACATGGACACATTTTGATTAAAAGTTCTATTTCTGTTGTAACTATAGCTCCTCTTTCTTCCTCTTCTTCTAGTTCTGGAATTGTTGGCAAACAACTTGGACTTCTTAGTATTAAGTCAAATCCTTTTAATTTTTTTAAGTAATTTTTTCCAAATGACATCCTCATTCCATAATCTGTTATTTTGTCTATTATATTTTTTGCAATTTCACCTATTTCTCTTTCATCAAATACTGTGACTTCTGCCTTTTTTTCATAAAAATAGTCAATTAAAGGAATATTACTTGTTCCTAAACCTATTATTGCTACTTTTCTTGATTTTATGTACTGTTCAAATTCAATTAACCTTTCATTTTCATATTCCATTTTTAAAATCTTCCTTTCTTGTAAAATAATGGAATTATTTTTTAATTCTTTATCATTTTTCACATTTTCTCTTATTTATATTTTATGTTTTTTTCCTGATTTAGTACATATTGTTAACATATTAACATATTTTTTTTATTTTTACAAGTTTAGGAAGTATGATTTTGAAAATTTGGTTAATAATATTATTATACCAAAATTAAACGGAGGTGTTTATTATGTCAAACAATAATAACAAAAACAAAAATAACAACAATAATCAAAACCAAAATAACAACAACAATAACAATAAAAACAATTCAAATAATTCAAACAATAATAACAATCAATAATAAGATATTAAAAAATTTTTTTCAATTGAATAAAAACTGTTTCTATTTTTCTTTAGAAACAGTTTTTTCTTTAAATTATTAATTTGTTTATCTAATTTATAACTCATTAACTTTTCATTATGGTATTAGTGTTAATCCGAAAATTAAAACAATTACACCAAATCCTGTAAGTTCTTCATCTGTAAAAATGTCTTTATATAAATTTTTTGATTCTTCTACTGCTTGACGCACTTCTTCTGTATCTTCTATTATTTCTACTGTGTATGAGTTTATGTATTCTGCGGTAAAAAATACCATAAATTTTTTTGGTTGATTTACATATGTACCTTCAATTTTTAAATATTTTGTCCCTACTAATCTGTCTTTTTTATCAAAAATATTTACTTTTATATATTTTCCTTCTAGGTTGTTTTCGTTTGTACTCGTAATTTTTCCATATATTCTTCCATTTACTTTTGTTGATTGTGCTAGATCTATTTTTATTTGATTTGATAAGTTTCCTTTATTTGTTATGTTTTTATATGATGCATTTAACCCTATATAAATCATAGCTGTTGCAAAAATATAAAATCCAATAGCAATTAATAAATATGTTCCCAAAGTTTTTAATCTGCTCATTATTTCCCCCATTTTTATAATATTTATATTTTTCCATCTTATGTTACTTTTTTATTATAACAAATTTTTCTATTTTTTTCAATCTTTTATGTTAATAAAATTTCCTTGCGTTTTCTTTTCTTACATACTTCTATAATATTGGTCTTTTTGGTTTGTTTTTTAGAAATTTATTTTATACCAAATATAGTGTACTGATTTTCAAATTTAATTTGTATAAAATATATTTAATTGAAACGAAAGGATGATGTAATAGATGGAGAAATTAGAAATACAAAAAACCGCAAAAACTAGTAATAGTGTAACTCGCACTATTCGAATTAGTCGGAGCAACATTTGACAAAATTAATGACATAGCAGATAAACACGAAATTAGTTTCAACTGTGTAATAAACCAAGTAATTGAATATGGTTTAAAAAATATTGCAGATGCTTAAAATATTTTATTTTTATAACCACCCGCGAAAACGGGTGGTTTGCTTTTTTTATTTTTTATATTCTTTATATTCTTCTATCGCTCTTTTGTGGTATGGAAGTTGTAACAATTTATTTGCATCTTTTAATTCTATTATTTTTAATTTACTATTTTTTTCTGTTGGTTTATTGATTTCTTTATCAATTTTTACAACATAGACATTAACTAAAGACTCCATATTTTTATTATTTCTTGTTACCCAAAAACAATCAATAACGCATAATTCTTCTATAGATATTATTTTACACCCAGCTTCTTCCATAAATTCTCTTTTTAAGCATTCTAAATGTGTTTCTCCTTTTTCTATTCCTCCACCTATTAAAGATATTTCGTTTTCTTTTTCAGTACAATACAATTTTTCATCCTTTTCTACTATTCCAAAACATGTTTCTCTAAAATCATATTTCTTGTTTTCTATTTTTTCGCCCATTGTTATTTTTTTCAATTTTTATTTCTCCTTATTTTCTTATTATTTAATTTCAGTTGTCGATATTTTGTCAATAACAAAAATTACATTTGACATTTCTTAAAAATCTGTGTATAATAAGTATAGGAAATGAACATACAGAAATGTGTGCTACCACTATATTATTGTGATAAACACTACATTGCCGTGCAAAGCAAAATGTAGTGTTTTTATTTATTCCTTATTCGTCCATACTATGTATATAACTGTCAATAAGGCTATATTTATAGTTAAAGAAATCATAAATCCTAAAATTAGGAATAGTAACAAATCTACCATAAATACCACCTCACTTTCTCATAGCAAATCGCTATGTAGCAAAGTGGCAACACTCACATCTGCTTTTTTATTCATTTCCTATGCAAAATACTATACAATATTTTTTTACATATTTCAAGCGAACATTTATAAATTTTTTCTATAAATTGAAAAAATATTTTTAGAATCATATATTTATGTATTTTTAAATTTTTATTAAAAATAACAGATTTTAATCTATTTTTTAATACAGATTTCTATGAGTTTTTGTTTTACTTTCTTGCATTTGATATGATAATATTGTAAAATATTAACTATGAGAAATAAAAATAATATTTTTTTACAATGATGATATAGGGGAGAAAGAAAAAATATGAAATCAAAAAAAGTACACTAATATTGTTTGCAATAGTTATTTTGTTTATATTAAGTATAGGCATAATTATATACATTAAGAATACAAAATTGATAAGTAATTTTAATTATGATGAGTATTATGGTATTGAACAATTAAATATATTAGAAATTGAAATATTAGGGAACAAACAAGATAAGGTAATAAATAATTCTAATTTGAAAAAAGAAATAAAAGATAATATACTTAATATTTTAAATTCATCAAAAACAATAGAAATTCTTGATTGGACTCAATGGGAGAAGAATAACCTTTATAATAAATTAAGCGATAATGAAGATAAAGAGTTACAAATACGTATTTCTGGCGATAATAATCAAAATAACGTATCTGATATAGGAGAATATTTTATTATATCATTCAATAATTTGGATAAAGAATATTATATAGATTATGCTATTACTAAAATAAATGGATCTAGTGTAAAAGACCAAAAAGTAATAATAAAAAAAATTTCTAAAGAACAGTATGACTATATATTAAGTTTGTTATAATGATATTTTATATTTTTTGCGAATTTTAGTTTGCTATTAACTATGTTTTTAATTTAACATAATTTTTATATTTTGCAATACTTTTTGAAAAGAAATCTGCCACCAGTGGCAAATTTCTTTATATAAATTATAATGTTATTTATTTTTTAAGCTTTTCTTATTATCCTTTTCCAATTGTTTCAAACTTTTTTTAGGAGTAGGCAATTCTTCTGGCATAGTTCCTCCAGCTTCTTTTATTGCTTTTCTTACTATTTTTCCAATTTTATTATGAGTATAACAAGCTTTCTTTTCAGTATCAACTTTATCTCTTTTTAATCTTGATTCTGTTTGCGTGATGCGAAACAAATTAGCTGCCAGTTCTTCACTTCCCATATTATCTAAAATATCTTCTCTATATCTTAATCCTTTCCTTTTTGCAATATCATCAGCTGTTTCTCCATTATATAAACCTTTATATCCAGCATTATGAAATTTATCAAAATTCTTAACTCCTGCATTTTTAGCGGTTTGATTAAGTGAATAATTTCCTTTTCTTGTTAAGTTTCTTTGGTAAAATCTCTTTTCATCTTCTGTTAATGAAGTATACTCTTTTTCGCTAATTTCTTGTTTTCTAGTTTGAACTGCAAAATATGTTTGTGCTAATGCAACAATTTTTAGTCTTGGATTAGCATTTTGAGCTATAAGATAGCAAGCATATCGCGTTAATTTATAATCCTTTTGTTTTCTTTTTGCGCCAGAACCTATTTCTACCATTTTGTTGTCAACAACGAAATGGTCAATGTCAGCTATTTCAGAGTTTTGACAAGCTATCTTTGCTTTTTCAATTACTGCATCAAAATATCTCCAGTCTTTATAACTTAAAACTTTCATTAACTCTCTTGCATACCAAAATTCAATACCATTTTCATCAATGTGTTTTATATCTTCAAAAGTCTTATTATTATAATTTTCTTTTTTTTCTAGTTCTTTCATTTATAAATATCTCCTTTATTCTATTATTTTTATATTATAATATCTCATATGAATTATTTTTCCTATTTATATCATAAATTTGCTATAAATTCAATTATTTTCCAAATATTACTCAATCCATTATTGTCTTTTTCTGCCACTCACTCATACACAATAAATTATAAAAAGACTTTATACTGATTATATTTATCACATAAACTTAAAGTACTAACATTTTTTATACTTGTTTTTGGAATTAAATACATATCTTTTTCTTCAGTTAAAATAAAAACTAAATCTATATTGGTATTTAAAATTGTTTTATAAGTTTTTCCTTTTGTTCCACCACAACTTTTTAAAGCTACTTGATAATTTCCTCCTTTTGCTATACAACCTGTTGACTTTACTTGAACCCTTTGTAATAAATTATTTTTTTCCACAATTAAATCGTAATCTTGTGTATCATTTAATGGTATTGAAACAGTATATCCTTTTGTTGCAAAATAAGCTATTGCCATACCTAATCCACTATTTCCTTTTTCTTTATTACTAAAAAAATGCATTTTACTCTCCTTTTTGTTATTATTACTGTTTTATCATATTTATAGTTAAAAATTTATTCTTTCGTATTATTCTTTTCTTTTAATTTCCTTAAGCTTTTTTCATTTATCTGACTTTTTTTTGTTAATTTATTATCATCTACATATTTATAATTTAATGCATTTTGTTTTGTTATTACAGTTCTTCCTAATTCTTTTTCTAAATCATTGCGAGTATGCTTGGCAATTTTTCCACCACGCTTTGCTATTTCTCTATTTTCTTTTAATCCATAAGGTTTATGTTCTTTCGCAAGTTCTCTTGCTGCAATTTCTCCTAAATCTGTTAATTCCACTTCTATATCTGTCATATTATCTCTTAATGATTCTTTTCTAATTCCTTTATATTCTTTATATTCACTATCTTTCATACCAGACCATTCTTGATATATTTCATTTGTAAGTATTCCATATTCATAATCTTTTGTTATGCCATTTTCTTTCCATATATCAGTCAATTTACGTCTATCTACAACTCCTGTTAGTCTTGCCTTGATCCATTTGTCATCATAACCTTTGGCTCTATAATAATCTACTGCGCGGTTTACTGCAATTTCTGGATCAAATACTTCATCTATTCTTTCCTTTCCCATTTGAGCAAGCCATAGTTTAAAAGGTTCTGCCTTTGGACTTGGTACAGATTCAATAAGTCTTAAAATTCCTTTTGTATCTAATACATCATGACTATAATATTTTCCATCTTTAGATTTTAGTTTGAGTTGACTACAATTTGTAGTCAACTCAGAACCTTCTTTCTTTAAACGAGTCTTTAATACAGACCAATATTTTCTTGGCTCTTTACTATCAGTCAAAGCATTAATTACATCAACTACACTAAAGAAGTATTCTTCTTTTTCTGCATCCCAAACACTTCTTATCTCTTTTCCTTCAAAAAGTTTTGAAATTGTTTCTAATTTATTATCTTTCATTAACAACACACCCTTTTATAAATATTTAGTTTTTACTACATCTACTACTATTTATAAAACTACTTTTATTATTTTAACAAAACTATTGTTTGTATTATATTTCAAATTTTGTCATTTGTCAACATATTTTACTTTTTTGTACAAAAAAAAAAGCAGTTCGAATAGAACTACTTGTGGTGGGCAAGGATGGATTCGAACCATCGTACGCTCTCGCGGCCAGATTTCTTACTACTATAGTTTTCACTACCATTTACATGTTTGTAGTCTGGACTTTCTCTTTATCTTTACTTATAAAAGATACCAGGTATAAAGTCTCTACACTCGGAATTTCTTCCTAGCTCGGGATTATCATCAGCTTAACCTGTTAAGACTTCCCCGAATTAGCCTAGTTATCATCATATAATCACTTATATGAGCTGCAAATTTAGGTATTTGTTACCAAAGACCACAGTCTGGTGCCATTAACCACTCGACCACTTGCCCATTTTTGTGTTTTTTGCAAAACACTTTTTTATTATAAGCTTTATAAAACAATTTGTCAAGACTTTTTGTCAAATTTTTTAAACTCAGTCGCTAAATATCAAAACAGCTCATCTGATTAATAATAAAAGCGACTGAGCAATGCTCAGTCAAATTTTATATAATACTTGCCCCTATCATACCAGCATCATTTCCAAATTCAGCGGACTCAATTACTATATCCTCTCTTGGGTTAAACAACAAATTTGAATTCAATATTTTCTGTTTAAGAGGTTCTAGAAGAATATAATCATATCTAGCAAAACCACCGCCAATAATAACTGAATCAGGTTCAAAAATATTTATTAAATTAGATAACCCCAAAGCCAAATCATTTATATATTCTTCCTGAATATCTAAAATTTTATCCCCTGCTTTTTTCATTTCAGCCCTTAAATCATGTCCAGAAATCTCATAAGATAAACCTAATCTTTCTATAATTTTGCGTTTAAATGCTAAAATACCTGCATACTTTTCAAAGCATCCTTTTTTACCACAATTGCATAACAATCCATTTTCTTTTATTATCATATGTCCAAACTCAAAACCTTCAAAATTAGAGCCTTCCATTAAGCTTCCATTGTATATATATGCTCCTCCAATTCCTGTTCCAAGTGTTAAAAACAAAACATTTTTATAATTTTTGCATTTCCCAAATTTGTATTCTGCAAGGGCTGCGCATTTTGCATCATTTTTTACATTTACTTTTAGTCCTGTTTCTTTTTCAAGTTTTTCGGTTATATTATATTCCTTTATCCCTAAGTTAACAGATTTTAAAACAGTTCCTTTTGATATAGAACCTGCCATACCTAAGCCAAATTTTTCAAATTCATATTTTTCTTTTAATTTATTAATTATTTCTACAATATAGCCGAATTGCAACTTCAATTAAATTTTCTTTTTCTTTTATTGTAAAGTCTTTTTCAAATTGTTCTTTTATTTTACCATTGTTGTCAACAACTCCAATTGACACGTGGCTTCCACCTAAATCTATTCCTATATTTACTTTCTCCATAGTAAACCACCCTTTATAAGTACGCATCGAACAAGAAATTTCCCATGTAAACTTGAATCATTGGAACTACTACAACTATAACGAAGAATATTAAAATTACACCTACTATTGAATACATAACTTGAGGTAAAGTTTTCATTACCTTTTCCATAGTATTTTCTATATCTATTTGCATATACTCAACTAATTTCTCCATCATTTCTGCAAGGTCAGTCTGCATACCTATTTTAAGCATCTCTGTAACCATAGGAGAAGCTAGCCCTGATTTTTCCAAAGGTTCAATCCAAGATTGACCTATAAGTAAGTTCTTTAATGAGTTTTCTAGTATTGAAAGCATAACATAGTTATTTACAACATTTTTACTTACTTCCATTGCCTCTTGTATTCTCATTCCATTTTTCAAATTTAAAAGCATAGCTTTCATTATTCTTGAAAGATCAATTGAAAATATAAGTTTACCAAAAATCGGCATTGTATATTTAAAATAATGGAATCTATATCTTCCTTTAGGAGTATGAACATACCAAACTATTGCGGCAGTAACTCCTATAACTAGCATTAACGGTACCTGCCAATGAGTAACTGCATAATTTACAACATTTTGAAACCATATTGTTATTGCAGGAAGTGTAGATGAAGTTCCAACCTCATCAAATACTTTTTGAATTTGAGGTAAGGCAAATAATGTACCAACTATTAACATTACAAATAGTAATACAAATTGAACTAAGTTTGGTATTAATATTCCTCTAAGTTTTCTACCAATTTTTTCTGTATCTTCCAAATATTCTCTAGCTTGATATAATGCATTTTCTAGAGATCCTGATAATTCTCCAACCCTTATCATATTTATATATATGTATGGGAATACGTTTGAATAGTATTCCATTGTTTTGTACATATAATCTCCTGCTTCAACACCTGCTAATATATCGTCTAATATATCAACTAAAGTTAAGTTTTCTGTACTTTCTATAATAGTAGATAAAGCATGTACGTTGTTGAAGTTTGCTTTTTTTAGTAGATAAAAGTTTTCTGTAAATATAGATAAGTCTCTTGATGTAACTTTTTGTTCTGTACCTAAGTATTTATTTATTTTATCTTTCCAAGTTAGTTGTCTTCTGTTATCATTTATATCAACTGTTGTATCAAGATCTTGTATAGAGGTTTTTATTGTTGATACATTTCTTCTTTTCTTTTTATTTGCATTTCTTCTGGTTGCAGTTTGAGTTACAGAAATAGGCTGTAAACCATTAGCTTTTAATTTTTTTATTAAAATTAATCTATTTGGTTCTTCAACTTTATTACTAACTACTTGTCCTGTTTCAGTTAAAGCTTTATAGTTAAATGTTGCCATTTTTTCCTCCTACATATCAAAATTTATATTCTTCTTACACTATCAAGTTTTATTTTGAATTGCATTTAAATATTGTTGCACTATCAAATTTTATTTTTATCTTCTTGCACTATCATGTTTTATTTTTAATTGCATTATTGTTCTGTTTAAAATCTCTATGTTCTTTTCTTCAATTTGAGCTTTTGCTTGATCTAATGTTATTCTTCCTTCTATAAATAAACTTGCCAAAGAATTTACTAAACCAATACTTCCTTTTTCGCTATTACTTTGTATTGCATCTTCTATTTCTGATACACTTATTTTTTCTCTCCTAATTATACCTGCAACGATATTATCAACTACCATAACTTCTGGAACTAGAACCAATTTATTATCCATATCAGGTAGTAATCTTTGAGATATAACAAGTTTTAAAATTGATGATAACATATATTTTATTTGTGATTGTTCTTTTACTTCATAGAAGTTTATCATTCTGTCTATTGTTTCTGCGCAAGATTTTGTATGTAATGTACCTATTACTAAGTGTCCTGATTCTGCCATTTCTATTGCAGCTTCCATTGTAACTTTGTCTCTTATTTCTCCAATTACTAATATATCGCAGTCTTCTCTTAGAGAGTTTTTTACACCTTCGTGATAACTTAATGTATCTCTTGCTAACCCAACTTCTTTTTGAACAATTATTGATTTTTTAGAATGATGTTTATATTCTATAGGGTTTTCTAGTGATAATATTTTTTTATTTTGATTTTCGTTTATTTCGTTTATTAAAGCACTTAATGTTGTACTTTTACCAGAGTTTGTTTTTCCTGTAACTAAAATCAAACCTTGTGTTTGAAAAGTCATTCTTCTTACAACATCTGGAACACCTAAAGATTCGTAAGTTGGTAATTCATTTTTTATAAGTCTTAATGTTGCAACAGGAACTCCTTCTGTTGATGAAATATTTACCCTAAAACGAATTCCCCCATACTCGTAAAGAGTGTCTAATGCTCTTGTTTCTTTGTAAACTTTATCTGCTTCTATATTTCCCTTTACTAAAAAATCGTATATTTCTGTCATATCTTCTGGTGTTAAAATATTTTCACAGTCACTTGGAACTAACCTTCTTGCAATTCTAAGCATTGTTCTATTTTCTGGTATAAAATGAATATCTGATGCATCTTTTTTTATTGCCTCATCGAAAATTTTATTAACATTAACCATTTTCTTTTGTCCTCCTATATATTATTATAAATTATCAACTTTTTATTTAATTCATCAAGGTTTGTAATACCCTCTAAAACTTTGTTTACACCATCTATAATTAGTGGTCTATATTCTTTTTCCATTGCTGCTTTTCTTATTTCTATACTAGATTTTCCTTGTAAAATTAATTCTCTTATATCATCATCTATATTTAATACTTCAAATATACCAATTCTTTCATAGTAACCTGAACCATTACATTTATCACAGCCAACTGCATCATAAGTTTTTAATTTTTTCAAATCAAATTCTACATTATATTTTTTGCCAATCTTTTCAATAACTTCTTTTTCAAAGTCTGTAAATTCTCTTTCTTTTCTACAATTTGGGCAAAGTCTTCTTAATAATCTTTGAGATATTGAAGTTCCAAGTGTACTTGCTATATCGTAATCTGCTAAGCCCATTTTTCTAAGTCTTGTTACAACCTCTACTGCATCTAGTGTATGTATTGTTGATAATACATAGTGTCCTGTTTGAGAAGCTTGAGTTGCAATTTCTGCAGTTTCTTTATCTCTTATTTCTCCAAGTAGTATTACATCTGGGTCTTGTCTTAATATTGTTCTTAAACTGTCTGCAAATCTAACATTTTTCTCTATTTCTATTTGGTTAAGCCCCGGAATTCTAATTTCAACTGGGTCTTCTATTGTTGTTATGTTTACACTATCATCTTTTAAATAGTCTAATATACTATATAAAGTTGTTGTTTTACCCTCTCCTGTAGGAGCAGCCATTATTGTTAAAGTATTTCTTTTATTTACTGTTTTATTTAATTCTTCTTCAGAATATGGATATCCAAGGTCAAAAATATTTCTTATGCTGTCTGTCTTTTTAAGCATTCTTAAAACAAATTTTTCACCATATATATTTTTTTGTGAAGAAACACGGATATTAAAATTATCGTATAATAAAATTCTACCATCTTGTGATTCTTGCTTTTCTTGATGCATATTTGATATTGCTTTAAGTCTTCCTATTATTTGAGGTTGTTTATCTTTTGCAATATTTGCCATTACATATAATTCACCATCTATTCTAAAACGGATTCTTACTGAATCTAATTGTGGCTCTATATGTATATCTGAAGCTCTTTTTTCAATTGCAAGTTTTATTATATTATCCAATAATTCTGTTACTGTACTTGCTTCTTCTATATCTTCTGTTACTTCTTCTGCATTTCCACTAAGACCTTCTATCATTTCCATTATGTTAGATTCTAATGCAATATATGGATCTAAAACTAGTCCTCTATTTAACACTAGCATCTTTACATTTTTCATATTATTTTTATTTTCAGCAATATCTGCAAAAGCTATTTTTATTTTTCCTGATTCAATTGCAAAAGGCATTGCTTTATATTCTTTCATCATATCTATTGGGAGATAGTCTACAGGATCAAGAAATAGTTTATGTTCTGTTAAATAAACTGTTTTTTCTCCAAGAATTTCTCCCATTTCTTTTAATAATTTTTCTGGTTCTACTTCATTTAATATATATAAAATATCACCTATTTTTTTCTTTGGATGTTCTGATTGATATTCAAGTGCTCTTTCAATTGCTTCTCCAGATACAACTCCACGTCTTACTAATTCAATTCCTAATGGTTGTTTTCTATTATTTTCCATAATAATACTTACTTCCTTTCTTTAGTTAATTACATTTTAATTATAATATATTTTTTTATAAAAGTCTTTACTTTTATGAAATTACATAATATTTCCAATTAAATGTCTACTTTAAAAGTATTTGAAAATGATCTATCATTTAATAAAAGATTTATTTTTATTGTTTCGTCTGCATATTCGAATACCTTTTCCTCATTTTTTACATCTTTGCACAGCGCAATTTTTTTATTATCACTATTTCCTACTTTTATATAATAAATGCATCCATTTTTATTTATATATTGATGTTCAGTTCCATCTGCAAATTCTATTATTAAAAAGTCTTCTTCTTCATTTTCAGCTGTCGATACAGATGTTATATTATTTGAATTTATGTCTTTTGTTAAATATGATAATACTTTGGAATATTGTTCTTCAGAGGTGTTTTTTTCTATCATAAGATTTGCTCTATTATAAAAATAAGTTGAAAAACTTCCTATTATTCCTGCAACAATAATAAGTCCCAAAATATAAATAATTAATGATGTCATTGCTATACCTTTATTGGATTTCAATTTGCGTATTCCTTTCTTATTTAATTTTTTATTGACTTTTTATAGCTAGTCTTTAAAAATATTTAATTTTGTTTTGACTTTTATGATTTTGTTTAAGAATTATTTATAATTGTGCTTATATCTATTGATTTTTCTTTATTTCCTACTGAATAAAATACAGTAACTTTTATTTTTTTTATTGTGTTTTGTGCTTGATTGTTATTATTTGTTAGAGCAATTTGTATTTGGTAATGTTCTTCGTCATTTCCTTGAGCTTCATAATACATATAATCATAACCATCTTCTTCTGTATCATTGTTAGAATATTTAGATACATTATATTTTTCATTTAAATTTCCGAGTGAATTCACTTTCTTCTAAAGTAAGTCCATCAAATGAAGTTGATTTTGCAATTTCTATAACATCTGTTGCAATCTGCACAGCTTTTCCTTGTCTTCTTGCATAATTATTGTCTTTTAAAAAATTATATGCTACACCAAACATAACAGGAATTGTAGCTAAAAGGATAATTACTGCAATTGCGACATCAAGTGTTGCAGCTCCTCTGTTTTTCTTTAGATTCATTTTGTTAGCATTCCTTTCTTATAATTAATGATTTATAAAATATAAGTATCCTATAAAACTCATAATATTGGCTATACCAAATAAATATCCAAATTTATATATTTCTAACATATTTTTGTGTTCTTTTTTTGATTTGTTTAAAGCATTTGATAAATAATGAATACATTTTACCAAACCAATCGCTATAAATGTAATTAATATAGTAGAAATTGTTACTATTTCGCCAGTATTTATTAACATTACGATTAATAACATTAGTATTTGAAATAAATAACTTTCTTTTGCGTATTTTATTTGTTTTTCACAATCTATTATTAATAAAATTATTAATGTAACTAAATACATCACATATCTATATATACTAGTTTGCCCCATTATGCATAGATATATTATGTATGCACAAGATACTGCAAAACTATAGTATAACACACTTTTTTCTATTCTTCTTTCTTCTTTATCTATTCCTGCAATTAAAAATATTGCAACTAAATAAAGTGCTATAAATGCAAATCTTATTATGTTTTTTAATGTTAAAGTATATATGCTTAATTTTAAACATAATGCAATTAGCAAAAATGCTAAACCAAATGATATTTCTAGTATTAAATATCTTGGTCTTATTTTTTGCTTGCATTTTTTACATTTGCCACCTAAAAATATGTAACTTAAAACTGGGATTAGTTCGAAAAATCCAAGTTTGTGTCCACAGTTTGGGCAAAATGAGTGAGTATATACTATGTCTATTTTTTTTGGTATCCTATATACTGCGAGTGTGCAAAAGCTACCAAATAATGTTCCTATTATAAATATTATTATATAAAAAAAAACGTCCATTTTTTATTGTATATGTTATTTTAACATATCTCCTCTTTATTTTTTTGTTTTTTATTTTTTATTTTTTATTTTTAAATTAAAGCATATGCATATAGCATGCATATGCTTTTAATTTATTTAATATTATGTTGTAATTTTTGATGGTTCTGTCCATACAACCATTGAATTATTAGGATCAAAAGTAGCTTTAGTTTCCCATCCACTTAATTGTAATTTTAATGTTCCCGCTTCTTTTCCTAAATCTCCAGTAAATTCCATACCTTTTGGTAATTTACTTTTGCCATCAGTACCAACTAACTCATCAATAGCTGAATTAAGTGCGGTTGTTAAATCAGTTTCACCAGTAGCTTCTGTACCAGATCCACCATCAACATATTTATCTTTAAAGAATTTAGTTGCAGTTTGACTTACTGTTAAACTTATTTCATCAGCAGTATTCATTAACTTTGTTTTTACAGAAGCTTCTCTAGCATTTCCTAAAACTCCTCCTTCTCCTGAAAGCATTGCTATTGAAACACCTGCTAAAATTAATAGAACGATAATTGTAACAACTAACGCGATAAGTGTAATACCTTTTTGATTGTTTTTCATTGGTTTTCCTCCTTTATTTTATTTTTTTTATTTTGTCTTATACTAGATTTCTCTAATATAATGTTAAAAACTTGTTTATTTTGTGCCTGATTTATCAGAATAAACACTTGGCACTGTTCCGCTTTCTAATGTATTTGTAGAATCTGTGCTTGATGAATTTCCATCAGGTTTTGCTTCTTCTGCATTGTATGGTCCAAATGGATTTGCTTTTCCCGGAACATAATCTTCTGTTGCTTGATAATTTTTTAAGTCTGAAGATGTTACTTCATATGTTAAAAGTATATCATCTTTACCCTCGTCTGAATCAACATCATCTTCAAGTAGTGTTTGTACATCTTCGGTTGCAACATATGTTGTTACTTCTGGAACAACTTTTCTGTTTGGTATATATCTGTATAATAATATTGCTAAAACTAACATTGTAACCAAGCATATTAAAAGCATTATAATTATTTCTTTTATTACTTTGCTCATAAAAGCCTCCTTATTTTTTGTATTTTTTCAATTTTTCTTTTAACTGTTTCCCTCAGGATCTTCTAAATAATCTCCTATTGTTTTCTCATCTTCTTCTGTAGTTTCTTCAGCATTTCCTTGTGTATTTTCTTCTTCTCCTTCTTTTGCTTCTTCTTTGTTTTCATCTTCTGTTTGGAATACAGAAATTGGTATACCTGTACAATCAAATGTTGCTGTTAACGTATTTCCAGGTGAAGTTATTGCAAAGTTTTCTATTTGAAATCCTAATTTTGAATCATTTTCTATATCATATATAAAATCTGTAATTCCTGCGTATGATCCTCCAACATGGAACCTTAAATTATATAGGTTATTTTCTTTTTCTTCATCTGTAGATGATACATCTATTTTTAATGTACATCCTTCATCTTTGGCATAATTTCCTAATCTTGTCCACAAATATTCTATATCATATTTTTCTGTTTGTGTAACATAATTTGATGTTTGAGATGAAGAAAGTATTGCTTGATTTTCATATTCTGTTTTGGATTTTGTTAAATCATTTGCTGCACTTTTTATTTTGGTTTTGGATTTTTCGTATGTAATAATACTATCATTAGCTAATTCTTCGATTTTTTGGTCTATCTTTTTATTCTCTTCATGCAAATCCATAAATCCGTGTATGTCCACAGCACTTATTCCATTGATCATAAAAAATCCAGAAAATATTAATAATAAACAAACTACAACAATTAATAATATTTTTCTCATGGTAACTCTCCTTCTATTGTAATTGCAATGTTTCCACCACTTGTTTGATTTTCAGAAGATACAACTTCTTTTAATATTCCCTCTAATTTTAGTTTTGCTAAGAAGTATCCTAATTTGTCATATTCTTCAGCTGTAGCTACAATTCTTATGTTTTTATCTTTTGTGTTTTCTAGAGATGTAAGTTGAACTTCTTCTGGTATTATGTACATTATTTGATTTAGTAAGTTTGGTATTGAATTTTTCCTTTCTGCTATATTACTTAGTCTGTCATTTATATTTTTTAAATCTTCTGTTAAACCATCATAAGCTTCTTTTTTAGAGTTTAACGAATCTATGTCTGCTTCCATTTTGTTAATTTCTTTTTCTTGTGATGCTGCTATTTCTTTTACCTCTAGCTCTTTATTTTCCATTTGCTTATACAGTAATTTTGAAAATGCTACAAATATAACATTTATTAACAGTATTGCTACTATGCATCTTAATAGTATTTTTTCTACCGGTCTTAAAGCACCTTTTAGCGAAAATCCTCCGTCCGCTTTATAAATGCTTCTTTTAATCTTTGAGGGTTAATCTCCATATTTAATATGTTTTTTAATACACTTGAGCCTTCGTCTTTTCTAAAGTTTAGGATTTGAACTCCCTCTCCTAATCCATACATTGCTAAAGCAATTGCACTGTTTACTTGTATGTAGTCTTTAATATTTATTTGTGAAACTGATTCTTCAACTATTCTTGGTCTTAGTATTCTACATTCTACTGTTGACAAGAATTCTTGGAAATATAAATCTACATTATTTACTGTTGCTAATGTTCCTGTTAAATATACTGTTGATATTTTTTCAGGAGAATTTTTAATTATTTCTTGAACTTTTTGACATACTTGGTATAATGAAGGCATTATATGTTCTAAGTAAGGTTGTTCTTTTGTATCATCTAAAATGTTTGATGTATATATTGTTGTTTCTTTACATATTTCATATGCTCTTTGCATTGAGTTTTCTACACGATTTATTTTTGTTAGTACTTCTTGACTTCCTGCTTCTATAGTTTCTACGTTGTAGATTTGTTTGTTGTATATTGTTGTTATAGTTGTATTTTGTTCCATATTTACTATTATTGAATTTTCGTTTTTCTCGTGTTTTACTAAGTTTGTTACAACAATACCCATTGGTACAACTTTAGATAATCTGTATTTATCTAAATATTGTTTTTGTTTGTTAAGCTCTATTTTGTTTACTATTATTTGTATAGCTCTTATTTTTTCTCTGTCTTCTATATTTGGAACTAAAGCATATCTTTTTTCAAAAGCCTTTTGATTGTATTTCTTTTCGTCACAATATTCTTCATATTCTGTTTGAACGGCTTTTTCAATATCCTTTTTTGATAACAAAGAAAAAACATCATAGTATAAGTACTTTTCGTTCATTAGATTAATACTTATTGGTGTATTAAAACTAAAGGTTTCTTCTACGATTTTACTTATTGATTGAGCTAAGTTATCATAAAAAACAACTCCATATGATGCTACTTTGAATTCATTTTTGTTTTTTTCTTTTGAAACTTTAGCATATTTAATTAAATTCTCTTCAATATAAATTCCCAAACAATTTTGCATTTTACCGCTCCTTGGTTTTATTCTCTTGTTTAAATAAATTAATCTTAATCTTTTTTTATTGTATCTGTTTTTTTTTTCAAAAGCAATACTTTTTGCTTAAATGTAATAAAAATGTAATATTGATGTAATATTTGTATATTTTTGTCATTTTTTTGTATTTTTTCTCTTTTATCTTTTTTATATATTCACATTTTTATTTGCACTTAAATTGTATGTATATACTGTTTATTTTTAATGGATTTTCTATATGTATTTTTTTGTTAAAATGGAATTTATATGTATATTTTTTATTAAAATGGAAATTCTATTTTTATAATTTAAATTTTTAGAAGCTGTGTAAAATTTTATGGCTTTTATTAGCATATTTTTAGATTTTAATATATGTAAGAAAGCTATGTAAAATTTAGCTTTAATTAAGAAAGGGATGAAATTTAAAATGAATAGTCCGATTGATACAAAAAAAGATTATCAAGAATATGTAAATCAAAAATCTCCTAATTCACCAATTTGGAAAAACTGTTTAAACGCATTTTGGGTAGGCGGTCTTATATGTTCTATAGGACAAATTATTTTTTCTTTTTGTATGTATAGAGGTTTAGACGAAACTGCATCTAGCACTGTTGTTTCAATTTTATTAATTGCTTTAAGTGCATTTTTAACAGGACTTAATATTTTTAATAAGATAGGAAAAATTGCAGGAGCAGGTTCACTTATTCCTATTACAGGTTTTGCAAATTCTATTGTTGCACCTGCTATGGAGTATAAATCAGAAGGTTATGTAATGGGTGTTGGTGCAAAGATGTTTACAGTTGCAGGCCCTGTACTTGTTTATGGAATTTCTACTGCTATTGTTGTAGGTCTTGTTTATTTAATTTTTAATACTCAAGCTGTGTTAGTGTAATTTTATTACTATTTATATAGCTCAAGCATTTAAAACTTTGAGCAAAAAATTTAAATAAGAAAGGATTAATTAATAATGCAAAAATTAGGAAAACAAACTATAAAATTTGATACTCCTCCTACTATTTTAGAAACTGCGTGTATTGCAGGTCCAAAAGAAGCAGATGGACCTCTTGCAAAATATTTTGACCAATGTTTAGAAGATGAAATGTGGGGAGAAAAAAGTTGGGAAAAAGCTGAAAGTAAAATTGTAAAAGAAACTGTAAACACATTAATTTCTAAATCTAGTATTCCGTCTGAAAAAATTGAATACTGTTTTGCAGGAGACTTGCTTAACCAATGTATATCTTCAAGCTTTGGTTTAAGAGAACTTAATGTTCCATTTTATGGAATATTTGGTGCATGTTCAACTTTTGTTGAAGGTCTACAACTTGCATCTGTTTTCGTAGAAGGTGGTATAAACTATGCAATATGTAGTGCATCTAGCCACTTTTGTAGCTCAGAAAGACAATTTAGATTTCCATTAGAACTTGGAAATCAAAGGCCTCCAACATCTCAATGGACAGTAACTGCTGCAGGAGCAGCAATGCTTTCAAAATCAGGTCCCGGACCATATATAACTCATATTACTACAGGAAAAATAGTAGATATGGGAATTAAAGATGCAAATAATATGGGAGCTGCTATGGCACCTGCTGCATTTGATACATTAATGACACATTTTTCAGATACAGGTAGAAAACCAACCTACTATGATGCGATTTTAACCGGAGACTTAGGCTTTATTGGACGCGATATTTTAATAGATTTAGCACAGACTGCAGGTTACAATATAAAATCAGTTTATAATGATTGTGGTGTTTTAATATTTGATAAATCTACTCAAGATACTCACTCAGGCGGTAGCCGGATGTGGATGTTGTGCAAGTGTTTTTTCAGGTTATCTTTTTGACCAATTAAGAAATAAAAAAATGAGAAAATTACTTTTAATTGCAACTGGTGCTTTAATGAATTCTATGAGCTCTCAACAAGGTGAAAGTATTCCTGGTATTGCTCAGGCTATTTCTATAGAGATTTAATTAATTTGAAAAATAATGGTAATTTTGCATTGCTACACAGTTGGGACCGTTTCTTTTTTGTACATTGCAATATTATTTAGAAAGGATATGATTTTATTATGGAATTTTGGCAAAGTTTTGATTGGATGCTTTTAATTCGCTGTTTTGTTGTAGGTGGATTATTGTGTGTTATTGGACAAATATTAATAGATAAAACTAAACTTACTCCTGCAAGGATTCTTGTTATTTATGTTACTCTTGGAACTATTTTGGGTGGTCTTGGGATTTATAAATATTTAGTTGATTTTGCAGGTTGTGGTGCAACTGTTCCTTTAACAGGTTTTGGTAATAATTTGGCTAAAGGTACTATTGAAGCTGTTAAACAAAATGGTATTTTAGGTGCTTTTACAGGTGGGTTAAAAGCAAGTGCAGGTGGAATTGCTGCAGCAGTATTTTTTGGTTATATTGCTTCTTTAATTTCTAAACCTAAAATGAAAAAGCAATAATTTAAGCCTAGATTTAAAATTGAAGTGAACCCAATTTTTTGGGTTCAGTACATTTTAAATCTAGGCTTTAATTATATTTATTGAGTTTTGCTAAAAATTAACCGGTTTCAACGAAACCGGTTTTTATGTATTATATTGTTTTGCTTTTATTTTTTCTTAAAAATGATGGTATATCTAAGTCATTTTGAGTTGAATTTATATCTTGACTTGATGGAATTGAAGATGCTTTCTTTTCCCATGGTTTTGGTGATGTAGATAAACTATCGATTCTTGGTGCTTTTATTTCATCTGGTTGATCAAAACCTGTAGCAATTACTGTTATTTTTATTTCATCTGACATATCTGGATCTATAACAGTACCAAAGATTATGTTTGCTTCTGGGTCTACACTACGTTGGATTAATTCTGCAGCTGTATTTACTTCTTGAAGTCCTAAGTCGTCTCCACCTGTTATGTTTATTATTACTCCTCTTGCTCCTTCTATAGATGTTTCTAGTAATGGGCTTTGAATTGCCTCTTTTGCTGCATCTTCAGCTTTGTTTTCACCTGATGCATGTCCTGTTCCCATGTGTGCCATACCTGTATTTAACATTATTGTTTTAACATCTGCGAAGTCAAGGTTTACTGTTCCTGTAACTGTAATTAAGTCTGATATACCTTGTACACCTTGTCTTAATACATCATCTGCCATTAAAAATGCTTCTGCCATTGATGTTTTTCTGTCTATTATTTGAAGTAGTTTGTCATTTGGTATTACTATTAATGTATCTACTTTTGTTTTTAAACTTTCTATTCCACGTTCTGCTTGTGCTAAACGTTTTTTACCTTCAAATGTAAATGGTTTTGTTACAACTCCTATTGTTAATATTCCCATTTCTTTTGCAAGCTCTGCAACTATTGGCGCAGCTCCTGTACCTGTTCCTCCTCCCATTCCGGCTGTTACAAATACCATATCTGCTCCTCTTAATACTTCTGAAAGTTCTGCTCTACTTTCTTCTGCTGATTGTGCTCCAATGTCAGGATTTGATCCTGCACCTAAACCTCTTGTTATTTTTTCTCCTATTTGTATTTTTGTTGCAGCTTTAGATTTTTGTAAAGCTTGTCTATCTGTATTTACAGCAATAAAGTCTACTGATTTTATTCCTAATTCTAGCATTCTATTTACTGCGTTGTTTCCTGCTCCTCCTACTCCTATTACTTTTATTGTAGCTGCTCCATCCATCATTGTTATATTGCTGTTTTCTTCATATTCCATCATAATTTTATTTTCCTCCCTTAATATTTAAGTACCAACCTTTTTGGTTGTTCAAATTATTTTCTTTTATTTTTTATCCATAGTTTATTTTAACTGTAGAAGAAGTCTTTTATTCGTGAAACTGCTGTCTTCCAAA
The DNA here is from genome assembly GCA_947623465.1 of uncultured Clostridia bacterium. GTDB lineage: Bacteria > Bacillota > Clostridia > TANB77 > CAG-508 > CAG-269. The sequence goes on from CANQGU010000003.1 coordinate 59,312, forward strand.
AGTTTTCTTTTGAGTTTGTGTCTATTTTGCTTGATACTGATTTTGTAAATGGTCTTAATGCTATGTATCTTATTAATGCATAACTTGTTCTAAATTCTGGCTTTACTGTACTTACTGCTCTACCTGTGGATATTTTTACTGGAATATTTAGTGCAATTTTTCCAGCGACATCACTTTTATTTATGTTGGTTATTCCTTGACCTGTTAATACTACATTGTTTATTTTTGATTTTAATCCTTGATTTGTTATGTCTTTATTTATTATTGAAAACATTTCTTCTATTCTTGCTTCCATTATTTCAATTAGTTCTGAACTTTTTATAATTTTGCTTTTTTCTTCTCCTTTGCATGTAGTTAGTGTTATTTCGTTATCGTTGTCTATAAATGATTTTAGAGCTAATCCATATTGTCTTTTTAGTTTTTCTGCTTCTTCTTCTGATATGTTTAATACTAATGCTATGTCGTGGGTTATATTGTTTCCTCCTAATGGAATTGTGTTTGTGTATTGGAAAATATCTCCCTCAAAAATTCCTATATCAGTGTTTTCTGCTCCTACATCTAAAAGCATTACATTATCGTAAAGTTCATTTTTGTCTAGTACTAAGTTTCTTTCTGCAAGTGTTACTGGTATTATTCCGTCTATTTCTATACCAGCCTTTTTGAATATGTTTGTTAGTTTTCTTACATAGTCTTTTTCTGCAAGTATTACTTCTGCTACTACTGTAAATGATGATGCAAAACTTCCTACCGGATCTGTTACAGCTTTACCATTATCTAATATAATTTGATTTATGGCTACATCTATTATCATCTTGTCTTCTGGTATTTCTATGTCTTTTACTTGCATTATTGCATTTTGTACGTCTTTTCCGAGATATTCCTGCGAATCTGTCTTTTACTTCTTTTAATATACTATTTTGAACTATTGTTACATATCTTCCCGGAATAGTTACATATGCGGAATTTATTTTTAATTCTGTTTCTTCTTCTGCTTGCTTGATAGTTTTTGATATGCTTAAACTGATGTCGTCTTCGTTAACTATCTTGCCTTTTTTTAATCCGTTACATTTATATGAGCTGCAACATATTACTTCTATTTGCCCAAAGTTGTTTACTTCGCCAGTTGATAAACATACTTTAGAAGTTCCAATGTCAATGCCCACAATGATATCACCTATTGCCAAGATAATTCCTCCATATTTCAATTTAAATTTTATAGGATATATATATTACATTTTTAGACAAATGTCAATAGAATTTGTAATATTTTTGTAATATTTTTGTAAAAATTTTGTAAAGTTTTTCACTCCGTTTTTTGTGGTATTATGTTACCTTTTTGGACCTTTTCCTTAAATATATTTACTTTTCATTTCTTTACATTTTTAAAACTTATTTTTTATATTATCTGCTTATTTTTATTTTAAAATTTTATACTTTTTATATTTAAATTTTTTATATTTTATATTTAAATTTTTTATTTATAATTTTATGCTTTTTCGTTTTCGGTTTTTTTATCTTTTATCTTTTTTGACCATTTATCTATATAGTATTTTCTTATAATGGTTAAATTTAAAAACATCCTTCCAACAAATACAACAATTGCTGCTAAATATATATCTACATCTAGTTTATTTCCTAAATATGTAAGTAATATTGAAAGTATACTATTACAGAAAAATCCTGAAATAAATACTTGTATATCAAATTCTCTTTTTAAAACTCCTACTATTCCTCCAAATACTGAGTCAAGTGCAGCTATAATTGCTATTGCTAAGTAACTTGAATATGTATATGGTATTATGGGAACATTAATTCCTACTATTGCTCCTAAAATGCACCCTATTAAAATTGATATAAATAACATGACTATTTTGCCTCCTCTATATAATTAGTTTCAAATTCTCCATTATATTTTGAAATTTGCACTCTATTTGATTTTTGAATTTCTGCCTTTATTCCTGAAGAATCTAGTGTTTCGCTATATCCACCTTTTCCAAAAATACTGCTTTCTAAGTAACTGCCATTTCCTATTGCTTTTATTTGGTATTCATTTGTTCTTAGATGTTTACTATTTATTTTTATGGTGTCTCCTACATCTACTATATCTGTTGAATTTACTATTCTTTCGTCATTTATTGAAATTGCTTCTGCTCCACTATCTTTTAAAGAGTTTACTATTGTTATTAAATCTTCTGCATTGATTGATACTATTTCTTCGTCTTCTTTAAGGTCGCTTTGTTTTTTTTCTGATAATGTAATTATTACTCCTTCTCCTTCAACATCTGTTCTACCAAGAGCTTTTTCTAGTTTTTCAAGTTCTTCTTCTAAAGTTTGCTTTGTTTTGCTCTCTGCTGAACTTTCTTCTTTATATGTTTTTAAGGTTTCTGCTGTTTCGTCATATTTTTCTTTTGCTTCTTCATATTTTGTTTTCCAATTTGCTAATTCTTGTCTTAATTCTGTTGCTTGTAATGTATTTATATCTGTTTTTTCTGATTCTTGAACAACTTTAAATTGCATAAAAATAATCATTACTAATAAAAAACACATTATTCCTATTGTTACTGTCATAATGATTTTTTCTTTTTTTTCCATTTAAATAAAGCCTCCTTTTTAAAAAATTATATGTTATTTCGTGTTAGCATATCTAAAACTGTATACTCCTGTATATTTTGGTATTTGGATGTTTTGAGATTTTTTAAAGTCTACTATTTTTCCTAAGCCTGTAAAATATTCTAATGTTCCTCCTGCTCTATTTAAAGTTGCAAGTTGTTCGCTTAATCCTATTGCTGTTATTTCTATTGGTGAACTTATTTTTTCTCCATTTACTATTATTACATTTCCGTCACATGATATTGCTGTTGTGCTTACTACTCTGTTTCCATTTATAGCAATTGCTTCTGCTCCTGCATTTTTTAATTCGTTTACTACTGCTAGTACATTTTCTGCATGCACAAGTAAACTTTCTGTATCTAGTTGTGATGCTTCTTTTCCATCTGTTAATGTTATTTTTACTCCTGTTCCTGTAACATCTGTATTTCCAAGTATAAGATTGTCTTCTTTTATTTTACTTTCTAATTCTTCTAGTTCACTATTATTACTTGTTGCTTGCTGTCTTGTTTCTTCTAGTTCTTTAGATATTTTTTCAAGTTCTTCATATTGATTTTCGTATTTTTCTTTCATTTTTAATACTTGACTTTTTAAATTGCTTTCTTCTTGATTTGAAGAATTGGTTGTTCCATTATTGTTTACTGTATTAACTTGTATTACGATTGCAGCTCCTAACATAAAACACATTATCATTAAAATAATTGCTTCTGTCCATTTGTTCATTGCCTTACTCCTCTCTAAAATATGGTTTGAATCCTGAATTAATATCCCCATTTATAAATATGATTCCAGATTTTCCTTCTTCATTTTCTAAAATCTTTTTTAGGTATAGCATTTTATTTGTTAAGTTTGTTGTATCTCCAATATATACTTTTTTGTTTTTGCTTTCTATATATAGTATATAGTTTTCTTTATTCTTAGCTTCTATTTCTGTTATTATTTCTGTAATTTGAATTGTATTTGTTGCTTCTGTTATTTTGTATATATCGTTTAATATTTCTAAATCTTCTACTTTTAGTCTTTTTTCGTTTAATAAGTCTGTTTCTTCTGTATTTAAACCTGATATTACAGGAACTGATTTTTTTTCTGTAGAATTTTCTAATATGTATCCATTTTTATCTATGTATGTATAACTATTTATTAAATTTATTTGATATTTTACTTCTCTTTCTTGTACTGTTATTTTTATTGTTCCTGGTAATTTTCTTGATATTTTTACACTTTCTATATAGTTATTTTCTTTTATATTTCCTATTATGGAATTGTTAAATTTGAATATATTTTCTCCTTTTTTTAGTCCTGATAAGCTTATAATTGTGCTAGTTGGAATTTTTTCGTTTCCTTCAACTTGAATTTCTGTTATATTAAATATTGGTGCTGTTAGTGAAAAAATTGTAATTACTGCAATTAATATGATTATACTAAATATTGTTACTATTAATTTTTTAGATTTTTTCTTTTTATGTTTTTGTTTATTTAATTTTCTGTTTTGTGGCTCTTCATAATCATAGTGTTTTGGCTTGCTTTTGCTGTGTTTTCTTTTTTCTTTTTTTGATTCTTTTATTTTTTCTTTTTTGCTTTGTTTTTTATTTGTTTTTTTGCTTTCTTCTTTTAGATTTGTGTTTATTTCGTCTTCTTTATTTAGTCCTATTATTATTTCATTATTAAAAAAGAAGTCATCGTTAGCTGATGTTTTATTTTGCTTTGCAGTTTTTTTAGAATCACTTTCTCTTACTTTTACATGACTTTCTTTTCCATTTATTCTTTTGGTTACAAATACTTTTTTTTCTCCATTTGTTTCGTTGTCTATTTCTTCATCAGAAAAATATAATACTTTTCCATCTTTACTTATATTCATATTTTTCACCTTCTTTTGCTACAATATCTACAATATTTTATACCAAATAAAAAAAAATAGCAAGATTTTTTTCTTACTATTTTTAAAAAAATTATATTATATTTTAAGTTTACAATTTGCGTGTTTGAAATAATACAATTTGCTGTAATGTTTTGAAGTTTGAAATTATAATAGATTTTTTATTTCTTGTATTGTAGTCGTTGTTTTTTCTCCTGTTAATGTATTTTCTAGTTCTATTGTTTCTCCCTCTTGCTTATCTCCTATTACAACCATATAAGGTGTTCCAAGAATTTTTACATCTTTTATTTTTGCACCTATTGATAAATTTGGTCTATCGTCTAAGATTACATTTATATTATTTGATTGTAAATCTTCATATAATTTTTTTGCAAAACTTGCTTTTTCTTCATTTTCTTGTTTTACTACAATTTGTAAGTTATATGGTGCAAGTGCTTTTGGTAAAACAAATCCACATGGTGTTTCGTTTTTGTCTTTTACTAAATTTTGCTCATATACTGCAGCTAATGTTCTACTTATGCCTATGCCATAGCATCCCATATAATATAGATTTTCTTTTCCTTCTTGATTTATGTATTTTCCGTTCATTATTTCTGAATATCTTGTACCTAGTTGGAAAATATGAGCTAGCTCCATTGTTCTGATTTCTTTAAATCCTGATATGTCTTCTATACCATATTCATTTTTTAAGTATTCCTTATAATCTTCTCTTTCTAATACTTCTGTATTTAATCCGATTCCTGTTTCTTCGTTGTATAAAATTTTGTCTTCTCCTTGGTCTGATATAATCATAAATTCTTCTGATTTTTTTCCTCCCATTGCACCATTATCTGCAACTATTGGAATAGCTTTTAGTCCCAATTTTTCAAATATTTCTTTAAATGCTTTTCTTACATTGTCGTATGATTTTGTCATTGAAACTTCATCTATATCAAAACTATATGCATCTAACATTGAAAATGCTTTTCCTCTAAGTAAGTATCCTCTTGTTCTTATTTCATTTCTGAATTTTTCTCCAATTTGGTAATATGTTACTGGCAAGTTTTTGTATGTTTTTAATTTTTCTCTTGCAAATTCAAGCATTGCTTCTTCACCTGTTGGAGCTAAACAAAATATTCCTTTGTTTGATTCTGTAATTAACATTGTTCCATCATTTACATATGTATCATATCTTCCTGAGTTTTTCCATATTGTGTCTGGTTGTAATGTTGGAAGTGATGCTTCTATACATCCATATTTATTTAATGTTTCTACAATTATTTTTTCTATATTTCTTTTTACTAGTAATGGAATTGTGTTGTACCCAAATATTCCTGCTCCATATTGTACAAGTTGCCCTGTTTGCATTAATATGCTTTGTCCTGGATACATTTCATCTATGTTATTTAATTTTACTCCTCCATATCCTGTTTTAGATAATCTCATTTTTATGCCTCCTTATATTTTATTATTCATCTTCATTTTGTTTCTCTTCGTTTAGATTTTCTTCTATTTCTTTTTCGTTTAGATTTTCTTCGTCTATGTCTGTTTTTTCCTCGCTTATATTTTCTTCGTCTTCTATTAATTCGTCAATTACGATTTGCTTATTTGAATCCAATTTATATTTTGGAAGTTCAGGTAAATCTTTCAATGTTTTATACCCAAACATTTTTAAGAATTCATTTGTTGTTTTGTATGACATTGGTTTTCCGGGTAAATCTAATTTTCCCGCTTCTTCTATTAATCCATACTCTAAAAGCTTATACATTGTTCCATCTACATTTACTCCGGCGTATTGCCTCTATTTCTGCTCTTGAAATTCTTGGATTATACGCAATTATAGAAAGAGTCTCTAATGCTGCATTTGAAAGCTTAGGTTTATTTCTTTTATCTATTATTTTGTATATATAATCATAATATTTTTTTCTTGTTGCAAGCTGAAAGTTTTCTTCTGCTTTTACTATTTCTATTCCTCTTTCTTTGTCTTCATACTCCATATTCATTTGTTTTATTATTTCTTCTATTTCTTCTTTAGATTTTTCTAAACTTATACATAACTCACTTATATTTACTTCTCTACCAGCAGCAAATAATATTGCTTCTATTATTCCTTTTATGTTTTCTTCCATTATAAAGTTCATCCCTTTCTACAGATGATTATTATATGTGATATTTTTTATGTTAATATACTATTGTTTTCCATATCTGTCTATTGAAGGTTGGTCATGTTCATAATCTTTTGCATATTCTAAGTCTTGACCTATTTGTTCTATAACTTCTTCATCATTCATTGTTTTATGATATTTATCTATTTTGTTTTGTATGTCTTTTTCGTTATAATAGTCTTTAAGTTCTGGCATAGCTTCATAGCATTTTTCTAGCAAACTATTATAATGTCTTTTTGTTTCATTATTTGCTTCATTTGCGTCCTTTTCTGCTAATCTTTTATCTTGCTCTAGTTCTTCTTCTTCATATCCATGAGTTCTCGGTCCTTCTGTTACCGGGTCTAATTGATATTCTACAACACCTTCTCCTTGTACTAATTCTTCTCTATCGTGATAAGGTTTATCTCTTGATACTTGTACAAAAGATAGCTCTTTTCTATTTCCAGTTTCCGGTGTTTTTCCTTCATTTGCCCATTTTTCGCTGTAATCTACCCCTATATACCAGTTTTCACCAACTGCATATCTTTGATTTACATTAGGAATTTGGAATAAAGATGTTCTTCTTGTGTTCATATTATTTTCTGGTTTTTCTGCTTCTTTTCCATCTTCATAGCGGATTTTATCTTGCTCTGCTCTTTCTTTGTCTTTACTAGCCCCTAAATTTTTAGGTTCTACAATTGTTTCGTCTAATTCTATTGCAACTTTTCCATCTCTTGAAGTTACAACTAAAGTATCAGGTGTAGGTCTTGGTTTTCCATCTTTTGCAGTAAGTTCTGCTGAATCAACTGCTGTTAAATATCCTGTTCTAAATATTTTTTCGCCTTCTCCATCCGGAATTCTTCCTTTTAATTTTTCTTCTAAATCTAATATACTCCATAAGTAATTTCCGTTTATTATTTGATCTAGTTTTATTTTAAAGTTTTCATCAATTCTAATTTCACCTGCTAAATTTGGCATTATATTTTTTTCTGAATCTTCTTCTTTTTCGTCCTTATCTTCTTTTTCTTCTTCTTTCTCATTTTTTTCATGCTCTTTTTCTGCTAAATCTCTACCTTCTCCACCTTTTGATGAACCTGTATTTTCTTCTGTATCATTTTCTATTTGCTCTTTATTTTGTGATAATTCTAATTGTTTATTTAATATTTCTTCATTTATTTCGATGTCTTTTGCTGTTTCTAATTTCATGCCATTTTCTTCACTTTGTGTACCTAATACATTTCCTCTTGCATCATAAATTATATTAAATATTTTTCCATCATGTGTTTCATTTATTAAAAAAATCGGTCCATTCCATTTATTTCCTGTATCTTTTTCTGTGTAAGCAAAATATCCTATTTGCTTACAATTTTGTTCATTTACTACAATTTCTTTATTAATACTATTTTCAGCTTCATCTTTGCATGATGCAATTAATGCATATAATATTTGTTCATTTGTTATATTTCTTTGTTTTGACATAACAACCACCTTTTCTTTCTTGTATAACTTATTTATACTAATTTAATATTTTTTACTTATTTATTTATACTAGTTTAATATTTTTTTGACTTATTATTTTAGTTTGTTTACTGCGTGCAATTTTCGTCTTTTATATAATATTTCGTACCTTCCATTTTATCTGGCAAATATTGTTGTTCTACAAAGTGCCCTGGAAAATCATGTGGATATAAATAGCCTTTACTATATCCTAAATTCTCCATATCTTTAATTGGCGCATTTCTTAAATGCATTGGAATTTCTCCTGTATCCATATTTTGTACATCTTCTAACGCTTTGTTTATTGCTAAATATGAAGCATTAGATTTTTTTGAAGTTGCAACATATACTGCAGCTTCTGCAAGTATAATTCTTGCTTCTGGCATTCCTACCATATTTACTGCTTGCATTGCAGAATTTGCAACAACTAGAGCATTTGGATTTGCCATCCCTACATCTTCTGATGCTGCAATTACAATTCTTCTTGCTAAAAACATGGGGTCTTCCCCTGCATTTAATGCTCTTGCTAAATATAATATTGCTGCATCTGGATTAGAACCTCTCATAGATTTTATAAATGCACTTATATTATCATAATGGGAATCTCCATTTTTGTCAAATATTTGCTTTCTTTCTTGAATACAATTTTTTATTACTTCATCTGTTATGTTTATTGCACCATTTTTGTCCATTTGAGTTGTAAGTACTGCAATTTCTAATGCATTTAAAGCTGTTCTAACATCTCCATTTGAAATTGTACTTAATTTTTTTATAGTATTTTCCTCAATATTTATATTATATTCTCCAAAACCTTCCGGATTTTTAATTGCATTTTTTAATATTGTAAATATGTGTTCTTCATTTAAAGGTTCTAATTTTACAACCATAGAACGAGAAATTAAAGCTTTATTTACTTCAAAATATGGATTTTCTGTAGTTGCTCCTATCATTATTATTGTTCCATTTTCTACGTATGGTAAAAGCGCATCTTGCTGAAGTTTATTAAATCTATGTATCTCATCTATAAATAATATTGCTTTTCCGACTTGGATTAATCATATAATTTTTTGTTTCTTCTATTACTGACTTTATATCTGAAACTCCGGCAGTTACAGCATTTATTTTATAGAATTTATATTTTGTTGTTTCACTTATAACTTTTGCTAAAGAAGTTTTACCACATCCCGGTGGCCCAAATAAAACAAGGCTTGATAATCTATCTGCTTTTATTGTTCTGTATAATAGTTTGTCTTTACCTAAAATATGTTCTTGTCCAACATATTCTTCTAATGTTTTTGGTCTTACTCTATATGCTAGTGGTTCATTTGGATTCATATAAAACTCCTTTCTTTACAATATGTAAAATTGAGACTATTTTTGTATGTAAATTTAAAACCATTTTTTTCATTATTTTATAAACATTGCATCTCCAAAGCTGAAAAATCTATATTTTTCTTCTACTGCTTGTTTGTATGCTTCCATAATAAAGTCTTTTCCTGCTAATGCTGAAACAAGCATTAGTAATGTTGATTTTGGTAAATGAAAATTTGTAATTAAAGCATCTATGCATTTAAATTTGTACCCCGGATATATGTATATTCCAGTATCAGCTTCTTGAGGCATAACTAACCCTGTGTTTTTATCTGCTATTGTTTCTAGCACTCTACATGATGTTGTTCCTACAGCTATTACTCTTTTTCCATTTTTCTTTGCTTCATTTATTTTTTTTGCATCTTCTTCTTTTATATAAAAATGCTCTGTATGCATTTTGTGGTCTTCAATGTTTTCTTCTTTTACTGGTCTAAATGTTCCTATTCCAACATGTAATGTTACATTTGCTATATTTATTCCTTTTTTTTCTATTTCATTTAATAATTCGTCTGTAAAGTGCAACCCTGCTGTCGGTGCTGCAGCTGATCCATCATATTTTGCATATACTGTTTGATATCTATTTTTTTCTTTTAAGCTTTCATGTATGTATGGTGGAAGTGGCATTAATCCTATTTTGTCTAGTATTTCGTTAAAAATTCCTTCATAACTAAATTTTACTTTTCTTGTTCCGCCTTCCATTATGTCTAAAATTTCTGCAATTAAAATTCCATCTCCAAATATTACTTTAGTTCCTGGTTTTAGTTTATTTCCTGGTTTTACTATTGTTTCCCATATGTCTCCTTCTATTCTTTTTAGTAACACAAATTCTACATTTGCTCCTGTTTCTTTTTTTCCATATAGCCTTGCAGGTATTACTTTTGTGTTGTTTCTAACTAAACAATCTCCCGGCTCTAAGTAGTCTATTATGTTTTTAAATACTTTGTTTTCTATTTTTTGCTCTTTTTTGTCTAGCACCATTAACCTTGACATATCTCTTTGTTTTATTGGTACTTGTGCTATTAGTTCTTCTGGCAAATAATAGTCGAATTCTTCTAGTTTCATTTTTGTATAATACATATAATATAAATTGATTTTTTAGTTATATTATACGTTTTTCTCCCTTCTTTTTATAATAGCTATATTTTACTACAAATTGTAAGAAATATCAACTTTTACTAAAAATTTTATTTTTCTTCCTTTTTTCGACAAATTTCGCAAATATTATATAACCTATTTCATGGATAGAAAAATCCGACATGCCACAACATGTCGGATTTATTAACCGTGTCTTGCTCATTATTTCCTTTTTCATTTTCTTTATTATTTTCTTTTCTAATCTTGAAATATAGCTTTGGGAAATTCCGCAATTCGTCTGCTACTTCTTTTTGAGTTTTTTCGTTTCCTCCATTTTTTAGACCAAATCTCATTTCCATTATATCTCTTTCTCTTTCATTTAACTTTTCTATTGAAGCCTTAAGCAAACTTTTATCCACCTCATCTTCAATATTTCTTGAAGTTATATCTCCTTCTGTTCCTAGTATATCTGAAAGTAATAATTCATTTCCGTCTGGGTCTTTGTTTAGAGGTTCATCTAAAGAAACCTCTCCTTTTATTTTATTTGTTCTTCTTAAATACATCAATATCTCGTTTTCTATGCATCTTGAAGCATATGTTGCAAGCTTGATATTTTTATCTGCTTTAAATGTATTTACTCCTTTTGCTAAACCTATTGTTCCTATTGATATTAAATCTTCTATTCCAATTCCTGTATTTTCAAACTTTTTTGCAATATATACAACTAATCTTAAATTTCTTTCTACAAGAATTTGCCTTGCTTCTAAATTATCTTCATTAGATAATTTTTCTATGTAATACTGTTCTTCTTCCTCTGGCAATGGAGGTGGAAGTGTTTGAGCTCCAGCTATGTAAAAAATTGGTTCTTCGAAAACCTCATCATTTTTTATATATTTTACATATAATGTATTTATATTATTTTTTAACATATCTACAATATTCATGTTCTTTCCTCCTTGCTTACGCCACTTCGTGCTCCACCAAAATTTATTTTTTGAAATCGTGTCAAAAAAGGACGTCCTAATTAGACAGCTTCTAATCCTAGTAAAGCACTATATTCATTTTTCCTGCTTAATTTTTTGTTGTACATCCCAATTATTATTTTGTCTATATTTTTTATATTATCTTCTTCTTGCACTTTTAGACTTTCAGCTTTTACACCAAGTAACATCCCATTTTGCTTTCCTAAAGATGTAAATGGTATAACTTTAAGTTTTAGCATGTATTCATTTTGTATTTCTTCTGGTATTTCTTTAAAATCACCTGCTAATATGTTATCCATGTTTTCTAAAATTTCCTTTGGTATAATTTCTTTTAATAATGTATGTTCAACAACTACTACTGGTATGTTTGTAATTGGCTCTTTTAGCATATTTCCTGTATCTATCATTGCCTTTGTTTTTATTTCTTTTCCATTAATTTTTATTGTTATATTACACAATAAATCTTTTTTTGATATCTTTGTTTTTACAAATTTAAATGCCAATATTGTAACTGCAAACGCTATTATCGCTCCTATGAATATTGTTCTTAATGTATAACTTCCAATAATTATTCCGTTTTGTATTGATATTTTTCCAGAATTTATCATATATATTACACCTAATGCTGCTCCTCCAAATACAAAGGATGTTAAATAAAAAAGTACTATCATTTTTAGCATCTCTTTAATAGTTTTTGGGGTAAAAGCTATGTATACAATAACTATTGATAATATAAGTTTAAATAAAATGTTTAAATATACTTTATTTTCTATAAGATATGTAATTATTACATAAACAGCTCCAACTATACTTCCTAAGGCTATTTTTATAAATTTTATTTTGTGTTTAGAAATTAATCCTGTTGCATATAAAATAATAAAATTTAAAATAAAGTTTTCTAAAAATAATATATCAATATAAACTGTCATTACCTCACCTTGGTTTATATTTTAACAGCTTTAAGTTAAAAAGTTTGTCTTTTCTTATTGTAGAAAAAAAGAAATATTCTACAAATGTAGACTATTTCTTTTAAATTTAACAACTATTCTATTATTTAACTTATCCTTTTTATTATATCTTCACATTTTTTATAAATTTCTTTTGGATTTATACTTAATAAAAATTTTTTATTTTCCATTAATATTTTTCCGTTTATAATCGTAGTTTCAACATTTTCTCCTTTTGTATTATAAATAAGTTCTGCAAATATATTGTTATATGGTCTAGCATAAGGCTTTTCTTCTAAGTTTATAATAATTAAATCAGCTATTTTTCCTTCTTCTATAGTTCCTATCTTATCTCCTAAACCTAATGCTTTTGCTCCATTTATTGTTGCCATTTTTAGAACTTCGTATGCTGGCATTACTTTTGGGTTTTCTAATATTCCTTTTTGCAAAAGTGCACAAAATTTTATTTCTTCAAACATATCTAAATTGCTTCCACTTCCTTGCCCGTCTGTTCCTAATGATACGCAAATATTTTTTTCTAACATTTTAGAAATTTTAGCTATTCCACAACCTAATTTTAAATTACTTACAGGGCAATGTGAAATAGATACATTTAGTTTTGAAAGTCTTTTAATCTCTTCATCTGTTAATTTTACAGAGTGTGCTAAAATTAATGGCACATTTTTAAAATATTTTTCTAATGGTTCTACCACGCTTTGGACATTGTAACTTTTTTTAATATCTTCTACTTCTTGAGAATTTTCACAAAAATGCATATTTACTTTTAAATTGTTTTTGACTGCTATTTCAATTCCTTTTTCCACATATTCTTCGCTATTTGTGTATAATCCATGAATTCCTACATTTAAAGTAATTAAATCATATTTATTATTATATTGGTTTATAAAATCTTCTAATTCTTTAAGCTTTTGCTCTCCTTTTCCATCAGAATCCATTAATGTTCTTGAAACTTCAAGTCTTACTCCTGTATCTAATGCTGCCTTTACTATTTCTTCTTGCATAAAATACATATCATTTACAGTAGTACAACCTGTATATATCATTTCTATATATGAAAGGATTGATGCATAATAAATATCTTCTTTTGTTAATTTATCCTCCATTGGCCATATTTTTTTAGTTAGCCAATTTTGAGTCGTTAGACCATCTACTGTTTCTCTAAATATACTCATTGGTATATGACAATGTGTATTAATTAAACCTGGCATTACTATTTTATTTTTTGAATCAATTATTTTGTCTGCTTCTTCTTGGATATTTTTTTCTATTTTTTTTATTTTGTTATTTTCTATTAATATATCTATATCTTTTTGTAATTTTTCTTTTTTTGGGTCCATTGATATTAAATTTGCATTTTTTATTAATATTTTCATTTTTCTCTCCTTTGTTCCCTATGTTAAAATAGACAATTTTTTTACATTGCTCCATTAAGATTACTTCTTTTTAGTGGCATTGTATTTTATTTGAACTAGCCATTTTTTAGTGGAATTACAAAAAAACAACCTTGTTAATTTAAATTAGAAAAATTATATATTTTTTTCCTAAATTTAAAAAGGTTGCCTTTATTTTTATGCTTTTTTTGCAATGTTTGCAATTTCTGCAAATGCTTTTTCGTCTGTTACTGCTATTTCTGCAAGCATTTTTCTGTTTATTGTAACATTAGCTTTTTTAAGTCCTGCAATTAATTTACTGTATGTTATTCCGTTCATCCTTGCAGCAGCATTTATTCTTGCTATCCATAATTTTCTAAAATCACTTTTTCTGTCTTTTCTTCCTACATATGCATAACTTAAAGATTTTAAAACTGCTTGATTTGCGTTTCTGAATCTATAATGTTTTGCACCATAATATCCTTTAGCTTGTTTTAATATTTTTTTATGTCTTCTTCTTGTTATTTTAGCTGTTTTCACTCTTGCCATTTTTTATTCTCCTTTCTATTTTTGTAACAATTCGTATCAACTCAATAGTTAAATCGCAATTTATTTTTTAACCATTTGATTAAATTTTAATTCTAGTTACCATATGGTAATAATTTCTTAATTGTATTTTCACATGTCTTGTCAGCATAAGCTGATGGACGTCTTGAATTTAATTTTTGTCTTTTAGTTTTATTTGCTAATAAGTGTCTTCTTCCTGAAGCTGTTCTTTTTACTTTTCTTGTAGCTGTTAAAGAGTATCTTTTCTTTGCAGCTTTATTTGTTTTCATTTTAGGCATGATTAAAACTCCTTTCAAATTTTTTTATTTATATTTTACGCTTTTTTAGATAGCATAATAAACATACTTCTACCTTCTAATTTAGGCTTTTTATCAACATTTGCTATGTCTGATAAATTTTCGATAAATTTGTTTAAAACATCTTCACCTAATTTAGAATTGTTAACTTCTCTACCTTTAAATCTAACTGTTATTTTTAATTTATTTCCATCTTCTATGAATTTTCTTGCATTTTTTGCTTTAAATCCAAAATCGTGTTCTTCAATGTTTGGAGTGATTCTTATTTCTTTTATTTCTATAGCTTTTTGCTTTTTCTTAGCTTCTTTTTCTTTTTTTGCTTGCTCAAATTTGTATTTTCCATAGTTCATTATTTTGCATACAGGTGGATTTGCCTGTGGTGCAACTAAAACTAAGTCAAGCTTTTTTTCTTCTGCTTTTTCTATTGCATCTCTTAAGCTTAATACTCCAAGCTTTTCTCCATTATCTCCTATTAATTGAACTTCTTTTGCTTTTATCCCTCCATTTATTGGTAAATCTTGTTTTATAAAAAACACCTCCTATTTTTTTATCTCTCTTTTGTTAAATGTAAAAAAAAATTGACTTTTCTTTGTTACAAGACAAGTCAAATAACCTACTACATATAATAGCATTTTATTATTTTAAATTCTTACCTTTTCCATAAATGTTAAGGTGAGAAGTGACTACTTCTTCTTGTAACAGTTAATATTTTACTATCTTTATATAAATTTGTCAATACTTTTTGAAAAATTTTTGCCATTTCTCTTGTAATTTTTGCTAATTTGTAGGATAATATAAGGGAGTATGAAAATATTTAAAATATAAGAGGGATTAATATATGATGAAATTAGTAGATAAATTATTAAATAAACTAAATGTAAGTAGAAATACATTTTTTACATATATATTAACTTTAGTTACTTCTTACATTTGTATAGATAGAATAGTAGAAATGCTACTTATGATTTTTACCGGTGTTTCTACATCTTATTGGGGACCATTTAAATATACACTTGCATTGGCCTGCCCTGTTTTTGCTTTTGCTTTTTCACCTAGCTCAAGCTTTTCAAATAACAGAAGTAAAAAGGTTACATTATTTTACTTATATGCAATAGCATTGTACATAATTATAATTTCAATGCTTACACAATGGTTAAATGCAGGACTTTGGGTATTATTCTTATCAGTTCCTAATTATAGTAATATAATTACAGAATTTCCTACAATGGTAAAACACGCATTTCAAGCTATAGCATTGTATATTCCTTTAACAACTTTCTATCCATTTATAGTTCAAAAATTAATTATGGAAATTGATGATTCTAAAGAAAGGTCAAGATCTATATGGGATTATACTGGAATAAATTTATCTGATCCAACAGTTAAACACAATTCTTATATGTGTGATGTAAATTTTGTTTATGATATTTTTACAGGTAAAAAAGTAGTATTTGGAGAGACTTCAAGATATAGATCACTTCTTGTTTGTGGTGGTTCTGGAACAGGTAAAACAACTAGAGTATTTGAACCAATGATTGCACAAGATATAGAAAGAAAATTCTTTTTTAAAGAAGCTTCTAAAGAACTTGGTTTTACAGCTTTAAAAACAGGAATAGCAACACTTTCTTATGTATATAGTAATGAATATTTAAATAAAAACTTTAATTTAAATATGCTTACACCTGCATTTGGAAAAGAAACTTTATACAATACATTTATGAAAAAGATGTTACTTGCATCTTCTCCACAGTATATATATAAAAATATGGGATTAACATATATTTCTCCAGATGATGAAAGTATATCTAAAATGATAAATGTTTGTGATAACTTTAATATACCTTATACTTTAATAGATCCTCTTAATTCATCAGGTTCTATTGGTATAAATCCTTTTGTATATGATGACCCAAATAAAATTGCAGTTACAATTTCTTCTGCATTAAATGGAATTAAATCACCAGATACTGATAATTTTGCAGAAGATACTGTAATTCAAATTTTAGAGAATTTAACAATTTTATTAAAACTGATTTATCCAAAAATGCATGACGGAGTTCTTCCAAATATGGAAGATTTACTAAAACTTTTAAACAATTTTTCATTAGTACAAAAAATGTGTGAAATTTTAAAAACTGATAAAGAACTAGAAGAAGAATATTCAATGCAAATTACATTTTTTGAACGTAATTTCTTTCCAGATAGTCGTGGACTAGAAAATATGGAAAAATATGCTTTCTACATTTCAGGAAGATTAGAAAACTTACTTCGTTCTTCTAAAATTAAAAATATATTATGTAACAGACACAACAATATAGATTTTGATAAGGCTTTAAAAGATGGAGAATTCATTTTTATTTGTACTCGTCGTGGGGATTCAGGAAAATTTGCAAGTAGAGCATTTGGATTATTTTATTTACTTTCTATGCAAAATGCCGTACTACGCAGACCTGGAAATGAAAAAACTCGTATACCTCATTATTTATATATTGATGAATTTCCTGATTATCTTACAAAAGATACTGAAACAATATTTACAATGTATAGAAAATATTGTGTTGGAACAACAATTTCTGCACAAAGTATAAGTATGTTTGGAACATCTGGTATTTCTAATGTTGAATATACTTCTGGTGATACTCAAGCTATGGCTAAATTTAACAGTACTATTCTTTCAAACTGCTCAAGTAAGGTATTTACCGGTGGAGCTGCCCCTATTGATGAATTACAATGGTGGCAAAAGGAAATTGGTAGATGGAAACAATGGCAATATAAACAAGATTTTAATGGTACTACTAATTCAATGGAACCTAAGTATAGTGGTGTAAAATTCGATTATACAGATAAAGTTAATGCAGGAAATATGCAAGTTTTCGGTGATGATGGATGTGCATATAAAATAATTACTGATAGCGGAAAACCAACTAATAGTGAAGGAATTATAAGCCTAATGTCTTCTAAATACAATGAAAAGCATAAAGGAAAAAATTATGATTTTGCAAAATATACTAGTGCATCTGGTGTTTCTGATTCTGATGAAGGAACAAAAAAATCAAAAAAATTTAATCCTAAAAAAGCAATTCAAAAAAATATAAATAGTGAAGAAATGGAACCTATAGTTTCTAACCCATCTTCTAAATACATATTTGATAATGAAGATGCTATTGTAGTTAATTTAAAGAAAAACAATAATGATAATGATGACGAATAAACGGAAAGGAGATTTCTCCTTTCCGTTTTAACTTTCAATTTGAATATTTACACGCATTTAAACTTTATTTATAAATTCATTAGTTGTATTGCCCAACCAGAAACAACACCAATTACATATAAAATTCCAACAATACTTAAATTTTCTTTTAAATGTTTTTTATTTATTCTAAATAGTACTATTAGTCCTACTCCTGCACCTGTAAGTAATCCTGAAATTAATGATGCCATATTAAATACATTTTTCAAATAAAGATTAGTTATTAATACAGATGCTGCACAATTTGGTATTAAACCAATTATGCTAGCTACCACAGGACCTAATGCGATATTATTTTGAATAAAGTTTTCTATTTTGTCTTCCCCTACTGCTCCTATTATTATATTTATAATTAATGTTATTACAAATATATATATTATTATATTTAAAGTGTGTTTTAAACTTGATTTTAATATTCCATTTTCGTGGCAATGACAATGTTCTTGTTCGCACAAGTCTATTTGTTCTTTAGGCTCTTTATTTTTAGTTAATTTTGTATATATAATATCTATTAAAAATCCAAAAATAATTCCTATTACCAATTTTATAGCAAGTATTTTTAATATTGTACTTATTGGTACTGCTTCAGATAAAAAGATTGGTATCATTTCGTCAGATGTTGATAAATATACTGCAATTAATGTTCCTATAGATATAAGCCTTCCTCTATATAGATTTGTAGCTGATACAGAAAATCCACATTGAGGTATTATTCCGGCTAAACTACCAAAAAATGGTCCAAATTTTCCTGCTTTTTTTATGTTTTCTTTTAAATTGTCACTTGTTTTATTTTCTATATATTCCATAAGTAAATATGTAAGAAATAAAAATGGCAACAATTTTATTGTGTCTATTAATGTTTCTTGCAATATTTGAAGCATCATTTTCTCCTTTCAAAAATTTAATAAAATCAGTATAAATCATAGCTCATATATTGATTTTTTTAATATATGAGCTAATAAATTTAAACTTTATTTTTTTGTAGGAACTTTTATTACAACTTCTGTTCCCTTCCCTACTTCACTTTTTATATCTATACTTCCACCATTTTTATCCAAAATTTCTTTGGCAATAGATAATCCTAAACCTGTCCCACCATATTCTCTACTTCTAGCTTTATCTACTCTATAAAAACGTTCAAATATCCTATTTAAGTCTTCCTCTGGAATTCCTATTCCATTATCGATTATTTTTATATATGCATCATTATATACAAAACCTACATATATTTTAATTAATCCACCATCTGGAGTATATTTTATGCTATTTGTTAAAATATTTAAAACAACTCTTTCTATATCATCTTTATCTGCAAATACTGGTGGTACATCTGCTGTTACAAAGTTTTCTACTTGGTGATTTTTCTTTTTTATTTCTATCGCAAGTTTTTCTTGGCTTTCTTTTACCATTTTTCCAAGGTCAAAGCTTTCTTTTTTTACTCTTTTTTTGTTATTATCTATTCTTGAAAGCTCTAGCAAGTCTGTAACAAGTCTTGCCATACGTCTTGCTTCTCCTGCAATTACACCTAAAAATTCTTTTTGCGTTCCTTCGTCGTATTCTCCTTCTAAAAGTGTATCTGCATATCCCATAATTGATGTTATTGGTGTTTTTAGTTCGTGTGATACATCTGCAACAAATTCTTTTCTCATATTATCTAGTCTTTCATGTTCTATTGTGTCTGGAATAAATGCAATTACTCCTATTGGAATATCTTGCTTGTCCCTAAATGGAGAAAATAAAACATCTAATACATATTCTCCAACATTAACTTTTTGTGTTGTTGATGTCCAGTTGTCTAAGTATATTATTTTTTCCATATTTATGTTTTTATCATATTTATGGAAAATGTCTTCAAATGAGTTATCTTCAGGTGAAATTTTAAGTAACTTTCTTGCTGATGGATTTATTAATGCAATTTTTCCATCTCTATTAAATACAATTATCCCCTCTGTTGTATGTAATATAATTTTTCTCATTTCTATTTGTTCTGTAGATTTTTCGTCATCTTTGCTTTTTAAATATTTATTTAATGGATATACAATGACTCTTGACATATATATACCTAAAATTATTGCAATAATACTAAATGCTACAAATGATGCAATTAATATGATATGTAAATTTCTAGAAAGCGCTTCTATATACATATCTACTTCTTCAATATTTGCAATTTGAGCACTTTCTATACCATTATGTATTTCTATTATATTAAATTGTATAGCTACGCCTAAACCTATTAAAATAGCTATTTCAGTAATAAATATAACTAAAACTATTTTTAGTGGTGTATTTTTTTTAAACAAATAAATCCCTCTTTCTTTATTATTTATGTATTAATTTTTTTGATTGCTATATATATTTTTTACTTCTATATAATTCATATATATATTTTTTTATTTATGGCACTAATTTTTTTATTTCTTTCCATATTTTATCTTCTACATCTGTATTTGCTACTTTATGTGCACATTTTCCCATTTCTATACATTTTTCTTTATTTAAAATTATTCTTTCTATTTCGTTATTTAATAAACTTCCTGTCAATTTATCATTTTCAATAATTCTAGCACCTCCTACATTTTCTAAAACTTTAGCATTATACATTTGATGGTTATTGCTAACATTAGGAAGTGGCACTAAAATTGATGGTTTACCTAAATTTGCAATCTCTGTAATTGTCATTGCTCCACTTCTTGCAACTATTACATCTGCTATGTTTTCTATTTCTTCCATATTGTATATGTATGGAACTATTTTACAATTTGAAATATTATTTATATTTATGTTCTTTTTATTAAGTTCACTTTTTATTATATCATATTGTTTTGGCCCTGTTGCCCACATTATTTGATAATTTTTGTTTTTATTTTTTTCTATTATGCTTAATAAGGCTTCATTTATTTTTTGAGCTCCTTGGCTTCCTCCAAATATTAGAACTATTGGTTTTACTTCACTTAAACCTGCTGTTTGAATTATTTTTATTTTTTCGTTTATTCCATAATCGTGTTTTTTTATTTTTACCGGAGTTCCTGTAAATACTATATTTTTGCAATTTTTTATTCTATCTTTTGCATCTTCAAAAGATACTAAAATTGTATTTACTTTTTTAGCTGACATTTTTACTGCTTTTCCCGGAAAAGCATTGCTTTCATGTAATATAATAGGTATATTTAAAGATTTTGCTGCAACTACTACTGGACCACATATATATCCACCTGTACCTATTACAATATCAGGTTTAAATTCTTTTATTATTTTTTTTGCTTCTCCTATTCCTTTAAAAGTTTTATACATTTTTTTTAAATTTTCTATTGATATTTTTTTACTAAAACCATAAGCTTCAATAGTTTCAAGTTCATATCCACTACGAGGAACTAAGTCGTTTTCAAGTCCATATGTAGTACCAATAAATTTAATAATACTTCCTTTTTCTTCTTGTTTTATTTTATTTGCTATAGAAATTCCCGGATTTATATGTCCAGCAGTACCTGCGGCACTAATTAGAACCCTCATTTATAAAATCTATCCTTTCTTTTTGATTATAAGTTATCAGTTTTTATAATATATTTATATATTTTTTCGTTATTCCTATTTAAGAAAATAAAGATTTTTTTGTTAAGTCTTTCTTCCTGCCCTTGAAATATTGAGTAATACTCCCATTTCGCAGAACATTATAAATAATGCTGTTCCACCATAGCTAAAAAATGGTAATGGCATTCCTGTTGCTGGCATTGATGATGTTACAACTGCGATATTTATTATTACTTGAATTCCTACCATTGCTGTAATTCCTGACGCAACTAAGCTTCCAAACATATCGGGTGCTCTCATTGCAATTAAAATTCCTCTCCATATAAATATTGCAAATAATACCAAGACTAGCGCACAGCCAACAAATCCTAATTCTTCTGCTAAAACAGAAAAAATAAAATCATTATGTGGTTCTGGTAAATATAAATATTTTTGTTTACTTTGACCAAGTCCTGCTCCAAATAAACCTCCGTGAACCTATTGCATATAAACTTTGAATTACTTGCCATCCTTTTCCTGTTGCATCTTGCCATGGATCTAAGAAAGTTGTAACCCTTTTTAACCTATAATCTGACAAGAATATTAATGCACCAAGAGCCGGAACTCCACCTATTATTCCGTGGAATAAGTATTTGCCAGAATTTACATCCTGCTAGTATCATCATTATTCCTACTATTCCTATAATTACTATAGAAACACTCATATGTGGTTCTAAAAGTAAAAGAATAAGTATCGGAATTAGCCAAACAATGTGTTTAAGCCATCCTTTAACAAAGTATTTTAATTCTTCTCTATCTTTTGTTAATAATCCTGCATAAAATACTATCATACCAAACTTAACAATTTCAGATGGTTGAAATGATAATGTATCTGTTATACCAATCCATCTTTTTGCATTATTAACTGTTCTTCCAAATAGCAATACTGCAATTAAAAGAATTATTGATATTACATATGCAGCTATATAAAATTTTTTATAGAATCTATAATCAATTTTAGATATAAATCCCATTGCGCAAAGTCCCAATGCTGCAAAAATAGCTTGTTTTATAAAAAACGAATAACTATTCCCACTTCCACCTTTTAAAGCTATTGGAGAACTTGCAGATAATACCATAATTAATCCTAAAGTTAATAACAGTAGTACTGTTATTAATAAAGTATAGTCTATTGGGTTATCTATAAAACTTGAAAATTTCTTATTTTTATTTTTCGCCACTAGAACTTTTCTCTCCTTTCAAACCTTGAAAAAATGATTTTCTTTTACTTTGCTGTATTTTTTATTTTTAAATCATTAAAATTCCTATTATGCAAACTAAAAGTGTTATTACAGAAAATACTCTAACAACTTTATTTTCTCCCCAGCCTGATAATTCAAAATGATGATGAAGTGGTGCCATTTTGAAAATTCTATTTCCTGTTTTTTTATAATAATATACTTGAATTATTACAGATAGTGTTTCAATTATTGGAACAAATGCTATTATAAGTAAAAGTAATGGCATTTTTAGGTATAGGGCAAAACACGATATTAGCCCTCCTAAAAATAGTGACCCTGTGTCTCCCATCATTACTTTTGCAGGATGCAAATTAAACATTAAAAATCCTAAAACACTTCCAACTGCTATGCTTCCTAAAATTGCAACCTCACTTACTGATTTTATCATTGCAATTACTGTTAAGCATGTTATTATAATACTGCAAACACTTGAAGATAATCCATCTACTCCATCTGTTAGATTAACTGCATTTGTTGTTGCAAGTATTACTAATATTGCAAATGGTATGTATAAAATTATTGGTAATGTAACTTCTTTTTTTATAATTGGTATAAAAATTTCTGTTCCATGGTTTGAAAATTTCATTATAAATAATATGTATAGTATTGATATAATAAGTAATCCTAGCATTTTATATGCAGGTTTTAATCCTTTTGTATTTTGTAATACTAGTTTTTTGAAATCGTCTACAAATCCTACTATTCCAAATCCTATTGTTAAACATAGCATTGGAATAAGATTTTTTGCTATTTCTATTTCACCATTTAGTTTGTAATATAAGTATATTCCTGTTGTACATATTACAATGGCTAGCATAAATATTATTCCACCCATTGTAGGTGTCCCTTGTTTTTTTAGGTGAGACTGTGGTCCATCTTCTCTTTCTATTTGCCCTATATTTATTTTTTTTAATATTGGTATAATAATTAATGCAAGTACTATTGTTACTGCAAAACTTATTAAAAGTATTGTTGTTTGAATATTCATATTTTATTTTATTCCTTTCTCAGGTACAAATAGGTTGCAAAAGAATCTTATTGAAAATTTTCAACCTTTATTTGCCTTTCTTAGGTTTTTTGTTAATTATGTCGTTTACTATTATTCTTTCGTCAAATGGATATTTTTTTCCATTTATTTCTTGATAAGGCTCATGTCCCTTTCCTGCAAGAACAATAATGTCACTCTTATTGGCCATATTTATAGCTTTTTCTATAGCTTCTGTTCTGTCTACTATAACTTCGTATTTTCCTTTTGTCTTTTTAATTCCTTCTTCTATTTGGTCGACAATTGCTTGAGGGTCTTCTGTTCTTGGGTTGTCTGATGTTATAATAGTGTAATCAGCAACTTTTCCTGAAATCTCACCCATTATAGGACGCTTTCTTGCATCTCTATCTCCTCCGCAACCAAATACTGATATTACTCTTCCTCTAGTATATGAGCTTACAGCATGAAGTATATTTTGCAAACTTTCTGGAGAGTGAGCATAATCTATCATTATTGGTAATTCTAATTTGTTTTCTACCATTTCAGATCTACCAGGTACTTTTATTTTTTCTAATGCTTCTTTTATAATTTGACCTTCTATTCCTAGCTTTTTACATACACATATTGCAGCTAGTGCATTGTATACTGTAAATCTTCCTGGTATGTCTACTTTTATTCTTTCATTTCTATCTGTTAGTTTAACTTTAAAGTCTACATATGAATTGGTTATAGTTATATCTTTTGCTAAGAAGTTTCCAGAATTATCTATACCATAACCTGTAATATCGCTTTCTGGAAATAATTTTGGAAATTTATTTCCTTGTAAATCATCTATATTTACAAAACCTGTTTTACACATTTTGAATAATTTTAATTTTGATTGTAAATAATCTTCCATATCTGGATGTTCTTTTTCACTTATATGGTCTTCAGAAAAGTTTGTGAACACAACTAAATCAAAATTGCATCCATCTACCCTATGTAATTTTAAACTTTGAGATGAAACCTCCATTACAACATATTCCACTTTTTCTTTTACCATTTGAGCAAAAGTACTTTGAAGTTCTAAACTTTCGGGAGTTGTTCTATCTGAATCTACTTGTTTTTCTCCATTTATATATGTTGCTATTGTTCCTATTAAACCAACTTTTTTTCCTGCTTTTTCTAAAATTTCTTTTATCATAAATGTTGTTGTTGTTTTCCCTTTTGTTCCTGTTACTCCTATTAATTTAAATTTAGCTGATGGATTTGAATAAAAATTGCATGAGCTTAGAGCTAAAAATTCCCTTGTATCTTCACTTACAATTAATGTAACTTCCTTTGGTATGTTAAGTTCTTTTAGGTTGCATGTTTTATCTACCACAACAGCTATTGCACCTTTTTCTATTGCTTCATCTATGTAGTCATGACCATCTACTGTAAAACCTTTTATTGCTACAAACAAAAATCCTTTTTTTATATTTCTTGAATTGCTTTCAATTCCTGTTATTTCTAAATCTAATTCTCCTTTGGCTTTTAAGCCTTCTATTCCATTTAAAATGTTTTTTAAGTTCATTTTATTTTTCCTCCTTAAGGATATTTTAGTAAAAAGAAATAGTTATTTCCAATTTTACTAACTTATTATATATCAAAATATTTTTTTTGTATAGTTTTTTTTTTACTTTTTTTAGATTTTTATTTAAATTTTGTATTTTGAATTAATTTCTTCTTTTAATTTTTATGTATAAAAAACATATTTATTCTAAAAAATTTATTAAATCTATTGCACTTAAAGTAAATTTATGGTATAAGAAATTAAGGGGGTATAGCTATGAGTGAAAATGAAGAAGCTAAAAATAAAAAAAGGGAAATTCAAGTTGTAAATGGTGACGGAACAGATTTAGAAATCTCTCCTGTTTATGACCATATAAAATCATCTAATACTCCATCTAACGATAATAAGAAAAAAGATATTGTAATCCCTAAAGGTTCATCAGACAAAAAAAATAAATAAAAAATCCTAAAATTTAGATTTGTTCTAGATTCTAGGACTTTTTTGTTTTTTATTTTATATATATTGGAATAATTATGTTAAACTTTTAGTTATTTGCCCATCTTAGCATTTTAATGTCTTTGTATTTTTCTAGCACTGTGCTGTATTTTTCATATTCTTCTTCCCATAAAACATTTGGAACTTTATCAAATACTTGGAAAATTTTTTCTGCTTCTTTTAAATATATTAATTGTTCTTGTATACTTAATTTTTCATATCTTTTTGAAAAATCATATAATCTATCTAAAGTCTGGTTTGCTTCTATAAAGCTCCAGAAGTCTTTTACATTCATACCAAATAGTTTTATTTGCAATACAGCATATGCGATTAATGCAAATATTACTAAAATTAATATATATATTAAAATTAAAATTCCTTTCATTTTTATCACCTTCTTATTTAATTCCTTTGTACATCTTAATTATAGCACACTTGTAATAAAAATGCAACTTTTTTGTAATATTTTTGTAATATTAGTGTTAGATTTTAAATTTATACTTTATTTTTTAGACTAATTTCTATATTAAATACTTGATTTTTTATGATTTTAACTGATTTTTTTCTTAAATTCACTTAATCTTCTATCTGTATATGAAATGTGATCATTAATGATTTCTTCTATTGCTTTTTCTGTTTCTTTATATTGGTCTTCTTGTTTTTTTAGTCTTGTTTCTAATTTTGCTTCTTGCGCTTTAAATCTTGCTTCTATTTTTTCATCTTGCTCTTTAAATCTTGCTTCTATTTTTTCATCTTGCTCTTTAAATCTTGCTTCTATTTTTTCATCTTGTTCTTTAAATCTTGCTTCTATTTTTTCATCTTGCTCTTTAAATCTTATATCTATTTCTTCTTTTATTTCTTCGAATTTTGCGTCTATTCTTGCATCTTGTTCTGCAAACTTTGCATCTATCCTCGCATCTTGCTCTTTAAAACCTTGTTTAATTTCAGCTCTTAAAGATGCTTCTACCTTACCAATTTGATTTGATAATTTTACTAATTGATCTAAAATTAATTGTTCCAAAAATAACCCTCCTTCCTTTAAAATTTGAATTAAATTTACTTTTTAGGCATCACTCCTTTTTATTTTAATTAAATTTTTTGAATAAAATTTGAATTATTAATATTTAAACCTTTTGTGCTAAAAATAAGCAACTGATTTTGATATATTAATGCTAAAATTATAACATGTTTTAGAAATTTGTCAATAAATGTTCTTTATGTTGTACACTTAATTTTTATCTTTTTTATACTCTTTTTCTGATTTTCTTTATTTTTTTCACTTTTTTACATATTTAACTTTGTTTTACAATTATATTTTATTTTTATATTCACATTTTGTTTTTAATATGGTATAATTGAATTTATACTTTATTTTTAATATTGTATAATTAAATTTATATTTAACAAAAGGACTGATTCAAATGGAAAGTAAACGATTTGAACAAACTAAAAAAGTTGGAATTTTAGGTATTTTAGGTAATATTATTTTATTAATTTTAAAAGGTGCTATAGGATTTTCTACCAAAAGTCAAGCTATGATTGCAGATAGCATAAATAGTGCAGGTGATATTTTTGCATCACTTATGACTTTTATTGGTAACAAAATTGCAAGTCACCCACAAGACAATGACCATAATTTTGGGCATGGTAAAGCAGAATATATTTTTTCTATGTTCATTGGAATATCAATGTTTGTAGTTAGCTGTAAATTACTTTATGATTCAATTCATACATTAATATTTGGAAGTGAACTTAAATTTTCATGGATTTTAGTAGTTACGTGTATTTTAACTATTACTATCAAATTATTTTTATATTTATATACAAGAAATATTGCAAAAAAATATGACAATATTTTATTAAATGCTAATATGAATGATCACAGAAATGATTGTATTGTAACTACTTTTACATTAATTGCAGTACTTCTTACATTAAAAAATATATACTGGTTTGATAGTTTAACAGGTATTGGTATTTCTATTTGGATTGGATATACAGGAATTAAATTTTTAATTGAAAGTTACAATGTTTTAATGGATGTTTCTGTTGATAAAAACACAGAGGATATGATTTTAGATATTATAAATTCTTATTCAGATGTAAAAAAAATAAATAGTATTTCTTCTACTCCTGTTGGTTATAAATATATAATTTTTATTGTAATTGCAGTAGATGGAAATATGACAACATTTGATAGTCATTCTTTGGCTGATAGTATTGAACTTGATGTTTCAAAATTAGATAAAGTTTATAAGACAATGGTACATATTGAGCCATTTTAGGTACTAACAAAAGACGGTCAAGGGAATCTCCCTAGGCCGTCTTATTTTTTTGTCAATGGGGGACGTCCTTTTTTGACAGCTTCCGCCTTCATTGACCATTTCATCGCCATTTAAAAATTTACTACTTTACAATTACTTTTTCATCTTCTACATCTATTTTTGCAAGTTTTCCTTTTTTAACTTTTCCATCAAGTATTGCTTCTGCAAGCCTATCTTCTACCAAGTTCTGTATTGTTCTTCTTAGTGGTCTTGCTCCAAAAGCCTTGTCGATTCCTTTTGAAGAAATCAAATCTTTTACCTTATCTGTAAATTCTATTTCGTATTTTTGCCCTTTTAATCTTGTTTTTACTTCATTTAGCATAATATCAATTATTTTGTCTATTTCTTCTGAATTTAATTTATGGAATACTATTATTTCATCTATACGATTTATAAATTCTGGTCTAAACTCTCTTTTTAATTCTGCCATTACTTCTTTTTTAGTGTTTTCATATTCTTTTTGTTCATCTTGAGCATCTCCTGAATTTGAAAAGCCTAAAAGTTTTTTGTCTGTAATTAGCCTTGCTCCTATATTTGATGTCATTATTATTACTGTATTTTTAAAGTTTACTGTTCTTCCGTTTGAATCTGTTAGTCTTCCATCATCTAATATTTGAAGCAACATATTCATTACATCTGGATGAGCTTTTTCTATTTCGTCAAATAGTATTACAGAATATGGTTTTCTTCTTATTTTTTCTGTTAATTGTCCACCTTCTTCAAAACCTACATATCCTGGAGGTGAACCTATTAATTTTGATACAGAATGTGGTTCCATGTATTCTGACATGTCTATTCTTATCATTGCTGTTTCGTCACCAAATAAACTCTCTGCTAAAGCTTTTGAAAGCTCTGTTTTTCCAACTCCTGTTGGTCCTAAAAATAGAAATGAACCTATTGGTCTATTTGGATCTTTTAAGCCAACTCTCCCCCTTCTTATTGCCTTTGAAACAGCTTCTACTGCTTCATTTTGCCCAATTACTCTTTTATGAAGTGATTCTTCTAAATTACGAAGTCTTGTATTTTCATCTTCTGAAATCTTTTTAGCTGGGATTCCTGTCCATAAAGCAATTACATCTGCAATGTTTTCTTCTGTTATTGTTACCATTGTTTTAGTGTTTTTGCTTTTCCATTTGTCTTCTTCTTGTTTAAATTTTTCTTTTAAAGCTTTTTCCTCATCACGAAGCGCAGCTGCTTTTTCAAATTTTTGACTACGTACCGCTTCTTCTTTATCTTTAGCTATTCTATCAATTTCTTCTTGCATTTGTTTTAAATTATCAGGCTCTGTATATACTTTAAGTCTAGCTTTAGATGAAGCTTCATCTATTAAGTCTATTGCTTTATCTGGCAAATATCTATCATTTATATATCTTACAGATAAATTTACTGCTGCTTCTATTGCTTCATCTGTTATTTTAACATTATGGTGAGCTTCGTATTTATCTCTAATTCCATTTAAAATTGTTATAGTGTCTTTTGCACTTGGCTCTGTAACAGTTACAGGGCTAAATCTTCTCTCTAATGCTGTATCTTTTTCTATATATTTTCTATATTCTTCTATAGTTGTTGCACCCACCAATTGAATTTCTCCTCTTGCAAGCATTGGCTTTAAAATATTTGCTGCATCTATTGCACCTTCTGCAGAACCTGCACCAACTATTGTATGAATTTCATCTATAAATAAAATTACATCTTTTGCTTTTTTTACTTCTCCAAGCGCCTTTTTTATTCTTTCTTCGAAATCTCCTCTATATTTAGCTCCGAGCAACCATTCCAGAAATATCCATACTTACAACTCTTTTATTTTTTAAAATTTCTGGAACATCACCTGAATTTATTTTTTGTGCTAAACCTTCGACTATTGCTGTTTTTCCAACTCCAGGCTCTCCAATTAAACATGGATTATTTTTTGTTCTTCTAGATAAAATTTGAATTACCCTTTCTATTTCGTCATATCTTCCAACTACAGGGTCAAGTTTTCCATCTACTGCTTTTTTGGTCAAATCTTCTCCAAATTGGTTAAGAGTAGGCGTTGCATTAAAACTTCCTTTTGAGTTTTTACCTTTCATATTTCCATCTTGGGTATCTTGCACTTCATTTATAACATTTACAATTTCATTGTAAAGTTTTGGTAAATCTATTCCCAAATCTATTAAGATTCTAACAGCTATGCTATCTCCTTCTCTTAGAATTCCCATAAGTAGATGCTCAGTTCCTATATAGTCATAGCCTAATTTTTTAGCTTCTATAAAACTATTTTCAATAACTCTTTTACTTCTTGGAGTAAATCCTAATTCAGTGTTTGTAATAACTTCTTTGCCAATCATTTCAATTATTTTGCTTTCAATATCTTCTGCTGAAATATCTTGATTGGCCAATACTTTACTTGCAACACCTGCTCCTTCTTTTACTAAACCATATAAAATATGTTCAGTTCCAATATAGCTATGTCCTAAAGACATCGCTTCGTCTTGAGCAAGCTCTATCGCTTTTTTTGCTCTTGAGGTAAATTTATATATCATTTTTCGTTCTCCTTTCATATATAATTAAAAATTTTTTATATTTAGCTCCATTGAAAATTTTGCACTTTTTTTCATAGTTTATAATAAAAGAAAATGTTCAAAATTTTGCAAGATGGAGTAGATTTATTATTTTTGATTAATTAACATCTTAATAACTTCTGCACGTTTCACATCTCTGTCATAACTATCCATGTTTTGTCCAAAATATTTTTGCAAATTTGCAGGGTTTATATAGAAATAAATTTTAGAAACAGTCTCATCTTTAAGCTCTTTTAATATTCCCATATCTGTTCCCATTTTTACATCTGACATAATTTCTATTGCTTCCTTCCAAGAAAGTTTTCTTGCATTTACTAATATTCCATAACGCCTATAGACCATATCTTCAAGCTCTAATTGATTTTTTCCTAAAATTTTTCTAGCTTGTCTTTCTTGTTCAATTATTTTTTCTGTTATAACTTTTAAATTATTTATTATTGTTTCTTCTGATATTCCTAAAGTTTGTTTATTTGTTATTTGGTAAATATCTCCAATAGTATTAGAATTACTTAAATATAAACCTGTAAAGCTTAATCCAAAATTATTTACAGTTTGAGATATTTTGCGCACATTTCCTGTTTTAGTAAGTCCTGGTAAATGTACTATAACTTTAGCTCTCATTCCAGTTCCAATATTAATTGGAGAGCTTGTTAAATAACCATATTTTTTGCTTTTTGCTATATCAAATTCTTTATCAAATTTTTCGTCTACTTCTCTTGCAAAATTAAATGTGTTTTCTATTTCCATTCCCGAATTAAAAACTTGAATTTCAAAATGGTCATCAGAATTTAATATAACACATATATTTTCTTCATCATTAATTAATATTGATGTTTTATCATTTTTTTCTGCTTCTTCTGTAATCAACCCTTTTTCTATTAGCGATTTTTTTGTTAAATCATCCATATCTTTTAATTTTAAAAATTTTAAATTGTATCCTAAACTTGGAACTTTTGATTTTACAAGTTCTTCAATTTCTTGAATTTCTTTTAAATTTTCTGTTCCAAATTTAAAATTTCTTAAATTTCTTGAAAAAGTTATTTTGCAACTTGTTACAACATCAGAATCTTTTCCGTTTTGTAAATACCAATTCATATAAAACACACTCCTATTCTTCTTCTTTTTTTATTTCGTCACGAATTTTAGCTGCATCTTCATATCTTTCTTCTTTTATAGCTTGTTTTAAATCATTTTTTAGTTTTTCTATTTTTCTTACATTTTCATTTTCTTCTTTTTGGATTTTGTCATCTAAATTTTGTTTTACTTCATTTCCTTGTCTTACTTCTCCTAGTCTTCCTACATGATTTGTTGCCCCTTGCATGCTTCTTAAAATTGGGTCAATTCTTAATTCAAAATCATCATAGCAATTACTACATCCAAATTTTCCTGTATGTAAAAAATCATCCCATGTTAATCCACATTTTTTACACTTTATAGTATTTACATTGTCTAAGCTTGGCATTAAACTTATATCGTTCATATCATTAAAGAAATCTGCTAAAAAGCTTGTAAAGTTAATTGGCATATTGAAGTGAAGGTCATTTATACCTAATTTTTGGCTACATTCCTCACATAAAAACATTTGCTTTTTTTCTCCATTAATTATTTGTGTATATTTTACATTTGCATTATTCTTTCCACAATTTTCACATTTCATATTAAATCATTCCTTTTATAAAATATTTAGGTTTTTAATTCCGGTGTCCTATTTATCCCGGTTCTTTTTGTATTTAGGTTATACCTATAAACCTTTTATTTAATCTGTTAAATTTAATAACATATTTTTTAAAATATTTGCTCTAACATAATCTCTGTATTCCTTTGGAATATCAAGTACATTGTCACTTGTTGCAACTCTTAATAATTTTGCTTCTTTTAAATTTAATAAATCATATGTTAAAAAATCACTTATTAAAATTTCAGCTTCATTATTTGAAATTGAATTTCCTATATTTTTTATTATATGCAGTAGATAGTCTGATTTAGTATTGTTTACTTTTCTTATTGTTATATGTCCTCCTCCGCCACGCCTACTTTCTACATAGTATCCTTGCGAAGGTTTAAATCTTGTTGATATTACATAATTTATTTGAGATGGTACACAATTAAATTTTTGAGCTAAATCATTTCTTTGTATTTCTATTTCTTTTTCATCATCAAATAAATCTTTTATAAATTCTTCTATTATATCTGACATTCTCATAATTTACGTCATCCCTTTCTTTAATATTTTCTTTAGCACTATTTTTGCCTTATATTTTTGCAAATATTTTATTAAATTTTAATCATCGTCTTTTTGTTTTTGACTTTCTTTGACCTTTATTGATATTATAATTTCATTTCTTTTATTTTTCAACAATTATTTTCATTATTTGTCTTAGTTTTTATTTAATTTATGCTATCTATTTATGTGTTTTCTTTATTTTTCTCATTTTTTTATCTTTTTTCTTTGTTTTTCTTGTGTTATCTCTTTATTAAATTTTTAATTTTACTTTTTTCTTTATTTATTTTTCCCCTATTCCCCAATTTGTTACTTTATTTATTTTGTCTATCTTTTTTCACTTTTTTCTCTTTAGTCATTTTTTCCATTTCCTCTGCCTTTTTTTTCTGCTCTGGTAATGGTACCCATGCAAAATATGATGATACAAATTCTCCATATTCTGTAGCATCTTCTCCATTTTCAAATCTTTCTGGATTCTTATCTTTGTCTTCCATTTTTTACACCTCTAATTTTAGTTTGTGCATATATATTATTTTTATACTTCCTTTGTTGACAAAAAAGAGAACTAAATTTAGTCCTCTCTTTTATTTTTTTTATAATTATTTACTAAGTTTATATACTGCATATTGATTTAATGACACACCTTCATTTTTTGCTTCAATAGTTAATTTATAATGTAATGATTTTGGAATCCTTATAACAAACTTTCCACTAAAATTATCATATCCTATAGGTAAAGGAACTTCAAATCCTCCTTCTAATTTAGCCTCAATCCATCCTTCCATTGCTTCTTTTATGTTTTTATATGCCTCCTCAAATGTCTCTCCTGTACTTTGGCATCCATCTAATTCTAATACTCTAGCATAATAATAATGCCCACTTTCATCATTTATAGGTTGTATTATATAATTATATGGCAAATTCATATATTCTTTTACTTCTTTCATAGAATAACCTCCTACCTTAAAAATTCACATTAGACTTCATCTTCCAATTCTTTTTAGCACATCTTTAACATAAACTGCTTTTAAAGGATTTTCTTCTTTTATCGTTATAACATCTCCATTTACATTAATAAATTGCCTATGTGATGTTCCGCGTTTTTTTCTTTATTTTATAACCATTATATTCTAACACTTTAACTATCTCTTGAAATCTAATTCCATTAGGTTGTCTTTGCATTTTTAGAATTATTTTTTCTATTGTTGGCATATTTATATTCCTTTCTTGATTATAAAAAAGTAATTATAAATATAAACTCAACCTTTATTTATAATACTATATTTGATACTATGTTGTCAAGTTTATTTTTAATAATTGTTCAATATTTTCTACATCCCAGTAAGAGGCAATATTTCATACACTTTAGTTTTCCAAGTAGAATCTTTTAAAACATCTATTCCATTGTACTTTCCGCTTAAAGTTGCAGTATTTTGAAAAACATCATCTCTTTTTACATCTGAATTTACTTTTGCAAATAATTGCATATCCTGTTCTGAGCTAAATCCTGTATTTACAGTTCCAAAATCAATTTTAATACTTGTAATATATTCATTACTTGATAATTCCTTCGAAAAATCTATTTTTTCTGATGTTTTTGTATTTAAATTTTCTAAAAATAAAACATAATCTTCTGTATAATTTGTTTTATAATATAGGTTATAGCTTCCATTTTGATTATAAGTTCCTAAATTTATTTTTGTTAATCTTATATAATCAGTTGGAATTTGATCTTCAAATGTGAAATTATCTAATGGTACATTTCCTGTATTTTTTATATTTATTTTATATTCTATTTCTTCATTTGCTTGAGCTCTATCCGGACCTTTTTTTTCTATTTCTGCATCTGGTTTTTTAGGTTTATTTTTAATATTTAATGAAACTATTTCTTTATTTTTAGTAATTTCTACTGTATAGTAAGTTTCGTCTAAGATATACCATTCATTTGTTTTTGTTTCTTTTACTTTGTAAGATCCTTTTTCCAAATCTTTTGTTGTGGCACGACCTTCTTTATTTGTTGTAACAGTATCTACTATATTTCCATTATTATCATATATTTCAAATATAACTCCTTCAAGTGGTGCTCCTTTTTCTAATCCTGTAATGTCACTTTTATCTTCTGTTGTTTTTATAATTTGAATATTTCCTCTTATTTTTTGATTTTCAACTATTACATCCTTAATCTCGTTTGCCCCAAGTGGCACTTCTATTATTTCATTATTTAACTCATACAAAGTATCTGTTTTTGTTTCTCTTAATCTTAATTTTTGATAATCTCTTATTACATATTCTTTAGTATATGCTTCTCCATTTTCATCTGTTGTTATAGTTTCTAACACATTATCATTTGTATCTAAAACTTCAAATACTACATTTGGCAACTTTATTTCGTTATTATCTTTATCAACTTTTATTACTTTAAGTCCGCCTTTTTTTAATTCATCTTCTACTGTAGTTTCTGTAAGTTCGTTCCATTTTACTTCAACATTGGTATCTTCAGCTAAATTATACCATTGGTTTGTTTTAGTTTCTTTAAGCCAATAATTTCCTGTTCTTAAATTTTTTATTTCTATTTTTCCGTTCACATCTGTATTATATGTGCCAATTACTTTTCCAAATTCTTCGCTATAAAGCTCAAATTCAACATTTCCAAGAACAAGCTTATTATTTTCTTTGTCTACTTTGTATACTGTTAAATCTCCTTTTTTGTGTTCATTTTCTATTTGTACTAAACTTGTTTTATTGTAATCTATATGAACATTAAATTCTGAATTTTCTTTTAAAATGTAATTTTCATTTGTTTTTGTTTCTTTTAATACATATTCTCCAGGAAACAAACTATCAAATACGATTTCTCCATTAGCATCTGTTGTTTTTGTTTGAACTAACTCTTTTTTTGAATTATATAATTCAAATGTTACATCTTTTATTCCTTTTTTTGTTTCGTCATCTATTTTTTCTATTTTAAGTTTTCCTGTATCTAACTTAAAATTAATGTTTGCAGTTTTTGTTACACTTTCAAATTCTTTTGATGTTAACAAATAATCTTGTGTATTTGCTTTTCTTGTTTTTCCTTCATACATTGGATAATTTTTTATTTCTGCTTGAAATTCAATATTTATATTTCTATTTGAATCTAATTTATTTTTTAATAATTTGATTTTAAAATTTTCTCCTGATGAAAAAGTTGTTTTTATATTTCCATTTACATCTGTAATTAAGTCACCATCTACTAATCCTGAAATTGATTTTATATTATATGATGAAAAATGTGAACCTGATGTAACCTTGTATGTTGCAGATAAATAGTCTCCATCTTCTGCTAATTCTTGTACTTGAGTTAAATGTATTTCATCATCAAAAGTTTGTGTATGATTTTCTCCTACATCTACAAGTTTTTTTAATGCTGTAAGCATTGCTTGACCTTCTGTATCTTGTGCATCTGCTTCATATCCATTAACATCTGCTTGTCCAAGTATACAGTATACTGCAAATTTTGTTACTGCAAATGCATCATAATCTGATGATAATCCCATTTCTCTTGCTGTTTTATATGGATACCCATTTTTTACAGCTGTTCTTACTTTATTATTTGCCATTAATGAGCTTACATCTACTGTATAATTTTCCACATCTCCTACACCATGTGCTGATCTATTTAAACAATATGCAGGATAAAATTTTCCATTTTCGTTATATCCTACAATACTACATGTTGAATAAGTCATCATTCCTTTGTTTGGATTATAATATTTTAAATGATGCTCTGCTTCTCCTATTTTTTGTATATATGCATCTCCTCCAATATATGTTGCTTTTATTATATTTGACGCATTAGAAATAAATATTATTGATAACAATAATATGACTAATATCTTTTTTAAAATTTTTGACATTTAAATCCTCCTATTTTGAACTTTTTGATTTTTAAAACTAGAGAATTATAAAAAAACTTTTTAAATAAAAATATGAATATGATTTAATATGGATATATATTATAATATTTTTAAAATTATGTCAAGCATTTTTATGTAATTATATTTTGATTTTATTCTAATTAATAAATTTACAAGCTAAAAATTGATAAAATTTTCATAAAAAACTTTGTCCCTTACTTTTTCGCAGAAATTCTAGTTATTTTTTATGGCACCCTTCCAAGGCAAGCTTGAACTCTTTCCATAAAAAAAGATAAGAATTTCTAAGCTTAAAGCACTCCAATGTTTTTTACTCAAATTTTATTAATTTCTAGCTTGTAAACTGTTACTAGTACAACTATTAAATTTAAAATTAAATACTTTTTTAGTTACAAATTAACTGTCTCTTGTTCTCCTGTTTCCATATTTTTAATTGTGTATGTATTTGATTTCACTTCATCATCACCTATTACAATAGTATATGGAATTTGAAGTTTGTCAGCATATTTAAATTGATTTTTTATTTTTTTGTTTTCTAAATATATTTGAACTTTTTTTCCTTGTTTTCTAAATTCATTTGCAACTTTTGAAATATATGCAAAATCTTCTGTCATAGATATTATTAATATATCTGCTATTGATTTTTTTTCAGCTTTTATTAAGTTTATTTCATTTAATTGATAAAATAATCTTGTTAAGCCTATTGATATTCCAACACCAGGAAGCTTTTTATCTGTGTAAAATTCTGCTAAGTTTTCATATCTTCCACCTGAACATATACTTCCTAAACTTTTATATTCATCTAAAAAGGTTTCATATACTGTTCCTGTGTAGTAATCTAAACCTCTTGCTATTGTTAGTTCTATTTTAAAGTTGTTTTCTGGCATTCCAAACATTCTTATATATTTTACAACTTCTTCTAATTCTTCTAAACCTTTAACAAATGTTTCTTTTTGGAAATTAAGTTCTTTTAATTTTTTTAGCTTTTCATCATTTGTTCCATCTATTTCTATAAAATTAATTATTTTTGTTACTTTTTCTTTTTCTATTCCTAAATCAAGCAATTCTTCTATTACTTTTTGTTTTCCTATTTTTTCTATTTTGTCTATTATTCTTAAAATATCTGGAGCGATACTAGAAAGTCCTAATTCTTCAAATAATCCATTTAATATTTTTCTATTATTTATATAAATTGTAAATTTTTCAAATCCTAATTCTTTAAATGTATTATATATTACTATTGGAAGCTCTGCATCATTTATAATGCTTAGCTCTCCATCTCCTATAATATCTATATCACATTGATATAACTCGCGATATCTTCCTTTTTGTGGCTTTTCTCCTCTAAATACTTTTCCAATTTGATATCTTCTAAAAGGAAATGCTAAATTCCCATAATTTTTAGCAACATATTTTGCAAGTGGAACTGTTAAATCAAATCTTAAACTTAAGTCATTTTCTCCTTTATTAAAACGATATATTTGTTTTTCCGTTTCTCCCCCTGCTTTTGCAAGTAAAACTTTTGAATCTTCTATAATTGGTGTATTTAATGGTAAAAATCCAAATTTTTCGTATGTATTTTGAATTTTATCTTTCATTTGATTAAATAATATTTGCTCTTGTGGCAATAATTCCATAAATCCAGGAAGTGTGCGTGGTTCTACTTTATTCATTTTTATTTCATTCCTTTCTTTCTTTATTTGGAAAGCATACCTTAAAAGCAATTTATTTTCAAATTTTTATCTCTTTTATGTATCAAAAAAATAAGTTGCTTCCAAATCTGCTTCGTGAGTTAATAAGGCAACAGGATATTTTTCATAAGCTAAACCTATTGTTGTATATAATTCTTTTGGTTCAGTATATCCCATGTGCCATCTTATTGCATATTTTTCTTCTGGTGTTAATTTTATATATTCTGTTAACATCATTACTGATTTTTCTCCATGTCCATATGGAATTTTATCATCTACAGTGTAATATGGTACTTTTTCCCATACACCTAATGCATTTTTGGCATTTCTATAATCTATTTTATAATAGTTTGCTTTGCATATATCGTGTAACAAAGCTATTATTTTTATTGAATCTTCAGGTGTTTTTATTTCTATACATGAATTTTTTACTTTTTCTTTTAATATTTCATATACTTTTAAGCTATGCTCTAATAATCCATGCTCTCTACTTCCATGAAAGCGTGTACTTGCTGGTGCATCAAAAAAGTCTGTTTTTTCTATAAAATCTATTAATTCTTCGATATTTTCTCTTTTTGTTGTTCTTAGTAAATTTAAAAATTCTTCTTTCATTTTTACGATCTTTCCTTCCCTTTTTTATGCACAAAACTTGATTAATAATTTTATATTTATTAATTTTCTTCTTCTATTTTTCTTTTTATTTTATTTGCCTTTTTTCTTATTCTTTGAATAGCTGTATCTACTGATTTTACTTTACTACTAAGATTGTCAGCTATTTCTGCATAGCTTTCCCCATTTTTGTAATGAATTAATACTTTTTTCTCAAAATCACTTAAATTGTCATTTATTTCTTTTTCTATTACTGAAAAATATTCTTTTTGTGCTATTATGTTTAGCGGATCTTCCCCTGTCTTTCTTGTATCTAAAATATCTATTACTTGAGTTTCATTGTCTTCATCATAAGCTTCTGCATTTAAAGATAGTGACGAATTTAATGGAATATGTTTTTGGCGATTTGAATTTTTTACAGCAGTTATCATTTGTCTTTCAATACAAAGTCCTGCAAAAGTTTTAAATGAATTTTGTTTTTCATCATTAAATGATTTGACAGCTTTATATAAACCGATATATCCTTCTTGTAACATATCTTCCTTTTCAGAGCCAATCATGAAAAATTTATTTGCTTTAATACTTACCATGTCTTTATATCTGTTTAACAGACAGTCTAATGCCATAGAACTGTTATTTTTGGTTATTTCTTGTATTAAATTTTCATCTGACATTTGATTATAATTTTCTTTAAAATCGCTTAAACTAAGATCCGACATCTATTGCTCCTTTTAAATTGTGATTTTTATTATATTGATATTATAGTAATAAAAATTAGTAGTGTCAAGCTTTTTAGAATATATAAGTAAAAAAAAATTTATATTTATATATTTTGAAGTGAATTGGGGGGGACCTTTTTAGAAAATGTTTGAGCAAAGCGAATTACATTTTCTTAAATGGGGATAACGGAAAAATATATAAATATAAAATTTTTATTAATTAATAATTTTTTATAAATATTTTACAATTATTTAATTTTAAAATATCTTTAGCTTTTCTTTCAAAGTCTTTTTCTTGTTTAGTTATTACAATTTTTGGCATAAAACTTCTTTTATCACTTTCTATGTTTTTCTCACTTAAAAATTTTTTTAAATATATTGTAACTGCATTTGCTGTATTTATTAAATTTACATCATAGTTAAATTCTTGTTTTATTATTTCATCATAAAGTGGATAATGAGTACATCCTAAAATTATATTTTTAATATTATTTTCTTTAAAGACTTGTACATAACTATGTATTACATCTATGCTTTCTTTAGATTCTATTTTTCCTTCTTCTACAATATTTGCAAGTAACGGACAAGCCTTACTTACAACTTTAATGTCTGGCATTTCCTGTTTTAAATAATATTCCCATGCGCCACTTTTTATAGTTCCATTTGTTGCCATAACACCTATTTCACTTATATTTAAATTTTTAACATATTCTACTGTTGGTTCTATTATTCCAATAATTGGAATATTAAAAATTTTCTTTACTTCACCAAGTGCTCTACTTGTTGCTGTTCCACATGCTATTATAATTAGTTTTACATCTTGCTTAATTAAATATTTAATATTTCTTTTTGAAACCTTTACAATTTCTTCCTTTGTTTTTTCTCCATAAGGGAAATTTAATGTATCTCCTAAATATATGAAGCTTTCGTTTACAAACTTCTCCTGAAGTTCTTTTAAAACAGTTAGTCCTCCTAACCCTGAGTCAAAAATTCCTATTGGTCTTGTATCCATATATTTTGACATATCCTCCTCGTAAAAATTTACAGTTAATTATTATTTACAACTTCATAAATTACAAAATGATCATCTGAATATAGTTTATTATATTTTTCAGAATCTGCTTTGTCTATTAACATAGAAATTTTTGAACTTTTATATAAAATAATATGTGTTATTCCATATTTTTCAAATGTTGAACCATAATATTTTCCAATATTTGATGTATTTATAAAATCCATAAATATATCATTATCTAATCCATTAAATTCCGGTGCATACAAATCTGCTCTAGAATCTATAAATACTGGTATTCCTCTAAATAATAAATAACTACCATAATTATATTCATTAAATAATTTTATATTATTTACATCTAGATTTTCTAATATCCAATCTGCAGCTTCTACTGGATAAGAGCTTTTATTAATATATTTATCATTTCTTTTTCCTTTTATATTTGTATAACTACATCTTATAATTGATACACAAAAAATTAAAATTATTGCATTTTTTATCATTTCTTTAACTAAACTATTTATTTTGTTTAATTCATATATTTGTATTGCTTCCCATATCATTTTATTCAAAATAATTGAACCAATTAATATAAACATAGTTGATTGTCTTTTTGAAGAAAACATAAGATATGTAAGCCCACCTATCATAAATAAGTCTGATAATCTTATTTTAACTTTTGTAAATGTTAATAAAGCTAAAAATACAATAATAGTGCACATAATTGGCACATTTTTTATAAGTGTTAAAGGTAGATGTTCATTTATATTATTTACTGTATTTCCTTGCATAGTTTTATATAAATATGTAAAAGGCGTTGTTCCAAGTGGAGTTAAAAATCCTGTTAATGCACAAATTAATATTACAACTATTAACCATTTTACATTTTTATTTTTAGTAACTTTTATTTTGTATGGTACTTCTTTTTCTCTAGCTATTTTTATTCTTTCATTTGATGCATAAATTTCCTCTAATTGAGTTTTTATTTTTTCTTTATCTGTCTTTGATTTTTTTAATAAAATTTTTCTATATAAAATTCCTATTTTTCTATATACTATAATGTCCCAAATAATACTTATTAAATACTCTGCAATATATGGTAAAGATAATACAAATAAAAATGGCCATACTGCAACATGTAAATTTGCAATTAATATTGACGATAGAATTATTCCTATTGCATAGTATATTTTTGGATTTTCTAAAAATTTTTGTATTAAATAAAAAACCCACAAAAATA
Source organism: uncultured Clostridia bacterium (assembly GCA_947623465.1). GTDB lineage: Bacteria > Bacillota > Clostridia > TANB77 > CAG-508 > CAG-269. Next base: position 101,413 of record CANQGU010000003.1, read on the forward strand.
GTATAAAAGTTACAAGTTGAGCTCTTGCTGTAATATAGTCTTTTAATAAAAACATTGAACCTATTGTGATTGCAAAGGAGATTCCTCTATTTTTAACTAATTTTTTATTTACTATATATATTGTAAGCCCAAGTATAATTGTTAGCACACATTCTGCAATATATATTGCATCCCATCCTCCTAAGTTATATATAAAGCTAACTAATACATCATATAACCAATGTGGATATGTATATGGTAAATTTTCGTGCCAAGAAAAATGGTCTTTATTATCAATTCCATTTTCTACAATTAAATTTCCTATAGGTATATTATAAAATATATCATTTTGAAATGTTTTTGGAGCTAAGCTAAAACTGAAAATCGCAATAAAAATAACTATTATAATTTCTATCATTGCTTTTTTATGTTTTTTAAAAAATTCCATAAGAAAAATCCATTCCTTGTAAATGTATTTAGGTTTTTAGATTTGGATAACCTATAAACCTTATTTTTTATTTATTTGTAGACCCAAATCCACCTGTCCTTGTACCTTGAGCATTATCATCATCTGTAACTAAATATTTTCCAAATACACCTTGTCCTACAACTTCTCCTTTTTTTACTAAAACATCTTCATCTCTAAAGTTTATTACAGAAAACATTATATGTCCATCATTGTCTTCGTTTCCATAGTAATCACTATCTACAACTCCAACATTGTTTGCAAGCATTAAACCTTTCTTTTTAAAGTTTGAACTTCTGTTATATAAATACAATACTTCGTCATCTTGCATATATGCTTTTATTCCAGTACTTAGTAATGTTGGTTTTTGTCCTAATTCAAATTTTGGAACAATTGTATCTTCTGCAACTTCTATATCATATCCTGCAGATGTTTTTGTTTTTCTTTCTGGTAAATTAATATTTTTATCCTCAAATCCTTTTGCTACTTCAAATCCTCTTACTTTTTCCATTTTTATTTCATTCCTTTCTTTAATTGCACAATTTTTTTGCATAAGTGCTATATTTTAATTAATTTTACTTATTATTTTTATAACAATATTTAAAAAAAGTCAAGCAAAATGCTCAACTTTATGAAACTACAAAAATATAATAATATTAGACAATTATTGACATATTTTAAAATTTATGCATAAGGAAGGAATTAGATTAAAAATGAATATATATAGTTTAGATAATTTACCATTAAATAAAAATGGATATATTATAGATTTAAAATCACAAGGCTCTTTAAGAAGAAGAATGCTTGACCTAGGATTAATAAAAGATACTTTAATTAAACCTGTTTTTATAAGCCCATCCGGGGACCCAAGAGCATATGAAGTTAGAGGCAGCATTATTGCAATTAGAAAAAATGATGCTGAACTTATAAAAATTAAAACTAAATAATCTTGTCCCCATTGACACATTTAATTTAACTTTCATATTATAAAATAATAAATTTTTGTGGAGGTTGTTTATGGGGCTTACTTCGAAATCTACCGGAAATACCTTGCTTAATGAAAATATTGAAAAACTAAAAAAAGATTGTAATTATACTGTTGCTTTGGCCGGTAATCCAAATGTTGGTAAATCTACCATTTTTAATTCTTTAACAGGTATGCACCAACATACAGGAAACTGGCCTGGCAAAACTGTTAGTAATAGTTCTGGTATATGTGAATATAAAGATTCTAAATTACTTTTTGTTGATATTCCTGGTACATATTCTCTTATGTCCAATTCTGAAGAAGAAGAAATTGCAAGAAATTATATTTGTTTTGAAAATCCTGATGCTGTTGTTGTAGTTGTTGATGCTACTTCTTTAGAAAGAAATTTGAATCTTGTTTTTCAAATAAAAGAAATTACACCTAATGTTATTGTGTGTGTAAATTTACTTGATGAAGCTAAGAAAAAAGGAATTAAAATTGATTTAAAAAAATTAGAAAAATTGCTTGGTGCAAAAGTTGTTGGTACTATTGCAAGAAAAAGAAAGACTTTAGATAAGCTTTTAGACGAAATTATAAAAGTAAATGATAAAGATACCAACATCTTACCTATTACTTATTCTGACTCTATTGAAAATTCTATAAATTTACTTATTCCTGAAATAGAGAAAATCAAACAAATTCCTAGTTTTCTTAATCGTTTTGTTTGTATAAAATTACTTGATAATTCTACTCAAATTCTTAAAACTATAGAGAAAAATTTCCATTTTAAATTTAAAAATTTTCCTAGCATACAAAGTAAATTAGACGAATGTTTTGAGATTTTAAAGGAGCATAACATAACTAAAAATAATTTAAAAGATGAAATTGTAACTGATATTGTAAATAAATCTGCTGTTATTTGTAAAGAAGTTTGTACTTATGAAAAAAGTGATTATTCTAAATTTGATAGAAATATAGATAAAATTCTTACTTCTAAAAAATTTGGAATTCCTATTATGATACTTTTTCTAGGTATTATATTTTGGCTAACCATTGTTGGAAGTAACTACCCTTCTGAAATCTTATTTAGCTTTTTTGGCTATTTGCAATCAAAACTTCTTACCTTTTTCGATTTTATTCATGCACCTATCTGGCTCAAAGATATGCTTGTTCTAGGTGTTTACCAGACTGTTACATGGATAATTTCTGTAATGCTACCACCTATGGCTATATTTTTCCCTCTTTTTACTTTTTTAGAGGATCTAGGTTTTCTGCCAAGGCTTGCCTTTAATATGGATGGATTTTTTAATAAGGCTTTAACTAATCGGAAAACAGATGATTACTATGTGCATGGGAGTGACAAAGTGGGATTAATTTTAAATCAGTTCCTTTGTTTTCTGCTAATTGACTGACTTTAATAGGTTTACTTGGATTACCAATACTTACTATTTTGTTTCCTGTAAGTATAATTTTTAATTCTACATCTTCCTCATTTTGTTTTTTAGTTTGCATCTTTTGCTTTTCTTTTTTTGATGATATTAATGTTTCTTCTTGATTTTCCTTTTCTATTACAATAATTTTGTCTAATAATTCTTCTATGTAGTTTTCTAAATTTTCTTTTGTTATATTAAGCTCTTTTAAAATTTTATCTTTAAATACTTTGCTATTATATTTTTGTTCCTGCTCTTTTATTTTGTCTTTCTCTAATTTCTTTAATTTCAACTCTATTTCTTGGATTTGCTTTTCAATGATAAATTTCTTCAGCTTTAAATCTTCTTTGCTTAAAATTCCATCTAAAACCAAATCTAATAGTTTATCTCGTCTTTTATTTAGAGTATCTAATTCATTTTGTAATTTTATCTCTTGCTTATCATTTTCTTCTATTTTTGAAAGACTATTGTAAAAAAATAGTAGTTCTTCACAAATTTCTTCTTTGTAGATTTCATAAGTTTTAAACACAGATAGTAGAATATTATATAAATCATCTTGCTTAAAACATGCACCTGGACAATTTTTTCTACCTGTTTTGTGAAAATCAGAACAATACCAATAAATTTCATCTATCCTATTTTTATGATGCCTTACCCTTCTTACAAAACCACATTTATGCTTGTCACAATATAATTTTCCTGATAAAGGATATTTTGTTTGATGTTTTTGATACAATTTTGCTGACTTGCTCCTACTTAATAATTTTTGATTTGCCTTTTCCCATAACTCATCTGTTACAATTGGTGGTACTTTTTCATAAGCTTTATAAATTTTCCATTTTGATATATCATTAAAGTTTCTTTTTTTACTTCTATAATCTACTACAGTTGATAATCCTCCTGTGTAATAGCCCTTATACTTTGGATTTTGAATAATCTTTTTTAAAGTATTTTGATGAATTGGTTTGCCGGTTTCGATTATAATAGCCACATTTTTCTAATTCTGTTGATAGCTTTTTTAATCCAATTTTGCTATCATTTGCATAAATATCATAAATCTTTTTAACTATCTTAGCTTCTTCTTCATCTATTACTAATTTTCCTTTATCCTTCTTATATCCCCAAATATTGTCTGTACCTAAAACTGTACCTTTGTCTATTGCTCTTTTAAACCCGAATTTTGTCCTTTCCGATATTTTTCTAACCTCATCTTGTGCCATACTAGACATAATTGTAAGTCTTAATTCTCCATCATTTGAAGCTGTAACAATGTTATCTGATAAAAAATATACACAAACATCATACTCTAATAATTTTCTAGTATATAGCAAACTATCTATTGTATCACGAGAAAATCTAGAAACTTCTTTTGCTATAATTAAATCAAAATCTTTATTTTTTCCGATCTTCTATCATTTGCATAAAATTTTCTCTTTTTAGTGATGTTGTTCCGACTTATACCTTCATCTACATATCCTCTTATTAAAGTCCAGTTTGTATTTTTTCTAATATAGTCTTCAAAAAATTCTACTTGATTTTCTAAAGAATTTATTTGTTCTTCTTTTTCTGTAGAAACTCTAGCATAATAAACTACTCTTAAAAATAAATCAAATATTGTCTTTCCAAGTGAAAAGGCTTGTTTCATTTCATATAATGTCATTTTTATTCTCCTTTCTGCCTTGTGCAATTAATACTTTTTCTATTTTATTAAAACGAATAAAATACGTCAAGGTTCAAGTAAATTATTTTTATTTTCCTCAAATAGCAGTTTATCAATCTTTTTTGAAGTTTGTTCATATAAATTTTTATTAATTATATTTTTTTTATATAATAATTTATTAACAACCAATTCTATTTTTAATTTAATATATCTATCTTTCATTAAGCTGTCACCTATATATAAATATTAATAAAGAACTTGTACTATTCCATTATTATTAATTAGTGTTGATCAATAATATTCCTATTTAAGTTCTCCTATTATATATACATTAATCTGCTCAGAAAATTTCTACTATTTCTTAAAAATTTCTTTCAAAATTTTTAAGAGGCATAGAATCTCTATCTATCGATAGTGCTTCTATACCTCCACACGTCAAATTGGAGCATTAAAATCTTAAAGTTCTTGTTGCTCTATGTTTTTACTATTTTTCAACTTGTCGCAAAATTTTCTTTAAAATTCTTTGAAAAATCCCTATTTTTTTGTACTGTAAAATTCAAAAATTGAGAATTATATTTTATTATTTATATATTCTTAAGCTTTTTCAATCATTGTTTGGGCAGCTTTTATTTGTTCTAAAGATTCTTCTTTAGTTACAATATAAAAATCTACATAATCGCTTTTTTCTCTATAAAATCTTGCATCACTAACTTTTTTTCCCAACTCTTTTGGAAAAATATTTTTACTTATATATTCTTTGTTAAAATATGCTATTACAGATGAATGCTTCTTAAAATCTATTTGTTCTAATGCAATTTTATCGCTTTTATTGCATGAAAAATTGAATAATATGCTCTATTATTTGCACCTTTATATTTATTTATATTAAATAACGCTTCTGCCTCTTCTAAATTTTCTTTAGCTTGTTCTAGTCTATATTTAGATAATGTAATCATCTCTTGATTATCCATTTAATACAACTCCTTCATTTTTTACCTTTTGATAAAATGTTATATATTTTATTCTGCTATTATAATTTTCTATGCTTTCTACAATTGGAGACAATAATATATTATATTTCAAATCAAAATCATAACTATAATCTAAAATAATTTTTTGAATTTCTCTAATTTTTTTTTCATCTTTTGTTTTTATCAAAATCATAATATCTATATCACTTACTTCTCCATCTAAATCCTGCTCTCCTCTTGCATAAGAGCCATATAAAATCACTTTATCTAAATCTTGACCTAATATTTTCAATAAACAATTTACATATTCTTTTAATATATTTTTTATTCTATTTGGCATATCAATCACCTCAATTCTTTTATAGTATATCATATAATTCGATAAATTTAAAGAAAAATTCTAAATTTATCATGATTTTCTATTGATTTTTAGAAACTTTAATGTTAAACTAAATATAGAGTTAAACAGTAAGTCCTTTTTTGTATGCCATTATCTCGGTAAGTGCTATGTAAGAGCACCATACTTAAGGCAATTTAGCTTTTTTATT
>CANQGU010000004.1 GCA_947623465.1 uncultured Clostridia bacterium
AATTCGAATCAAATTATAGATTAGTGCTTAAAAATATTGAGATTTAGGGAATTCCCCAGTCAAAAAAACTCATACTTATAAAAATAGAAATTTGTATTTTATGTTTATTTGTGGTATAATTTATATATCAACATTGTAAAGGAGTGGTTTTGTATGGGTATTGAAACAAAAGATTTTGATTTTACTGACTGCAATCAAAGATGTTGGGAGTGCTCTCGGGAGTGCACAATGAAAGAAATGTTTTTATTACCTGAATATGTATTTAACCATAATGTGATAAAAGCATTAAAGATTTGTGCAGGGATGTACATCACAAGCGGGGGAAGTCCCGAAATTGCAGAAAGTTTTGTCAAAGAAAATGCAGTAGCGTTCTATATTTCACGAAAGGAATATCTGAAGAAAAGAATGTCTGAATGATACTAAAACACTTCTTTTGCCGACACACTATGTCGTCGGTTATATCTAATAGCCTCATTCTCGAAAGAGTTTGAGGCTGGCTCATTATACGAAGAGGAAAATTAAGCAATATAATAGATATTTATATTTTTTTATAGAATTAGGAAATTATGGTAAAAAGATTTATTATAAAGGAGAATAAGGAGGGTACATATGAATTGGAAAAGAATAATGCTTTTTTTAACAATAATATTTATAGTTGTTGGAATTTTACTATTAATTTATGGAATAAAAAATATTTATAATACTAATTTAATTAGTGAAAATTATATTGAGATAGAAGCTAATTTTAAAGATGCTACTCTTTATGAAAGAAGTGACTCAGGAGAAGTATATACATTAAATTATACATATACAATTGACGGATTACAATATCAAATTTCTACTGATTATACTACAGGCATTATACCAAAAATAGGAAGTAAAAAATTAATAAAATATAATCCTGATAATCCTTCAGAAGCAATATTTGTTGGTGATGTATCAAATACTATGATTATATTTTTTGGATTTTTATTTACAGTTATTCCTATTATGATAAACTTAGGTAAAATGTCTATATTAGGTAAAATGTCACCAATGTTAAAAAAAATATTTTACATTTTTATTGGATTAATATTTATAATTGCGGGAGTAGCTTTCTATAGGATATTATGTATGGAGTTAAATTCTTATTCTATAATAAATGCATTTCAGAATTTTGGATTTGTTTCTATAATACCTATATTGTTTATAATTGTTGGTGTAATAAATACTTTATATTTCATTTTTAATAAAAAATAATATTATAAAAAAATGGTATCATATTTTTCGATACCATTTTTATAGTGAAAATTATTGATTATTCTCTAATATTTCATTTATACGTTTATTTTGATGGTGCCGGTGGTGGGACTCGAACCCACACGCCATTGCTGACAACAGATTTTGAGTCTGCCCCGTCTACCAATTTCAGCACACCGACATATTTTGTATTTTAGCACATAATTTTTTTATTGTCCACTAAAAATTAAAAAAAATTACATATAATATATAATTTGATAATTTTATTTCTAAATAAATAAGAAACAATTATATTACATAAATAAGACAAAAGGTTAGTGTTACGGAATAAACTATTAAAAAGATTTTAAAAAAAATATAACAAAAATGTAACAAAATAAAAAAATATGAAAAAAATCTCAAAAAACTATTGACATTAGGGCAAATTCATTATATACTATTCTAGTATGAATTTTAGCGTTGAAGTCGAATGTGGCTACAACCCTACGGAAAATTGGGTTAGAGGGAACTTCGATGGAGTATGTCGTGGCTAAGACCAGGCGGTAAGAAAATAAAGCACTTATCCCCAAAGTTTTCATACAATTTTGGGATTTTATATTAGGTAGTTACGAAACACCAGGGTGCGTTATAACTTGCCAAGCTGAATTAAGTACAAAAATATATTTAAGGAGGGAAAAAAGCAATGGCAAATCAAGTTGTTACTAGTGAAAAAATTAGAATAAGGGTAAAGGCTTATGAATCTGGAATTTTAGATCAGTCTGCTGCAAAGATAGTAGAAACTGCTAAAAAGACAGGAGCAAAAGTTTCTGGACCTATTCCACTACCAACAAAAAAAGAAGTTGTAACAATTATTCGTTCTCCACACAAAGACAAAGATTCAAGAGAGCAATTCGAAATGAGAACACATAAAAGAGTTATAGACATTCTTTACCCAACACAAAAAACTGTTGATTCTTTAATGAAATTAGAATTACCAGCAGGTGTTGATATCGAAATTAAATTATAAAAAATTAAAACCAATGCTGACTAAAAATAGAAAAAACGAAGTTTAAAATTATTTTCAGAAAAAGGTCAGCCAATAGGAGGAGAAAGAAAATGAAAAAAGGATTAATCGGAAAGAAAATAGGAATGACACAAATATTTGATGAAAAAGGATTAGTTATTCCAGTTACAGTTATAGAAGCAGGTCCTTGCGTAGTTGCACAAGTTAAAACAGTTGAGACAGACGGATATGATGCAATTCAATTAGGATTTGGTGAAGTAAAAGCAAAACATATTAACAAACCAGAAATGGGACATTTTGCAAAATCTAAATTAGAAGCAAAAAAATATCTAAGAGAATTTAGATTAGATGATATTTCTACATTTAAAGTAGGAGATGTTGTTACAGCTAATATATTTGCAGCTGGAGAAAAAGTAGACATCCAAGGAACATCAAAAGGAAAAGGATTCCAAGGTGTTATAAAAAGACATGGACAACATAGAGGACCTATGGGACATGGTTCTATGTATCATAGAAGACCAGGTTCAATGGGAGCAACATCTACACCAGGTAGAGTATTTAAAGGTAAAAAATTACCAGGACATATGGGACATGTAACAGTTACTATTCAAAATCTAGATGTAGTTTCTGTAGATATGGACAAAAATGTAATATTAGTAAAGGGAAGTGTACCAGGAGCAAAAGGTGCAATCCTAAAAATAAAATCAGCTGTTAAGGCTATAAATTAGGAAAGGAGGATTAGAACATTATGCCTAAAATAGATGTATATGATATAAAAGGTAAAAAAGTTAGTGACATAGAACTAAATGAAAAAGTATTTGGAATTGAACCAAATGAAAATATAGTTCATAGTGTTTTAGTTAATTATTTAGCTAATCAAAGACAAGGTACTCAAAGTACAAAAACAAGAGCAGAAGTTCGTGGTGGTGGAAGAAAACCATGGAGACAAAAAGGAACTGGTCGTGCAAGACAAGGAAGTATCCGTGCACCACAATGGATTAAAGGTGGTATTGCATTAGGACCAAAACCACGTTCATACAGATTCTCTGTTAATAAAAAAGAAAAAAGATTAGCAATAAAATCAATATTAAGTTCTAAAGTATTAGAAAACAATTTAACAGTAGTTGATAAATTAGAATTAAAAGAAATTAAAACTAAATCAATGGTTAAAGCTTTTGATAGTTTAAAATTAGAAGGAAAAACATTAGTTGTTTTACCAGAGAAAAATTTAAATGTTCAAGCTTCAACAAAAAATATTGAAGGTGCAAAAGCAATTTTAGTAAATACAATAAATGTATATGATTTATTAAAATATACCAACTTAGTTTTAACTTTAGATACTGTTAAAAAATTAGAGGAGGTGTATGCATAATCATGATAGCAGAAGAAATTATAATAGCTCCAATAGTTACTGAAAAAAGTAACAATGGTTTACAAGAAGGAAAATATACTTTCAAAGTAAACAAAAAAGCAACAAAAGTTGAAATTAGAAATGCAGTTGAAAAATTATTTAATGTAAAAGTATTAAATGTTAACACAATGAATGTTAATGGAAAGAAAAAAAGAGTAGGATATCATCAAGGAAGAACATCAGATTGGAAAAAAGCAATCGTTACAATAGATATAGATCCTAAAGCATCAACATACTTAACAAAAGGTGGAAAAGAAGCTAAAGGAAATAAGAAATTTAACGATTCAATCGAATCATTTACAGGAGTATAAAAATGAGAGATAACATATCAAGAAGTTCAATCTTTAGAGAAGGCATGAGAATAGCTGCTAAAAAAAAGAAAGAAGAACAAGAAAAAAACATTAAAAACGCAGCATCTACAAATAAAAAAGAAAAAGATATCGGGAGAGAACCCGGAGAATAAATTTTATCTGTTATGCGAGCAGGAAAAAAATCGCAAATAAAATTTAGTATATATAAGTTCAGACAAGAATTAATATATAACACAATTTGGATTTTTTGGTAAGGCAAGGGAGCATACGATTGGTATGTGACCGCGTTAACAAAAAGACAAATTGCGTTAGATGTTGATTATTGTATGAACGGAAAGGAAAGAAAGATGGCAACAAAAAGATTTAACGCCTACACCCCATCAAGAAGAAACATGACAGTACTAGACTACAAAGAAATAACAAAAAAGACACCTGAAAAATCTTTACTAGCTGTAAAAAAAGAAAAAGCAGGAAGAAACTCATATGGTAGAATAACAGTACGTCATCAAGGTGGAGGAAATAGACAAAAATATAGAATAATGGATTTCAAACGTAAAAAAGACGGAATGGAAGCCGAAGTTATAGGAATCGAATACGATCCAAACAGAAGTGCAAATATAGCTTTAATTAAATATGAAGATGGAGAAAAAGCATATATTTTAGCACCACAAGGATTAACAGATGGAGATAAAGTAATATCTGGAAAATCAGCAGATATAAAACCAGGAAACTGTATGGAAATAAACAGTATTCCAGTTGGTACATTAATTCATAATATAGAATTAAATCCAGGACAAGGTGGAAAACTTGTTAAAGCTGCAGGACAAAGTGCACAATTAATGGCAAAAGAAGGAAAATACGCTCATGTAAGATTACCTTCTGGAGAAATGAGATTAATTTTAGCAAATTGTAGAGCAACAATCGGTGTTATAGGAAATTCAGACCATGAAAATGTTAAACTTGGTAAAGCAGGAAGAAAAAGACACATGGGATGGAGACCAGAAGTTAGAGGTTCTGCAATGAACCCAGTAGATCACCCACATGGTGGTGGTGAAGGTAGAGCACCAATAGGACGCCCAGGACCATTAACACCTTGGGGTAAACCAGCTCTTGGATACAAGACAAGAAATAAAAAGAAACAATCAAATAAATTTATAGTTAAGAGGAGGAAATAAAACTTATGTCAAGATCAAGTAAAAAAGTACCATTCGTAGCTCCTGAGTTAATAAAAAGAATTGAAGCTATGAACGCTGAAAATAAAAAAGAAGTTATTAAGACATGGTCTAGAGCTTCTACAATTTATCCACAAATGGTTGGTCATACTATAGCTGTTCATGACGGAAGAAAACATGTTCCTGTTTATATATCAGAAGAAATGATTGGTCATAAATTAGGTGAATTTGCTCCTACAAGAACATTTAAAGGTCATGCAGGAGAAAAAACAACTAAAAAATAATTAATAAAAAATATAAACCCAATTATAAAAGAGAGGAGTAAATATAAATGGAAGAAGTAAGAGAAGCTAGAGCAACCCTTAAATATGCAAGAATTTCTTCAAGAAAAGTAAAAATTGTTGCAGATTTAATAAGGGGAAAAGATGTTAAAGAAGCGTTAGCAATAGTTAAATTTACACCAAAAGCTTCATCAGAGATAATTGAAAAGCTTTTAAAATCAGCTATAGCAAATGCTGAAAATAACCATGAAATGAAAAGTGATAATTTATATATTTCTGAAATCTATGCAAACCAAGGTCCAACATTAAAAAGAATAAGACCAGCTGCAAAAGGTTCAGCAGTTAGAATCAGAAAAAGAACAAGTCATATAACAATTGTTCTAAAAGAAAAGGAGGGTAAATAGAAGTATGGGACAAAAAGTACACCCACTAGGCGCAAGACTAGGAATAATAAAAGATTGGAGTTCTAAATGGTATGCAGATGATAATCATTTTGCAGATTGTTTAGTAGAAGATCAAAAAATTCGTAAATATTTAAAGAAAAAAGAATATGAAGCTGGAATTTCAAATATTGAAATTGAAAGAACTGCTAAATCTGTTAAAATAAATGTATATACAGCTAAACCTGGAATTTTAATAGGAAAAGGTGGAGCTGGAGCAGAAACATTAAGAGCAGGTATAAAAAAATTAATAGGAAAAGATGTTAATTTAAATATTGTAGAAGTAAAAAATGCAAGTTTAGATGCAACACTTGTTGCAGAAGATATTGCATCACAACTTGAAAGAAGAATTTCATTCAGACGTGCCATGAAACAATGTATGCAAAAAACTATGAAATCTGGAGCTCAAGGTATAAAAACAGCTGTATCAGGAAGATTAGGTGGAGCAGATATGGCAAGAACTGAATTCTATAAAGAAGGAAATATTCCACTACAAACTTTAAGAGCTGATATAGATTATGGATTTGCAGAAGCAGATACAACATATGGAAAAATTGGTGTAAAAGTTTGGATATATAAAGGAGAAGTTCTTCCAAGTAAAAAAATGGAAGGAGGAGAAGCATAATGCCATTAATACCAAAAAGATCAAAATTTAGAAAAGTTCAAAAAGGTAGAAATAGAGGTAAAGCAACAAGAGGAACAAAAGTTACAGATGGAGAATTTGGTTTACAAACATTAGAAGCAGGTTTAATTACAGGAAACCAAATAGAAGCTGCCAGAGTTGCTATGAACCGTTATATGAAAAGAGATGGTCAAGTTTGGATCAAAATATTCCCAGACAAACCAATAACAAGAAAACCAGCTGGAACTCGTATGGGTAAAGGTAAAGGAAATACAGAATTTTGGGTTGCACCTGTAAAACCAGGTAGAGTTATGTTTGAAGTTGCAGGAGTAGCAGAAAACATTGCAAGAGAAGCTTTAAGATTAGGTGCAAACAAATTACCAGTAAAAACAAAAATTGTTATAAGAGAAAAAGCTATCGAGGAGGGTGAAAATAATGAAAATTAATAAAATAAAAGAAATGTCTTCACCTGAATTGGAAAAAGAATTAGGTGAATTAAAAACAGAATTATTCAAATTAAAATTTAGTTTAGCTACAAATTCTTTAGAAAACCCTATGAAAATTAGAGATGTAAAAAAAGATATAGCTAGAATAAATACTGTATTAACAGAAAGAAAAATCGCTGAGAAGAAAGGGGTAAATGAATAATGGAAAAAGAAACAAGAAATCTTCGTAAGACAATGATTGGTATAGTTAAGTCTGATAAAATGGACAAAACTGTAGTTGTAGCTGTTGAAAGAAATGTAAGACATAAAGTTTATGGAAAAATTGTTAAAAGAACATATACTTTAAAAGCTCATGATGAAAATAACAGCTGTGAAATTGGAGATAAAGTAAAAGTTATGGAAACAAGACCTCTTTCAAAAGATAAGAGATGGAGAGTAGTTGAAATACTTGAAAAAGCTGTTAAGAAATAAGATGTATATTGAATATATTAGTTTAAACAAGAATTAATATATAACACAATTTGGATTTTTTGATAAGGCAAGGGAGCGTACGTGTTGTACGTGACCGCGTTAACAAAAAAACAAATTGGGGTAGATGTTGATTATTGTTTAAACGGAAAGGAAAAGAAAATGGTACAACAACAAACAAGACTAAAGGTAGCCGACAACACAGGTGCTAAAGAAATAATGTGTATCAGATGTTTAGGTGGTTCATATAGAAAAACAGCAGGTATAGGTGATATAATAGTTGCTTCTGTTAAAACAGCAACACCAGGTGGAGTTGTAAAAGAAGGTGATGTTGTAAAAGCAGTAATAGTTAGAACTAAAAAACCTATAAGAAGAACAGATGGTTCTTATGTTAGATTTGATGAAAATGCTGCTGTAATTATAAGAGATGACAAAACACCAAGAGGAACACGTATATTTGGACCTGTTGCTAGAGAGTTAAGAGATGGAGAGTATATGAAGATTCTTTCATTAGCTCCAGAAGTGTTATAGGGTTTCCAAAATAATGGCCATCTTGCGTTGTTAAAATTTTGTTAAAAAATGCTCATGTACAGCACGTACACTCCGCTTTTTTTACAAAATTTTGCCTAGCAATATAACCATTCTTTTGAAAACAATAAGTAAGTTAATAGAACAGCAGGTAAGTTAATAAAACAATAAGTAAGTTATTAGAAAAAGGAGGAAGACCTTAATGAAACTAAAAAAAGGTGACAATGTAGTAATTTTATCTGGAAACGATAAAGGTAAAAAAGGTGAAATTCTAGAAGTTATACCTAAAACTGAAAAAGTTATAGTAAAAGGTATAAATGTTAGAAAAAAACATGTAAAAGCAGCACCAAATAAAGAAGGTGGAATTATAGCTTCAGAATATCCAATTCACTCATCAATAGTTGGTTTAGTTTGCCCAAAATGTGAAAAAACTACAAGAGTTGGATATGTTGTAGAAGATGGTAAAAAATTTAGAGTATGTAAAAAATGTAATGCAAAAATAAATTAAAATGTGTTTGAAAGGAGGAACCAATTAAATGGAAGTTTTAAGAGAACAATATGAAAAACAAGTTGTTCCAGCTTTAATGAAAAAGTTTGGATATAAATCAATTATGCAAGTTCCTAAATTAGATAAAATAGTTATAAACATTGGTTTAGGAGACACAAGAGAAAATCCTAAAGCTTTAGAAAATGCAATAAATGATTTAACACAAATTACAGGTCAAAAACCAGTAGTTACAAAAGCAAGAAAATCAATTGCTGCATTTAAAATAAGAGAAGGAGTAGACATTGGATGCAAAGTTACATTAAGAAGCAATAAAATGTATGATTTTGCATACAAATTAATGAATGTTGCACTTCCAAGAGTAAGAGATTTCAGAGGAGTGTCAAGTAATTCATTTGATGGTAGAGGAAATTATTCATTAGGAATAAAAGAACAACTTATATTCCCAGAAATTGAATATGATAAAGTTGATAAATTAAGAGGAATGGATATAGTTTTTGTTACAACTGCTAAAACAGATGAGGAAGCAGCTGAATTACTTAAATTATTAGGTATGCCATTTGGAGGAGAACATAACTAAAATTTAACTAAAACTTTATATATAAAATAATTTGTGTAAACATAAATTAAAAATAAAAATAGGAGGAATTAATTCTATGGCAAAGATGTCAATGAAAGTTAAACAACAAAAACCACAAAAATATAAAACAAGAGAATATAACAGATGTAAACTTTGTGGAAGACCACATGCATATATTAGAAAATATGGAATTTGCCGTATATGTTTTAGAGAATTAGCTCACAAAGGTGAAATTCCAGGAATAAAAAAAGCAAGTTGGTAAAAATCGATTAAAGAAAAAAGGAGGGAAGTAATAAAATATGAACATTACAGATCCAATAGCAGATATGCTAACAAGAATAAGAAATGCAAATACTTCTAAACATAAAACTGTAGATGTACCATGCTCAAAAATGAAACTTGGTATAGCTGAAATTTTGTTTAAAGAAGGATATATAAAATCTTTTGAAGAAATCAAAGATGACACACAAGGTGTTATAAGAATTACTCTTAAATATGATGAAAAAGGTACAAGAGTAATAGATGGATTAAAAAGAATAAGTAAACCAGGATTAAAAGTATATGCTGGTAAAGACGAATTACCTAAAGTATTAAATGGTTTAGGTATAGCTATAATTTCAACATCAAAAGGATTAATGACAGATAAAGAAGCAAGAAATGCCGGAATAGGTGGAGAAGTTTTAGCTTATATATGGTAATTAAATTAAAGGGAAATCACATTAAAAGATGTGTCCCCTGACATTAACGAAAAGGAGGAAATCTAAATGTCAAGAATAGGAAATAAACCTATTATGGTACCAACAGGTGTAGAAGTTAAAATAGATGGAAGACATATTACTGTAAAAGGACCAAAAGGAACTCTAGAAAGAACTATAGAACCTGAAATTTCTTTAAAATTAGAAGAGAATTGTATAACAGTAACAAGAGATTCTGATGAAAGAAAAAGCAAGAGTTTACATGGTTTAACAAGAACATTAATAAATAATATGATACTAGGTGTTCAAAATGAATTCACAAGAGAATTACAAATAAATGGTGTTGGTTATAGAGTACAAAAACAAGGAAATAAACTTAACCTTTCACTTGGATATTCACACCCTGTAATATTTGAAGCACCTCAAGGGATAACTTTTGATGTTCCTGATGCAAATACAATTATTGTAAAAGGAATAGATAAAGAATTAGTTGGTCAAACTGCAGCAGTTATAAGAACAAAAAGACCACCTGAAGTATATAGAGGTAAAGGTATTAAATATGCTGAAGAAGTTATTAGACGTAAAGTAGGTAAAACAGGTAAATAGAAGTAAGTAAATAACAAATAATTATTTAAGGTAAATTAAATAGAAAATAATTAGTTAAGACAGTTAAATTTTAATAGAAAATAATTCTTTAAGAAAGGAGTTAAATAAATGGTTTCAAAAACTAATAGAAAACTTGAAAGAGAAAGAAGACATAAAAGAGTAAGAACAAAATTATCTGGAACTGAAGAAAGACCAAGATTATGTGTATATAGAAGTAATTCTAACATATATGTTCAAGTTATAGATGATGTAAATGGAAATACTATTTGCCAAGCATCAACTTTAGATAAGGAAGTAAAAGAAAAACATGCCAATAAAGTAGCTGCTAAAGAAGTAGGAACTTTAATTGCAAAAAGAGCTACAGCTAAAAAAATAAAAGAAGTAGTTTTTGATCGTGGTGGATACATATATCACGGAGTTGTAAAAGAAGTTGCAGAAGCAGCAAGAGAAGGCGGTTTAGAATTTTAATAAAGGAGGTAAGTTATTAATAACATGGAAGAAAAGCAAGAAAATGAATTAAAAGAAAAAGTAGTTGCTCTTAACAGAGTTACAAAAGTTGTTAAGGGTGGTAGACATATGAGATTTTCAGCAGTTGTAGTTGTTGGTAACGGTAATGGTAAAGTTGGCGTTGGAAATGGTAAAGCAGCAGAAGTTCCAGAAGCAATAAAAAAAGCTATTCAAGATGCTAAGAAAAACTTAATAGAAGTACCAATAGTTGAAACTACTGTACCACATGAATATGTTGGAAAATTTGATAGTGCGTCTGTTATGTTAAAACCAGCAGCTGTAGGTACTGGAATTATAGCAGGAGGAAGTGTTAGACCAGTATTAGAGCTTGCAGGATACAAAAATATTCGTACAAAAATAATTGGAACAAACAATCCAAGAAATGTAGTTTATGCTACAATAGAAGGTCTTAAAGCTATGCAAACAGTTGAATCTGTTGCAGCTAAAAGAGGTAAAAAAGTAGAAGACATATTATAATTAAGGAGGTGCAAAAATGAAAATCGAAGAATTAAAACCAGCTATGAAAAAAGTTAAAGCTAAAAGAATAGGTAGAGGAATAGGTTCAGGACTAGGAAAAACTTCAGGTAGAGGACAAAAAGGACAAAAAGCTAGATCTGGCGGTGGAGTTAGACGTGGTTTTGAAGGTGGTCAAACACCATTATATAGAAGATTACCAAAAAGAGGATTTACAAATATTCATGCTAAAAATTATACAGAAGTAACATTAACAATGCTAAATAAATCAAAAGCTACTGATGTTACAGCAGAAAGCTTATTAGAAGAAGGAATAATTGGAAAAATCCAAGATGGAATCAAAGTTTTAGCAACAGGAAAATTAGAGAAAAAAATAAATGTAAAAGCCGTAAAATTCACAGCAAAAGCAAAAGAAACAATAGAAGCTTTGGGCGGAAAGGCTGAGGTGATTTAATTGTTTAAAACAATAAAAAATGCATTTAAAACACCAGAATTAAGAAAGAAGCTTTTAGTTACAATACTTTTAATAGTTCTTTTTAGATTAGGTTGTTATATAACAGTACCAGGAGTAGATAGCTCAGCATTAAATGATTTAATGAATGATAGTTCATCTACTTTAGCTGGAATGATAAATTTAATTTCAGGTGGAGCTTTTTCAAATTTCTCAATATTTGCAATGAGTATCACACCTTATATCACTTCAACAATTGTTATACAACTTCTAGGAATGGTTATCCCATCACTTGAAAAGTTAACAAAAGAAGGTGGAGAAACTGGAAAGCAAAAAATAAATAGATATACTAAAATATTAACAATAATTTTAGCATTAGTTGAGGGTATTGGAGTATATCTATCATACAGATCATACAATGTGTTTGTAGATACAAGCTTCCTTACAGGATTAATGATAGTTACAGGATTTGTAGCCGGAACTTCATTTTTAATGTGGCTTGGAGAACAAATTACAAATAAAGGTATAGGAAATGGAATATCACTTATTATATTTGTAGGTATTATTTCAAGATTACCAAGAGTTTTAGTTACAATGAGTAACTTAATAGTAGGAGAAAATGGATTTAGCACAACAGGTTTCTTAACAGCTATAGGAATAATAATTGGAGCAATTATACTTGTTGCAGCAGTTGTATATATGCAACAAGCAGAAAGAAGAATTCCAGTTCAATATTCAAAAAGAGTAGTTGGAAGAAAAATGGTAGGTGCACAAAATACAAACATACCATTAAAATTAGCAATGGCTGGAGTTATGCCAATAATATTTGCATCATCATTTTTAACATTTCCAGCAATGATAATACAAATATTCAAAACAGATGTAGCAACAGGTACAGGTTTTTGGACTTGGCTATATAAATTCTCAATGGCAACATCTTCATCAAGTGTTGGATGGGGATACACTTTAGCAAACGCAACTATTTACTTATTACTAATAGTAGGATTCACATTCTTCTGGACATATGCTATGACAAATCCAGCAGAAATATCATCAAACATTAGAAAAAACGGAGGATTTATTCCGGGCATAAGAGCTGGAAAACCTACAACAGATTATTTATCAAGTGTAATATCTAAAATAACACTATTTGGAGGATTTTATTTAGCAATAATAGCAATTCTACCAATGTTACTTAGATTTACATCTTTAGATATAACTTTTGGAGGAACAGCAATCCTTATCGTAGTTGGTGTTGCAATAGAGTCAATCCAACAATTAGAATCTCAATTAGTAATGAGACATTATAAAGGATTCTTAGAATAAAATAAAAAGAGCAATCATTTTAAATAATGATTGTTTTTTTTACATTTTAATTTATTTTACTAATTCCTGTTGACAATTAAGCTTAAATAGTTTAGAATTATGCTGTTGGAAAAAAATAAAGAAGGAGACAAATATATGAATATTATAATGATGGGGGCACAAGGAACTGGAAAAGGAACTGTAGCAAAAATTTTAAAAGACGAGCTAGGAATACCACATATATCTACAGGAGAAATATTCAGAAAAAACATAAAAGAAGAAACAGAACTTGGAAAAATAGCAACAAAATATGCAGATGAAGGAAAACTTGTACCAGATGAAGTCACAAACAATATGGTAAGAGCAAGATTAAATGAATCAGATTGTGACAAAGGATTTATTTTAGATGGATACCCAAGAAATTTAAACCAAGCAAAAGAATTAGACAATATATTAGCAGATAAAAACGAAAAAGTAGATATGGTTGTAAATTTAAATACTCCATCAGAAGAAATTATAGAAAGAGTTTTAGCAAGACGTGAATGTCCAAATTGTAAAAAAATATATAATATGGTATTGAACAAACCAAAAGAAGGAGAACTATGTGATGATTGCAAAATACCATTAATAAAAAGAAAAGATGACACAGAAGAAAAACTACAACTAAGATTAGATACATTTTTTAAAGAAACAAAACCAGTAATAGATTTTTATAAAGAAAGAGGAATTGTAAAAGACGAAGAAATAAGTATATCTATAAATAGACTAGGAGTTGATGCTGCAAAAGATATAGCAGAATATATAAAAAATAATTTTTAATATTTTTCTATCAAAAAGAAAGAAGGCTAATTAATGGTTACAATAAAATCTAAAAAAGAAATTGAATTAATGGAAGATGTGTGCAAAATTGTGGCCTTATTTTATGAACAACTTGAAAAAAAAATAAGACCAGGAATATCTACTTACGAGTTAGACCAAGAAGCTGAAAAAATAATGAGAGATTTAGGTGCTATACCTGCTCAAATAGGGTATGACCCTGGAGTAAAAGGAGTACCAAAATATCCTTCAGCTACATGTATATCTGTAAATGATGAAATTATACATGGTATTCCACACAAAAACCATATAATAAAAGATGGAGATATTGTAAGTGTAGATACAGTTTGCTTAAAAAATGGATTTCATGGAGATGCTGCACGTACATTTATTGTAGGAAATGCAGATAAAGAAGCAAAAAGATTAGTTGATGTAACTAAAAATGCATTTTTTGAAGGAATAAAATATGCAAAACCAGGTTTCAGAATAGGAGACATTTCTCACGCAGTAGGAGAATACGTTAAATCACAAGGATTTTCAGTTTTAAGAGAATTTCAAGGACATGGAATAGGCAGAGAAATGCATGAGGATCCGGGTATACCAAATTACGGCAAAGCAGGAAAAGGAATAAGAATAGAGCCAGGTATGACTTTATGTATAGAACCTATGGTAATTCAAGGAAAACCTAATATTTGGCAAGCAGATGATGGTTGGACAATTCTTACAGAAGATGGAAGTTTATCTGCTCATTACGAAAATACAATTTTAATTACAGAAAATGAGCCAAAAATATTGACAATAATATAAAAATGATGTATAATGGTAAAGCTATTGTGAATAATAGGGGGAATATGTAATTTTTAAAATTACATAAAAGCTTCAAATTACAAAAGCTTTACCTTAATTTTTTAATAGAAAAATAGCTCTTTAAGAAGGAGGCGAGAGTTTGGCTAAGGAAGATCTTATAGAATTAGAAGGAAAAGTTGTAGAAACATTACCAAATACAACATTTAAAGTTGAGCTTGAAAATGGGCATCAAATTTTAGCAACTATTTCTGGAAAATTAAGAATGAATTACATAAAAATTCTTACAGGTGATAAAGTAAAAGTTGAAATGTCACCATACGACTTAAACCGTGGCAGAATAACTTGGAGAGCTAAATAACAATAAATATAGAAAGGAATGAGTGAAATGAAGGTAAGACCATCAGTAAAAAAAATGTGCGATAAATGTAAGGTTATCAAAAGAAAAGGCGTAATAAGAGTAATTTGTGAAAACCCTAAACACAAACAAAGACAAGGGTAATAAAATAAAAACAATCTAAAAATGTGTATGCTTTAAAAATGCATATGCAGTATTTTCATTTTTATAAGTTTATAACACAAATAGGCAAGCGGCTGAAATTTTCTATTTGTGTATATATATATTTATCAAACAAAACTTAAAGATTTAATAAAATATAAATTGCAATATATTTTATTAAATGCATTTCACCTTTAAGTGGATTTGATAACTACATAAGACAAAATCATAAGACTTAAAAAAATTTGGAGGTGTAATAAAAAAATGGCTCGTATATCAGGAGTAGATTTACCTAAAGAAAAAAGGGTAGAAATTGGACTAACATATATTTATGGTATAGGTTTAACAAGTTCTCAAAAAATCTTAGAAAAAACTAAAATAAACCCAGACACTAGAGTAAAAGATTTAACAGACGATCAAGTAAATTTAATAAGAAAAGAAATCGATTCTAACTACAAAGTAGAGGGAGATTTAAGGAGAGAAATTGCTTTAAACATAAAAAGACTTACAGAAATTGGATGCTATAGAGGATTAAGACATAGACGTGGACTTCCTGTTAGAGGACAAAGAACAAAAACTAATGCTCGTACAAGAAAAGGTCCAAGAAAAGTTGTAAGCAGAAGCAAAAAAGACAAATAAAATTTAAACTCACATATTAATAAAGGCAAAAATAAAGACTAATATAAGATATATCATCTGACAATACAAAGAGGAGGTAAGTTAAAACAATGGCTAAAAATGTAACAAGAAAGACAGTTGCAAGAAGAAATAGAAAAAACATTGAAAGAGGAGCTGCACATATTCATTCAAGCTTTAATAACACAATAGTATCATTAACAGATACACAAGGAAATGTTATTGCTTGGGGAAGTGCCGGAGCACTTGGTTTCAAAGGTTCAAGAAAAAGCACACCATTTGCAGCTGGAGAAGTTGCTGAAACAGCAGCCAAAAAAGCTATGGAGCATGGTTTAAAAACTGTTGAGGTATTTGTTAGAGGTCCTGGGTCAGGTAGAGAAGCAGCAATAAGAGCTTTACAAACAGCAGGATTAGAAATTAGCTCAATAAAAGACGTAACACCAATACCACACAATGGTTGTAGACCACCAAAAAGACGTAGAGTATAATAAAAAATTATACAATTCGTAACACAAAATAAAAATTATATACAAATAAATTAATATAAAGAGGTGAAATAAAAAATGTCAAGATATAAAGACGCACAATGTCGTGTTTGCCGTAGAGAAGGATGCAAATTATTCTTAAAAGGCGACAGATGTTATACAGATAAGTGTAGTATATCTAGAAGAAACTATGCTCCAGGAGACCATGGTCAAAAAAGAGCAAAACTTTCTGAATATGGTACACAGTTAAGAGAAAAACAAAAAACAAAAGCTTATTACGGAGTTGGAGAAAAACAATTCAGAAAATACTTCGAAATGGCTTCAAATAAAAAAGGTGTAACAGGTGAAAACTTATTACAAATATTAGAAAGTAGATTAGACAATGTTGTTTACAGATTAGGATATGGTGTATCACGTGCCGAAGCTAGACAAATGGTAAACCATGGACAATTTGAAGTAAACGGAAAAAAGGTTAACATTCCTTCATATTTAATAAAAGTAGGAGATGTTATTACAGTTAGAGAAATCAAAAAAGACAATAGTACAATAAAAGCAAATGCTGAAGCAAATGAAAAAAGACCGGTTCCAGCATGGCTTGAAAGAGACAGCAAGAAAATAAGTGGAAAAATTATAAGATTAGCATCAAGAGAAGACATAGATATTCCAATAGAAGAACACTTAATAGTAGAGCTATACTCTAAATAATTAGGAGGTTAAATTAATGATAGAATTCGAAAGGCCAAATATTGAATGTATAAAAATTGATGATGAAAACAATTATTCAAAATTTGTATGTGAGCCATTAGAAAGAGGTTATGGAGTAACAATAGGGAACTCTTTAAGGCGTATATTACTTTCGTCACTTCCAGGATGTAGCTTAACAAGTGTAAAAATAAACGGAGTTTTACATGAGTTTTCTAGTGTCCCAAATGTAGTAGAGGATGTACCAGAAATAATAGTTAACTTAAAAAATGTTAGATTAAAATTTGATGGACAAGAAGAAAAAATTTTACATTTAGACTTTAAAGGAGAGGGTGAAGTTACAGCAGGAGACCTTCAAACAGATGGTACTGTTGAAATACTAAACCCAGACTTACATATCGCAACAGTTAGTGAGGGTGGACATTTAGTAATGGAGTTAACAGCAAACAGAGGTAGAGGATATGTTTCAGCAGATAAGAGTAAAGAAGATAATCAAAACATATCAGTATTACCAATAGATGCAATATATACTCCAGTAAAAAAAGTAAATTACCAAATTGAAAATACTAGAGTTGGTCAAATGGTTGACCTAGATAGATTAATTATAGAAGTTTGGACAGATGGAAGCCTAAAGCCATATGAAGCTTTAAGTTTAGCAGCTAAGATTTTAACAGGACATTTAGAATTATTTATAGACTTATCAGAAGCTACAAAGAATACTAAGATAATGATAGAAAAAGAAGAAAACAAGAAAGAAAGAATACTAGAAAAATCAATTGAAGAATTGGAATTATCAGTAAGATCATTCAATTGCCTAAAAAGAGCAGGAATTTCAACTGTTGAGGATTTAGCAAATAAAACTGAGTCAGATATGATGAAGGTTAGAAACCTAGGTAAAAAATCATTAGATGAAGTAATAAACAAATTACATGCTCTAGGATTAGATTTCGCATCAGAAGAAGAATAAAATAAAAATATAAAAAAGAGGGATAAGACCCTTAAAATTAGACAAGGAGGTTGGACAAATTGGCTAACAGAAAATTAGGAAGAACAACAGATATTAGAATGGCAATGCTAAAGTCATTAACTACAGATTTAATAATGTATGGAAAAATAACTTCAACAGAAGCAAGATGTAAAGAAGTTAAAAAAATAGCAGATTCTGTAATTGCATTAGCAGTTAAAGAAAAAGATAACTTCGAAATGGTTGATGTTAAAGTTGTTAAAGCAAAATTAGATTCTAAAGGAAATAAAATGACAGAGCTTGTAAAAAGTAAAAATGGTAAAGAATATTTAAAAGTTGTTAAAGAAGAAACAACAGAATCTAGACAAAAAGATATGCCATCAAGATTAAATGCAAGAAGAAAAATAATGACAAAAATAAATAAAGTAAAAGACAGTGAAGGAAAAAATATTGATTTACCAGCAAAACTATTCAATGAAATAGCTCCAAAATACACAGATAGAGTAGGAGGATATACAAGAATAGTAAAAGCAGAAGCTCGTAAGGGAGATAATGCTCCAATGGCTGTTTTAATGTTAGTATAGAATTAAAAAAATCACACTTGATAAAAGTGGGATTTTTTTATTTTTAATAACAGTTGAAATTAATTTTAAAATAAGATATAATATGAAAAGTTAAAAAATAACAAATTAATATAAGGGGAAATATGGTTAATTTACTATTATGTGGTAATAAAAAAGTATTTGATGGAGCACTATCACAGTTAATATCAATTTTAAATAGAACGGAAGAACAAATTAACTGTTATATATTCACAATGGAATTAACTAGGGTAAATCCAGAATATACTCAAATAACAGATAAGCAAGTAGAATTTCTAAATGAAGTAGTTAAGCAAAAAAGTCCAAAAAGTAATGTAAAAAAAGTAGATGTAACTAATTTATATGAAAAAGAATTTGGAAATTGTAAAAATGAAACAGCATACTGTACACCATATACATTACTAAGGCTTCTTGCAGACTTAGTCCCAAATATACCAGAAAAAATATTATATTTAGATATAGATATAATGGTTGGAGGAAATCTTTTAGAACTATTTAATATAGATATAGAAGATTATGAATATGCAGCAGTTAAAGAAAAATACGGTTGTTGGGCAATAAGACCAGACTACATAAATGCAGGAATGTTATTACTTAATATGAAAAAAATTAAACAAACCAAGTTATTAGAAAAAGCAAGAAACATGATAAGAGAAAGGAAGCTACTTTTTGCAGACCAAGATGCATTATTTTGGTCAACAACAAAAAAGAAATTATTACCAAGAAAATACAATGAGCAATCAAGATTTAATAACCCAAAAACAATAATTTGTCATTTTTGTAAAAGGCTATTACTATTCCCATATCCACATACAGAAAATTTTAAACAGTGGAATATAGAAGAAGTACATAAAATTTTAAAATGTCACTATTTTGACAAAGATTTAGAAGAATATTTAAAATTAAAACAAGAGTATGAAGCAAAAGAAAAAACAAAAGAATATGAAATAAAAATATGAAACAAAAGCAAAAAGTAAAAAAATGAAATTAAAAAGAAAAGGAATTATTATATGAATAAAGAAAAAATACTACCAATATTTTTTGCAGTAGATAATGACTATATACCATTTTTATCAGTAACATTAAAATCATTATATGACCATGCAAGTAAAGATAATATATATGTAATAAAAATATTATATACAGATATAAATGAAGAAAATAAAGAAAAAATAAAAAAATATGAAAAAGAAAATATTAGTATAGAATTTGTAGATTTAAATTATTATATAGACAAAATAAAAGGAAAGCTATATACTAGGGACTATTATAAAAAATCAACATATTTTAGGCTATTTATACCAGATTTATATCCACAATATAATAAAGCTCTATATTTAGATTCTGATACATTAATATTAGATGATATAGCAAATTTATATAATATAGATATAGGAAATAACTTACTTGGTGCAATTCCAGATAAAGCAGTTCAAACAGTACCAGAATTTCAAGAATATGTTGAAAAAGTAGTTGGAGTTTCAAGTTATAAAAAATACTTTAATGCAGGAATTTTAGTAATGAATTTAGATGAGCTTAGAAAGTTCGAATTTCAAGAAAAATTTTTGTATTTATTAGACACAATAAAATACTCTGTTGCACAAGATCAAGATTACTTAAATAGGCTATGTAAAGGTAGAGTTAAAATAATAAATGAAGCGTGGAATGTAATGCCAATAGACCATTTAAAAGTAAATCTTGAAAATATAAAATTAATACATTATAATCTAAATTATAAACCATGGCATTTTGATAATATTTTATATAAAGATTTCTTTTGGGATTATGCAAAAAAGACAGAATATTATCAAGTTATAAAAAACATTAAAGATAACTATACAGAAGACCAAAAATTTAATGATTTAGAAACTACAAAAAAACTTATAGAACTTGCCAAAAAAGAGTCAGACTGTGTAGGAGACGATAGAAATATAAAATAGGAGAGAGAGCAAAATAAAATGGAAAAATCGCCTGATAGATTACGAGTATTAGAAAAAATAAAAGAATTAGAAATGCAAGGAAAATTTGACATAGATGCAGAGGAAGACCCGCCTACTGTTCCTTTGCAGCCAAATGAAATAGAATTTGTAAAAAATAAAAGAAAAGACAAAATAAAAGCAAATGGAGCAACATGGATTGCAGAAAAATATGTAAATAACCTTGTTAGAAAAAATAAATTAATAATAAAAGAAGTAATAGGATTAGAAAACTTAAAAAATATAGAAGGTGGAGCAATAATTACATGCAATCACTTTAATCCTTTTGACTGTTTTACAGTAGAAAAAGTATTTAGAATGACAAAACATAGTAAGAAAAAAACACTATATAAAATAATAAGGGAAGGAAATTATACAAACTTTCCTGGATTTTATGGATTTTTATTTAGAAACTGTCATACTTTGCCTTTAAGTACAAATAAACAAACAATGATAAAACTTTTAAAATCAGTAGATGAGATATTAGCAAATGGTGATTTTATATTAATTTATCCAGAACAAAGTTTATGGTGGAATTATAAAAAGCCAAAGCCATTAAAAAGTGGAGCATTTAGATTTGCATCTAAAAACAATGTTCCAATTGTTCCAATATTTATAACAATGAAAGAAACAGATATAATAGGGGATGATGGATTTCCTATTATGGAATACTATGTATATATAGAAAAACCAATATATAAAGACGAAAACTTATCAGAAAAAGAAAATTCTGAAATAATGAGAAACAAAAATTATCAAGTATGGAAAAAAATATATGAAGACTTCTATCAAGTACCACTTGAATATTTATGTGATAGTGAAATATTAAAGGAAAAAATATATGGATAAAAATAGAATTATATATTACCAAGATGAGCTAAACGATGAATTTTCTGAAACAAAAATAACACCAAGAAATATTGATGAAAATTATATATATATTCATAAAAATATAATTTGGAAAATTTGTAGTTTAATTGTAAATGTAATATTATTTTTTATAAAAATAATATATCCAAAAGTAAAATTTAGAATAAAATATGTTGGAAGAGAAAAGCTAAAACAATACAAAAATACAGGATATTTTGTATATGCAAATCATACACAGCCTTTTGCAGACACTTTTATTCCAAGTAATCCAATTTTTCCTAAAAAGAATTACTTTATTGTAAATCCGGAAAATGTATCTATGAAAGGACTAGAAAAAATAGTCCAAATGGCAGGAGCACTGCCAATTCCAAGTAATAAAAAAGCAATGAAAAATTTTATGACTGCAATAGATACAAGAATAAAAGAAAAAGCAAGTATAACAATATATCCAGAAGCTCATATATGGCCATATTATACAAAAATAAGACCATTTAAAGCAGTATCTTTTAATTATCCAATAAATTTAGATGTTCCAACATTTTGCATGACAAATACATACCAAAAAAGAAAAAACGGAAAAGTTAAAATTGTAACATATATAGATGGACCATTTTTTCCAAATAAAAGCTTAAGTAAACAAGACCAAAAACAAGATTTAAGAGATAGAGTATATGATAAGATGGTCGAAAGATCTAAAAATAGCAATATAGAATATATTAAATATGTAAAAAATACATAAATATAATTTTATGCAAACATACAATCAAATTTTCAGTAAAAGAAGCTTAAAATTTAGCTTCTTTTTTATTATGAAAAAATAAAAAGAAAGAATAAAAATATGAAGAAAGACGAGCAAGAAACTATTTAGAAAAGAAAGAAAAAGCAAAAAATAATAGAGATAATAGTGAAATTTTATATCAATATGATAAAGATAACTGTTAAATTTATATTATTTTGTAATAATATATCACCAATATAGGCATAATATATGTATTCTGTTAAAATAAAATGTGCAGAAGTAGGAGGTGAAAAAAATGAATTATATGAAAAAAATTTTATTGCTTGTTATAATACTAATGGGAATGTTACTATTGATTCCAAGTATTTGTAATGCTGCTAGTGCTTCTGTATCAAATGAAGAAACATTAAAAGAAGCTATAACTAAAGCTAATAATGGTGAAATAGATTATATTACATTAACTGATTCAATAATAATATCTGGTCCTTTAACTGATATTACCAAAGATGTAACTATTAATGGTAATGGTTTTACAATATCAGGAAGTGAAAGTTGGTATGATAAAGGAGGAGCTGGTAACCAATCAATAATTACTTCTACAGCTGGAACTCTTACCTTAAAAAATTTAATACTAAAACATGGACCTAAACAAGGAGCTCAAGCTTATGGAAACGGTACTTTAGTTTTAGATGGTGTAACAATTAGCGATTGCAAATATTCTGGACTTATTGCAAATGGTGGTATAATTGAAATTAGAGATTTAAATTTAAATACTAATGCAGGAATTGAAGTTGGAAAATCAGCTACTAACCCTGTAAATACTAATCCAAAATTAATAATAAATGGTACTCTAAAATCAATTAGCAAAGCTATTCTTTATGAAGATCCTGAAACAAAATCTAAATTAACTATTGAAAATAAAGAAGGTTCAACAAATAAACTATTTGTTACTGAAGATGCAGTATTGATTACTGATAGTAACAATACTATTATTTACGAAACAAAAAACAATGGCAATATAGATATTGAAAATTCTGATATGGCAGAAGAAAATTTTGTAACAGTAACTATTAATTACAATGAATTAACTAAAAAATTAGTAGTAACTAAAAATGACACTTTGTCTAAATATAATTTGTCTGATATAAAAGAAGTAGAAGGAAAAGTGTTTGTTAACTTTGTTAGAGCAAATAATGATATATTTAGTGAAGATACACCAATCACTGAAGATATGGAGTTAACTGCTGTTTACAAAGACCCTGAAATACCAGATTCAAATAGTCAACAAGATGAAACACCAAAAACAGGTATTTCAGATTATTCAAAACTTGCACTAGTAACATTAGCTGTATCAATTTTATCAATAATAGCATTAAAAAGAAAATTCAAGAAGGATTAGATAGGCTAAGAGCATGCAAGATGTTGAAATTTCAAATAATTACTTGAAAATTATCTGTCTTTATTATATAATCGTAACAACAATAGTATTAAGTTTGTGACCGAATTCGTGTAATTCGTTCGCTATTTTACACGAATTTTTGGTTAATAGTTGTCATTTTTTTGGGTCATAAAGGAGGAAAAATGTTCAAATTAGTATCAAATTATAAGCCAACTGGCGACCAGCCACAAGCAATAGAATATTTATCGTCGCGGAATAAAAGAGGGTAAGAAATTCCAGACGCTTCTAGGAGTTACAGGTTCACGGAAAAACATTTACAATGGCAAATATAATAGAAAAAGTACAAAAACCAACTCTTGTTTTAGCACACAATAAAACACTAGCAGGACAATTATATAGTGAATTCAAAGAGTTTTTTCCGAATAATAATGTTGAATACTTTGTTTCATATTACGATTATTACCAACCAGAAAGTTATATAGCACAGTCAGATACATATATAGAAAAAGATGCTTCAATAAATGACGAAATAGACAAGCTTCGTCACTCTGCAACACTATCTTTGTTTGAAACAAGAGATGTAATAGTTGTAGCATCAGTTAGCTGTATATATGGTTTAGGGGACCCAATAGATTACCAAGAAATGATGATGTCTTTAAGACCGGGTATGACAAAATCTAGAGATGAAGTAATGAAAAAACTGGTTACAATGCAATATACTAGAAACGAAATGGATTTTAAAAGAGGAACATTTCGTGCAAAAGGGGATATATTAGAAATATATCCATCATCTGAAAGTGAATCTGCAGTTAGAGTAGAATTTTGGGGAGATGAAATAGAAAAAATTTCAGAAATAAATCCACTTACAGGAAAGCAGATAGGAACAAGAAAACATATTTTAGTGCCACCAGCTTCACAATATGTAACAAGTAAAGACAAAATGGAAAGAGCAATAGTAACAATAGAAGAAGAATTGGAAGAACGTATAAAATATTTCAAATCACAAAATAAATTAATAGAAGCACAGCGTATAGAAGAAAGAACAAATTTTGATATAGAAATGATGAAAGAAACAGGCTTCTGCCAAGGAATAGAAAACTACTCAAGACACATGAGTGGGAGAGCACCTGGTAGTCCACCATATACATTATTTGATTATTTCCCAAAAGATTTTTTACTATTAATAGATGAATCACATGCAACAATTCCACAGGTTAGAGCAATGTATAATGGAGATAAATCAAGAAAAGATTCTTTAGTAAATTATGGATTTAGATTACCATCCGCATATGATAATAGACCTTTAAAATTTCCTGAATTTGAACAAAGAATAAATCAAGCAATATTTGTAAGTGCGACACCTGCTGAATATGAAAAAGAGCACTCAAAAGAAAATGTGGTAGAACAAATAATAAGGCCAACTGGGCTTTTGGACCCTAAAATAGAAGTAAAGCCAGTTGAAAATCAAATAGATGATTTACTAGAACAAATAAGAAAAAGAACTGAAAAAAATGAAAGAGTTCTTGTTACAACATTAACTAAAAAACAAGCAGAAGACCTAACAGAATATTTAAAAAGTTTAGATGTAAAAGTAAATTATATGCACTCAGATACAAAAGCTTTAGAAAGGATGGAAATAATAAGAAATCTAAGGCTAGGAGAGTTTGATGTATTAGTTGGAATAAACTTATTAAGAGAAGGATTAGATATTCCAGAGGTATCGCTAGTTGCAATATTAGATGCAGATAAGGAAGGATTTTTGCGTTCAGAACGTTCTTTAATTCAAACAATAGGAAGGGCAGCAAGAAATACAGAAGGAACAGTTATAATGTATGCAGATGAGCTAACAGAATCTATGGAAAAAGCAATATCAGAGACAAATAGAAGACGCAAGATTCAAATGGAATATAATGAAAAACATGGAATAACTCCAAAAACAATAAACAAATCTGTAAGAGATGCAATAAAAGCTATACAAGTAGAGGATATAGAAGTAGAATTTAAAGAAGAAAAAGATGAAAATATTGCAGATGTTATAAATAGATTAACAAATGAAATGCTAGAACATGCTAGCAAGATGGAATTTGAACAAGCTGCAGAATTAAGAGATAAAATCAAAGAACTTGAAAAATTAATTTGATAACTTAAAAGGAGTATTATAAAAAATAATAAAATTTTTTATAATACTCCTTTTAAGTCTATTTATTAAATAAATTTTTCTATTACTGCCCAAACTTCATCAGTATAAATCTTTTTTTCTGATGAAAAGGGAAGAATTGTTGCATCCATCAAGGGATTAATTTCTTTTTGTAAGGAATAGCAAGTATCTAAAACTTTAGTTGGAGCAATTTTATCAGCTTTATTTGCAACTAATATAAAAGGTCTATTAGAGCTAATTATGTAGTTATACATAAGTTTATCGTTTTCAGTTGGATTATGTCTTATATCTATTAAGAAAATAATTAAAGAAATTTTATTTGTTTTAGATAAATATTCTTCAATGAAGTTTCCAACTTTTACTTGCTCTTGTTTTGACATTTTACTGTAGCCATAACCTGGAAGATCAACAAAATAAAATTTTTGATCTATATTGTAAAAATTAATTTGACGGGTTTTACCAGGTTCTGAACTTGTACGAGCTAATTTTTTTCTATTTATCATTGTATTTATAAAACTTGATTTTCCAACATTAGATTTTCCAACCAAAACTATTTGAGGTAAATCGTTTTTAGGGTACTGTTTTGGGTTTACTGCTGAAATTTCAAATTGAGGATTTTTAACTAACATATAACCTCTTTTCTAATTTTATTACCATTTAAGTTTGATTGATATATATTAATTTGAAATACCGCGTAAGCGATCAAACGAACAAAGTGAGTGCGATTGGAGCAATTTTCATACTGATTATTTTAAAATATGGAAATTGCGACACACAAGGTATAAAAATTAATATATATCAATCAAACTAAACTAGTAATAAAAATTATTTTAATTTGCTGATTTTTTCTAATCCGCCCATATAAGGTCTTAAAACCTCAGGAATAATTACACTTCCATCTGGCTGATAATTGTTTTCTACAATAGAAATTAACATTCTAGGTGGGGCAACAACTGTATTGTTTAAAGTATGTGCAAAATAGTTTTCTTTTTCACCTTTAATTCTAATACCAAGTCTACGAGCTTGGGCATCAGTTAAATTAGAACAACTTCCAACTTCAAAATATTTCTTTTGGCGAGGAGACCAAGCTTCAACATCACATGATTTTGCTTTTAGGTCAGCTAAATCTCCAGAACAACATTCCAAAGTTCTAACAGGAACATTCATGCTTCTGAAAAATTCAACAGTATAGCTCCACATTTTATCATACCATTTCCAACTATCTTCTGGTTCACATACAACTATCATTTCTTGTTTTTCAAATTGGTGAATTCTATATACGCCACGTTCTTCAATACCATGAGCACCTTTTTCTTTTCTAAAACAAGGAGAATAAGATGTCATAGTATAAGGCATTTTAGATTTGTCCAAAATTTGGTCTTTAAATTTACCAATCATAGAATGTTCAGAAGTACCAATTAAATATAAATCTTCTCCTTCAATCTTATACATCATAGCATCCATTTCTTCAAAACTCATAACACCTGTTACAACATTAGAACGAATCATATAAGGGGGAATGCAATAAGTAAATCCTTTATTTATCATAAAATCTCTAGCATAAGTTAAAACAGCAGAGTGAAGTCTTGCAACATCTCCCATTAAGTAATAAAAACCATTTCCTGCAACGCGTCTTGCACTATCTAAATCTAATCCATCCAAAGCTTCTAAAATTTCTCCGTGAAATGGAATTTCATAATCAGGAACAATTGGGTCTCCATACTTTTGAATTTCAACATTTTTACTATCATCTTCACCAATTGGAACAGATTCGTGCATAATATTTGGAATTTTCATCATTCTTATTTTTATTTCTTCAGAAAGTTCATTTTCTAAAGCTTCATTTTTTTCAAGAGTATTATTTATTTCTTGAACTTTTTGCTTAATTTCTTCAGCTCTAGCTTTTTCGCCAGATTTCATTAAGTTTCCTATTTCATTACTTAAAGATTTTCTTTCACTACGCAAATTATCTCCATTTAATTTTGCTTCACGATTTTTTTTATCTAATTCAATAACTTCATCAACTAAAACTAATTTTTGATCTTGAAATTTTTTCTTAATATTTTCTTTAACAATATCAGGGTTTTCTCTTAAAAATTTAATGTCTATCATTTAAATCATCCTTTCTTAGTTTTATATATTAAAAATTTTATTTTCTTACAATTATATGAATTATACAATATTTATCTTGATATATCAAGTTTTTTGAAGAATAAAAAGTAAAAATTGGAATATATTATATAAAGAAAAGAAAAACGGACATGCAAGAATTTTTATTTCAAAATTATTAGAAAGGAATGGATTTTATGGAAAAAGAATATATAAAAGAAGAAAATATACAAGATAAGACAGAAGAAGAAAAGAATAGGGAATTACTTCGTAGCATAATTGTTACAAGAAAAAGATTAGAGGAGGCACATAAAAATTTTGAATTTGCAGAAGAGGATTTAATAGATTATTATTCTTATAATATTAAAGCTAACCAAGCAAAATTAGATTATTTAATAAAGCTTGCAAAAACGAAGGGTTTAGTCATGGATGTGGATACACAGAGTAAATTAAATGTAATTCAAGAAGTTGGATGAAAACTTCTTGATTTTTTTTGTATATTATAGTAGAATTTAAAAATAAATAATCGAAAAAAATTAACAAATTCTATATTAAAATTCAAAAGTTCATAAAAAAAATTAAGCATACCAAGAGAGGGAGATAATATAAATGGCAAAAACAGCAAAAACAGTATTTGTATGTAACGAATGTGGATACGAAAGTGCAAAATGGATGGGAAAATGTCCAGCATGCAATAGTTGGAACACCTTTTTTGAACAAAAAATAGACAAAGTTACAGAAAATGGAGTAAAAAAATTAAAAACAAGAAATGAAGCAAAGCTATTAAATTCATATAAAGGGCAAGATGTAAGTAGAACATCTACTGGATTTAATGAATTAGATAGAGTATTAGGTGGAGGTTTAGTAAAAGGTTCTTTAATATTGCTAGGAGGAGAGCCAGGAATAGGTAAATCTACGCTTATATTAGAGCTATGTGACAAAATAAAAGGAGAAGGCAAAGTTTTATATGTATCTGGAGAAGAATCGGCAGAACAAATAAAATTAAGAGCAGATAGACTAGGAATAAATAATGATGACATTTTATTTTTAGGCGAAACAGATATAGATGTAATAAATGAGCAAATAGAAGAAATTACTCCAAAGCTTGTAATAATAGACTCAATTCAAACAATGTATTCAGAGGAGCTAACAGCAGCGGCCGGAAGTGTAAGCCAAGTAAGAGAAATAACATCTCAAATAATGAGAATGTGCAAATCAAAAGATATTACAACAATTATAATAGGACATGTAACAAAAGATGGAACAATAGCAGGACCAAGAGTTTTAGAACACATGGTAGATACAGTTTTATATTTAGAAGGAGAAAGATATTTTTCATACAGAATTTTAAGAGGAGTAAAAAATAGATTTGGTTCAACAAACGAAATTGGAATGTTTGAAATGAAAGGAGAAGGGCTTGTAGAAATTAAAAATCCATCAGAAATTTTAATTTCAGAAAGAGACGACAATCCATCAGGTTCATGTGTAGTTGCAAGTATGGAGGGGACAAGGCCGATGCTTATTGAACTTCAAGCTCTAACCACATTAAGCGTATTTGGAATACCAAAAAGAACAGCAAATGGTTTAGATTACAACAGATTAGCAGTATTAATTGCAGTATTAGAAAAAAGAGCGAATTTAAATATTGGTGGACAAGACATATATGTAAATGTAGTTAGCGGAATAAGGTTAAATGAACCATCTGTAGATTTAGGAGTAATATGTGTATGTGCATCATCATTTAAAAATATACCAATTCCAAAAGATACAGTTATAATGGGTGAAGTTGGTTTAACAGGAGAAGTAAGAAGAATTAACATGATAGAAAAAAGACTAAAAGAAGCAGAAAAACTTGGATTTAAAAGATGCATAATACCAGAAAATAATAAAAAATACTTAGAAGAAAAATACAAAATGGAAATTATAGGAGTAAAAAATATTTTAGATGCATTAAGAGTTTTAAATTTAAAGAAAAATACTTAAAAAATAATATTTAAAATTCTAAGATTAAAATATTAGTATTAAAAAGTAAAGGAGAAGACTTGGAGATTTTAGACAAAATATTAGACATAATTTATCCACCTTTTTGCGGAATATGTGGAAAAGGAAAGAACACATTTCTTTGTAAAAAGTGTGAAGAAAAACTAAAACGAGAAGCGGTATGGGGAAAAGACCAATATGAGGACAAATATTTTGAAAATCATTTTTATGTATTTAAATATGATGGTATGATAAGAAATATAATTTTAAATTATAAATTCAATGAAAAATCATATTTATACAAAAGTTTTGTAAATTTTTTAAATAAATATCAAAAAAAGTATTTACAATTCGATTTTTATGATATAATAATACCGGTGCCAATAAGTAAAAAAAGACTAAAATTAAGAGGATATAACCAAAGCTTGCTAATTGCAAAAGATTTGGCAGTAGAATTAAATACAAAAATAATAAATGATATTTTAATAAAACAAAAAAATAATAAACCTCAAAGCGAATTAAACAAAATATCAAGAGAGCAAAATGTAAAAGATGTATATAAATTACTTAATAAAGACAAAATAATAAATAAAAAAATACTATTAATAGACGATATATACACAACAGGCTCAACAGTTAATGAATGTAGCAAAATTTTAAAACAAGCTGGAGCTAAAAAAATAGATATTTATACACTTGCAAAAGATTAAAACTTTTTAAAATATATAAATATAATAACAGTTAAAAAAGACATAAATTAGCAAAAGATTAAAGGAGGAAATTTAATGGATGATTTAATAGAAAGTATATTAGATTATGTACGTTCAGACTACACAGACTATGCCATAATGATAAATGGTGAATGGGGGTCAGGTAAGACATATTTTTGGAATAACCAAATAAAGAAAAAAATAGACAATCTAAAGTTAAATGGAAAAAGATATACAACAATATATATGTCATTATATGGAATTTCCAACCTAGAAGAAATAAGCAAAAAAATATTTATGGAAACATCTCAACTTATGGATAGAAACCTTAGAAAATACATGGATGCACATGGTCAAACAACAATTCCGGAATATGCAAAAACAGGAATAGACATGGCAAACTTCTTTGGTGCTGCAGCAAATGGAAGTAAAATAGACTATGAAGAATTTTTCTCAACAGATGATAAAGTATTATGCTTTGATGACTTAGAGAGAGCAAATGTTGATGTTATAGATATTTTAGGTTATATCAATAACTTTGTTGAGCATGACCACATAAAAACAATAATAATATGTAATGAAAAAGAATTATCAACCAAAATAAAAAGTAGCAATTTAGAGATGAAAACATTTATTGCAACATATCTATTAGACAAACAAGGCGAGCTTAACAAAAAAGATATACCTATGGTTGAAAAAATTCAAGAAAAAATAGAGCATGTATTTGACAAAGCAAATGACTATGAAAGAATAAAAGAAAAATTAATAGGAGAAACATTTGAATATGCACCTCAATTTGACTACATTATAAATGGAATACTTATGAGATATGAAGGAAACAGAGAATTAATAAGATTTTTAAGAGAAAACACAGAATTAATAATGAACACATTTAAGAAAAGTGGAACACGAAATTTACGTATTCTAAAGCATGCTTTAAATGACTTTAGCAAAATATTTGAAGAAGTAAACAAAATGTATCCAAATACAAACAATAGAGTAATGCAAACAATGCTTATATTTACAATAGCAGTATCATTTGAAATAAAAGCAGGAAAAATTACAAAAGAAAAATTCAAAAACATAAAAGATAATGAAGAATACAAATCAATACTTGTTTCTTCAAGAGTATTAAGTGATAATAGGCAATTCTATATAAAAGAATTTGATGGAAATTATTATTACAATTTCAAAGCAGACTATAGATTCTTCAAATTTATAGAATATTATGTAAGAACAAGAATTTTTGATATGAAAATTTTTAAAGCAGATATGGACAATGTAAATTCAGACGAAAAATCAAAGAAAGTTCCTGCATACAAGAAAATTCTTGTTGAAGAATATTGGAAAGTTCAAGACGACAAATTTGTAAAAATTGTTGAAGAAACTTTAGACGAAGTAAAAAATGGTGAACTTGAATTAATTGATATTGTTAAACTATTTGAATATTTTGTATATTTTTCAAAAAGCAAATTAATTACCCAAGACATACAAACTTTAAAATCAGTATTCTTAAATGGAATGAATATAGCATCACTTCATTCAAGTTATTGTCCAAATGTAAATGAAGAATTAGGGAAAGTTATAATAAGAGACGAAAAAGAATATTCAGATGAAGAAGTAAAAGAAATTTTGGATAGATTTTATGAACTTAATGAACAGCTTCTTGAAAAAGAATATAAAGATAAAGCAGATGAAATATTCAAATGTATTCCAATGAAAATGGAAAAATTCTATGA
Organism: uncultured Clostridia bacterium; assembly: GCA_947623465.1. Lineage (GTDB taxonomy): Bacteria > Bacillota > Clostridia > TANB77 > CAG-508 > CAG-269. The sequence continues at coordinate 32,233 of CANQGU010000004.1, forward strand.
AAGATTTGACAAAGAATGTGCAAATATTCCAGTATTAAAATACTATGATGCATTCCAAATTTTTCAAAGAATATCATGTGCAAGCAATGAAGACATAGTTGCAATAAAAGAAAAAATCTTAAAAAGAGCAAAAGATAACGAAGAAGTTGCAAGAGAAGAAGTAGATAATTTAAGAAAACTAAAAAGAGTAATGGACGAATATATAGATGGAAAAGATACAACAATAAAAATAGTATTACTAAAAGAATTTGCCAAAGAGCTAGGAGAAGCTGTTGGAGAATAATATGGTAAAGACCGGTTCTATTTTGTACAATGTACAAATAAGGCCGGTTCTTTTTGTATATGTTGTTGGGTAGGGACCGGTTCTTTTTTTATACAATTTTTTAAAAGAAAACAACAAACAAGTGTTTACAAATAAAAATGAAAGTGATATAATAAAAAAGAATGGAGGCGAAACAAAATGAGCATATATTGTTGTATAGATTTAAAAAGTTTTTATGCATCTGTTGAATGTATGGAAAGAGGGTTAGATCCACTAAAAACAAATCTAGTTGTAGCAGATAAAAAAAGAACAGAAAAAACAATATGTTTGGCAGTTAGTCCTTCATTAAAAGCATATGGAATTTCAGGTAGGGCAAGACTATTTGAAGTAGTACAAAAAGTAAATGAAATAAATTATAAAAGAAAATTCAAAGCAAAAAATCATGAATTTACAGGCAAATCTTACGATAGCGAAGAATTAAAAAACAATCCAAATTTAAAACTAGATTATATTGCTGCACCACCACAAATGGCAAAATATATGAAATATAGTACATCAATATACAGTATATATTTAAAATATGTATCAAAAAATGATATATATCCATATTCAATAGACGAAGTTTTTGTAGATATAACAAACTATTTAAAAACAGCAAAAATGACTCCAAGAGAGATGCTAACAACAATGATACATGATGTATATAAACAAACAGGAATAACAGCAACAGGTGGAATAGGTACAAATATGTATTTAGCAAAAATTGCAATGGACATAGGTGCAAAACATGTAAAAGCAGACAAAAACGGAGTTAGAATAGCAGAGCTTGATGAAATGAATTATAGAAAATTATTGTGGAATCATAGACCACTTACAGACTTTTGGAGAGTGGGGAAAGGCTATAGCAAAAAATTAGAAGAAAACAACATATTTACAATGGGAGATGTGGCAAGATGTTCTATAGAAAATGAAGAATTATTATACAAACTTTTTGGAGTAAATGCAGAGCTTTTAATAGACCACGCATGGGGATATGAGCCATGCACTATGAAAGATGTAAAAAATTTCAAACCAGAAACAAATAGTTTAAGTTCAGGTCAAGTATTACACTGTCCCTATAATTATAAACAAACAAAATTAATTGTAAAAGAAATGACAGATTTACTTGTATTAGATTTAGTAGAAAAAAACTATGTTACAAATCAGTTAGTATTAACAATAGGGTATGATGTAGAAAACTTAACAAATCCAAGAATAAAAAATTCATATAATGGAGAAATAACTTTAGACCGTTATGGAAGAAAAATTCCAAAACATGCACATGGAACTATTAACTTAAAAAAACAAACATCATCTACAAAAATAATAATGAAAGCAATAGATGAGCTTTACGAAAGAATTATAGATAAAAATTTATTAGTTAGAAGAATAAATGTAGTAGCATGTAACTTAATAAAAGAAAATGAAATTCAAGAAAAAAAGCAAGATGAACAAATGAGCCTATTTGTAGATTACAAAAAGCAAGAACAAGAAAATACAAAAGAAAAAATAAAAAGAAAACAAGAAAATAATTTACAACATGCAATAATAGATATAAAAAAGAAATATGGAAAAAATGCTGTTTTAAAAGCAATGAATTTAGAAAAAGACGGAACAACAATTGCAAGAAATAGCCAGATAGGAGGACATAGTGAGTAAAATTTCATAATATAACTCTTTTTACTATGTTGCAGATAAGAAAAAGGAGGTTAATGATGAAAAATTATGATGATATTATAAACTTGCCACATCATGTATCAAAAAAACATCCAAGACTTAGTATGGAAAAGCGTGCTGCACAATTTGCTCCTTTTGCAGCTTTAACAGGATATGAAGATGAGGTTACAAAAACAGCCAAAATTACAGAAAGTAAATTAGAACTTCGGAAATGAAGAATATAATAAAATAGACGAATAAAAAAAATTTGTATGAATATTTTATATAAAGTAAAAAAAGGTTGAAAAAACAAAAAAAATATGTTATTATTGACATAATGACGAAAAGTCATACTGAAACCGTTAAAAATTACTTTAAGGAGGTAAACTTATGAAACGGTATGAGGGAAGAAGTGTTGTTAAGGAAGAAAAGGGGGTAACCTTTGATGCCTTAGAAGAAACAAGTAAAGAGTCAACTATTGGGAATCTTAATATTGATATAGCTAAAGTTTCTTCCGAAAATTATGCAAATCCTCCAATTCCGAGGGGGTATATGTATGTTGAAGGAGAATGGTATAACGGATTAGTAATAGAGAGATTATCCGATAGCAGTCGGTTTACATGGGTTCCAGTTGGAATGTTAATGGCAAATGGAACACTTGACGGAAATTCATTTAACTGTAAATTCGGAAGAAGGAATTTCACAAGAATCGAATTTTCTGAAAATAGGTTTCATGAGCAATTGACTCCAGAATTAATGTTGAAAATTGAAATTATCAACAAACGTGGCGGATTCTATATCTCTAGCTGTGCAATTTCCAAAAACAAATTTACAGGAAATCCACAATCCATAAAAGGAGAATATCCTTGGACAAACATCGATTTCAATAATGCAAAAAATCTTGCATCCATAATGGAAACAGGCAGAAACTTGAGAAGTACTTTAATTTTGGGTGCAGAGTATGACACAGTACTAGAATGGTTTATGCAGTCAGAAGCAAGGACTCGGGAAGAAGTTACTGTGAATTCTAGTAATTGGGGAAATTATTGGGATACAGATAAGGCTCCTCAAAAAGTAGTCAAAACAGGCAGTATTGAAGATGGATGTACCAACAATATTTATGGATTTGCAGGAAATGTGGATAAATGGACAGATGAACAGTGTGGAATTTTGAATCGGGTCATTCGTGGAGGCAATTATTTCGTTTCAGGAAGAAATTATCATACATCGATACGAACTATTGCTAATCCTTATTACAAGAGTGACAAGACCGGATTCTATTGCACGCTTTGGGTGATGTAAAATCAACATTGAAAACTTTATTTGTTTCTAAACACACGAAATGAAGGAGAGAACTTGGAGATTTCGAAGTTCTCTCTTTCTTTTTTTTTTTTTTAATGTATTTACCGATATTATCTCTTATAGAATAAAATAAAAAAATAAGAACAAAATTTCGCAAAACTATTGAAAAAGATTTAGAAATATGATATAAATAGAAGAAATAAATGAGATATTCAATTGTACAAAAAATCATACAGTTGGAGGAAATGAGGTAGAAATGGACGAAAATAAAATGCACTTGATAAATAAAATTTTTAATAATGAAACTATAAGAACAATATGGGACAAAGAACAAGAAAAGTATTTTATTAGTGTTGTAGATATAGTAAGTGTCATATCAGAAAGTAAAGATGGTAGAAAGTATTGGAATAAATTAAAGCAAAGACTCAAAAATGAAGGTAATCAAACGGTGACAAATTGTCACCAGTTGAAATTAAAAGCACAAGATGGTAAATATCGTGAAACAGATGTCACTGATATTGAAGGAATGTTTCGTATAATTGAATCAATACCATCAAAAAATGCAGAACCAATTAAACAATGGTTAGCTCATTTAGGAAAAGAAAGAATTGATGAAACATTTGATCCATCGATTGCATTACAAAGAGCAATTGATTTATATCGAGCAAAAGGATATGATGAAGAATGGATTGTTAAAAGAATGAAATCAATTCAAGAACGAAAAAAATTAACAGATGTATGGAAAGAAAATGGAATTGAAGGCAATATTGAATATGCAATTTTAACAAATGAAATATATAAAGAATGGTCAGGAATGACAGCTAAAGAATATAAGCAATATAAAGGATTAAGAAAAGAAAATTTAAGAGATAATATGGACAATATAGAACTTATATTAACAGATTTATCAGAAGAAGCAACTAAAAGACTAGCAGCAAAACAAAAGCCAAATGGGTTAAAAGAAAATATAAAAGTTGCAAAAATGGGTGGACATGCTGCGAAAGTTGCAAGAGATGACATTGAAAAAAATCTTGGAGAGTCAGTTGTAACAAAAACAAATAAATTAAATTATAAATATATAGAAGATGAGAAAAATAAAAAAATTTCTGATTAAAAATATTTTAAAAAGTGGACAATTAGATGAAAAAAGCACCGTCGGAAAAACCGACGTTGATAATTCAAAAAAACAGTAAAGATTTATAATCTTGATATAATTTTGCACAATTCACAAAAAACTTTCATAAAATATAACAGAAAATAGTACTTTATGAAAGGAAAGTGTGAAAAATGTCGAGTTACATAATAGAAGGGGGAAAAAAGTTAGTAGGAGAAACTTTTGTCTCAGGTTCAAAAAATGCTTCGCTTCCAATAATGGCAGCAAGTGTATTAAACAAAGGAATAACAAAATTATACAATGTGCCAAATATCCATGATACACAAATGATGATAGAAGTATTAAAAAGTTTAGGTTGTAAAGTAAAGAAAAATCAAAATAAGGTAGTAATAGATTCAAAAAATATAACCAAATTTGAAATACCAGAAAATTTAATGCATCAAATGCGTTCATCTGTAATATTTGCAGGTGCAATTTTAGGAAGATATAAAAAAGCAACATTTTCATATCCAGGTGGATGTGACATAGGAGCAAGGCCAATAGATTTACACTTAAAATCATTTGAAAAATTAGGAATAACAGTACATCAAAATTTTGGAAAAATAATATGTAGTGCAGAAGAAATAATACCAACAGAAATAAATTTAGACTTTCCAAGTGTTGGTGCAACAGAAAATATTATGCTTGCATCTGTTTTAGGAAAAGGAACAACAACAATAATAAATGCAGCAATGGAACCAGAAATAGTAGACTTGCAAAATTTCTTAAATAGGATGGGAGCAAAAATAGAAGGTGCAGGAAGTAATGTTATAAAAATAAAAGGAGTGACAAACTTAAAAGATGTAAGTTATAACATAATGCCAGACAGAATAGAAGCAGGTACATTATTATGTGGAGCAGCAATTACAGGAGGAGAGATAACTTTAAAAAAAGCAAATGTAGATCATATAGCACCATTATTAGAAAAGCTAACAGAAGCGGGATGTAAAATACAAATAAAATCAGAAGAAGTAAAATTAAAAGCACCTAAAAGACTAAAAGCAATAAATATAAGAACAATGCCATATCCAGGATTTCCAACAGATATGCAAGCAATAATGGCGGCCTGTTTATGCACAGCATCAGGAACATCAGTAATAGTAGAAAATATATTTGAAAATAGATTTAAATATACAGGAGAACTTTCAAAAATGGGAGCTAAAATAAATATAGAAGGAAAAACTGCAATTATAAAAGGAACAAGAAAACTATATGGCAGCAAAGTAAAGTCAACAGATTTAAGAGGAGGAGCAAGTTTAGTTTTAGCAGGATTAACAGCTAAAGGAACAACAAAAGTAGACAATATAGAATATATTTTAAGAGGTTATGAAAAATTAGAAGAAAAATTAAATAATTTAGGAGCAGAAATTTATATGATAAAAGAGTGATGCTTTTGGGGACGGAGAAAAAAATAACTCCGTCTTTTTTTTATCTCAAAAAAATCGCTTTGTCTTTTTTAGTATTGACAATTAAAAAAATCATTATATAATAATAAAAGGCTCGCTTTTTATTCATAAAGGTAAAGTAAAAAAATAGAATTAATTAATTTTTGAGTAAAGAAAAGTGTAAAGAATTTTAAATGATTCAAATTAATTTGAGCTAAAAGAGAGGAAGAAAATAAAAATGGGATTTGTAGTAGCAGTTGATGGACCTGCAGGAAGCGGAAAAGGGACAGTAACAAAATTAATTGCAGAAAGATTAAATTTAATATCAATAGATACAGGAGCAATGTATAGATGTGTTGCATTAGACTGTTTAAATAAAAATATTAGTAGTTCAGATTTAGAAGGAATTGCAAATGTTTTGAAAGATATAAAAATAGAATTAAAAAAAGAAAATGGAATTCAAAAAGTATATTTAAACAATAACGATGTAACAGAAGAAATCAGAACAGCAAAGGTTGACAATGTAGTTGCAGTATTTGCAGCCATAAAAATAATAAGAGATAAAATTACTCCAATTCAAAAAGAAATGGGAAAGACTAAAAATATAATAATGGAAGGTAGAGACATTGGAACAGTTGTATTTCCAAATGCTGATGTAAAAATCTTTTTAGACTGTTCTTTAGAGGAAAGAGCAAAAAGAAGATATAAACAAAATTTAGAAAAAGGAATTGAAACACCATACGAAGAAGTGCTAGAATCTATAATAAAAAGGCATAAATTAGAAACTGAAAGAGATATTTCACCACTTGTGCAAGCTGAAGATGCAATTTATGTAGATTCAAGTAATTTAAGTATAGAAGAAGTTACAAACAAAATAATAGAAATAATAAAAGAAAAACGGAGGGTGTTAAATTGAAAAACATTTTATGCAAAATTTTAAGATGGATAGTAAGATCTGTAATATTTATATATTGTAAGATAGTATATAGATTAAAAATAGAAGGAACAGAAAATATTCCAAAAACAGGAGGATTAATATTTTGTGGAAACCACACAACAATGCTCGATCCACCATTAATAGTAATAACTTGTAAAAGAGATGATACAAGATTTATTGCAAAAGAAGAACTTGCGAAAAATCCATTTATGGCACTACTTGGAAAAATATTTAATGTAATATTAGTAAAAAGAAACGAAAAAGACTTAGGACCAATGAAAGATGCACTAAAAACATTAAAACAAAATAAATGTATAGCTCTATTTCCAGAAGGAACAAGAAATGGACTAAAAAAAGGTATAAAACCAAAAACAGGTGTTGCATATTTTGCTTTAAATACTAATGCAACAGTAATTCCAGTAGGAATAACAGGGGGACAAAAGCTATTTCAAAAAGCAATTATTACATATGGAAAACCTATGAACTTAGAAGAATACAAGAAAAATAAAAAAGATAAAGAAACTGCTGAAATAGTAACAAATAAAATTATGGAAAATATTATGAGTTTAGTAAAATAGACTAGAGGCCAAAATCTAGTTTTTTATACTCTTGGCTTAGTTGATTTAAAAATAAAAAAGAGAGGATAATCCTCTCCCTTCCCTCTTTTTCTAAAAGATGATTTAGGATTCGCTTCCTCTAGCGACTCTCTTTAATTTGTCTGTCCACTCATCTGGTTCAAACTGTTCATCGATATCGCGAGAAAATTCTGCAACTGAATGTCTACGCTCATCTCCGGTTGTTCCCCAAAGAGCCATAGCTCTCTCATAGTACTCACTATAATCCCAAGAATCCATTTTTTTTCTAGACATATTATTCCTCCTTAAACTTAAATTATTAAAAAGTTACGAAAAAGAGGGGGTTCTGCGATATCACAATTGGTATCGTCAAAATTGTATCATAATTATGTAAATTTGTCAATTAAATACACTATTAAAATTTGTTACAAATTGACAAAAAAATACAAATATAGTATAATAACAAAGTTAGTAAATAGGAAGAAATGTAAATTCAAGGAAAAAGACCTTGAGGCAAAAAGAGAAAGGAAGAATAAAAAATGAACAACCAAAAAATAAGAAACATAGCAATAATAGCACACGTAGACCATGGAAAAACAACACTAGTAGATAGTTTATTAAGACAAAGCCATGTATTTAGAGAAAACGAACAAGTAGAAGAAAGAGTTATGGACTCAAACGATTTAGAAAAAGAAAGAGGAATAACAATATTATCAAAAAATACATCAGTAATGTATAAAGACATAAAAATAAATATAGTAGACACACCAGGACATGCAGACTTTGGTGGAGAAGTAGAAAGAGTACTAAAAACAGTTGATGGAGTACTTTTATTAGTTGATGCCTTTGAAGGGGCAATGCCACAAACAAGAGAAGTCTTGAAAAAAGCATTAGCATTAAATTTAAAACCAATAGTTGTAATAAATAAAATAGATAGACCAGGAAGCAACCCAGAAAAAGTTGTAGACCAAGTAATAGAATTATTTATAGAATTAGATGCAACAGATGAACAGTTAGAATTCCCTGTTGTATATACATCAGCAAAAAATGGTACATCAAAAATAAATCTATCAGATGAAGATAGTGATATGACACCACTTTTTGAAACAATGATAAATTCTATAGAAGCACCAAACTGTGAAGAAGATGGACCTGCTCAAATGCTAGTTTCAAACATAGATTATGATGATTATGTTGGAAGAATAGGAGTAGGAAGAGTAGAACGTGGAAAATTTAAAGTTGGAATGACAGTTAGTGTATGTAAATCAGACGATACTATTTCACAAGGAAAAATAGCAAAACTATACACACATGTTGGACTAAAAAAAGTAGAAGTAGAAGAAGTAACAGCAGGAGATATTATAGAATTTGCAGGAATATCAGAAATAAGTATAGGAGAAACAGTATGTGACCCTGAACATATAGAAAAAATTCCATTTGTAAACATAGATGAGCCAACAGTTACAATGACATTTAGTGTAAACAATGGACCATTTGCAGGTAGAGAAGGAGAATTTGTAACATCAAGACACATTAGAGATAGACTATTTAAAGAACTAGAAAGAAATGTATCACTTCGTGTAAAAGAAGGAGAAACTCCAGATTCTTTTGAAGTATCAGGAAGGGGAGAACTTCATTTATCTGTATTAATAGAAACAATGAGAAGGGAAGGATTTGAGCTTTTAGTATCTCGTCCAAAAGTTATTATAAAAGAAATTGATGGTGTAAAATGTGAGCCTATAGAAACATTAGTTGTAAATGTACCAGACGATTCTTGTGGAACGGTTATAGAAAAACTTGGAAGAAGAAAAGCTGAAATGGTAAATATGGAACCGGCTGAAGACCGGTCATACAAAAATAGAATTTAATATTCCTGCAAGAGGTTTAATAGGATACAGAACAGAATTTTTAACAGACACAAAAGGTGAAGGAACAATGGCAAGTATGTTTAAAGGCTATGAACCATTTAAAGGAGAAGTAGTTGCTAGAGTTCGTGGAACAATAGTAGCATTTGAAGCAGGAAAATCTATAACATATGGATTATTTAATGCACAAGAAAAAGGAGACTTATTTATAGGTCCAGGTGTAGAAGTATATGAAGGAATGATAGTAGGTTTAAATTCAAGAGGAGAAGATTTAGCTGTAAATGTATGTAAAGAAAAACATTTAACAAATACAAGAGCATCAGGTTCAGATGAAGCACTACATTTAGTTCCACCAATCCAAATGAGCTTAGAAAAAGCAATAGAATTTATACAAGATGATGAACTAGTTGAAGTTACACCAAAATCAATAAGATTAAGAAAGAAAATATTAAATAACAAAGAAAGAGAAAGAGCAGCAAGAAATAACAATAAATAAATGGTATTCAAATAAGGAAGATAGTAGATAATGAATAAAGAAAAATTAGAGCAAATAAAACAAAAAGCATTAGAAGACAAAATTCCAATAATAATGGATGATACACTGCAAGAAATAGAAAAAACATTAAAAAAATGTCCACCTAAAAATATATTGGAAATTGGGACAGCTGTTGGATATTCTGCAATATGTTTTACAAATTTTTTAGATGAAAAGGGAAAAATAGATACTATAGAAAGAGATGTAGAAAGAGTAGAGACTGCAAAACAAAATATAAAAGAAATGGAGCTAGAAGACAAAATAAACATATATGTTGGAGATGCAGTAGAAATATTACCAACTTTAAATAAAAAATACGATATGGTTTTTATTGATGCTGCAAAAGGAAAATATCCATTTTTCTTAAAAGAAGCTTTAAGAATGTTATCCGCAGAAGGTACAATATTTGCGGATAATATTTTATACAAAGGATATGTAATGAGTGATTATAACAAACATAAACAACGTACAGCAGTTAGAAATTTAAGAGAATATATAGCAGAGGTTACTCAAAATCCTAATTTAGAAACTGAAATTTTAGAAGTAGGTGATGGTCTCGCTATAACGAAATTTGCGGTCAATGGGAAACGGTCATTTGGGACGTCCTTTTTTGACACGCTCTATAAATATATTAAATTAATAAAAAAGTGTGTCAAAAAAGGACGTCCCAAATGACCGTTTCCTATTGACCGTATTACTAAAAAGAGAGGTGTAATATGAAAAAACCGGAATTACTTGCACCAGCAGGGTCTTTTGAAAAAGCAAAAATAGCATTTCTATATGGAGCAGATGCAGTATACTTAGGAACTGCAAGTTTATCTTTAAGGTCAAGAGCAGCCATTGATGATGAAGATTTATTTAAAACAATAGAATATGCACATACACTTGGAAAAAAAGTATATGTAGCAATGAATATTTATGCATGGGATACAGACTATGCAGAAATACATTCAATGTGTAAAAAATTAAATGAAATTAAGCCAGATGGAATTATAGCTTCAGATCCGGGAGTTATTTCTTCAGTCTTAAAATATGCACCAGACATTCCGGTAAACATTAGCACACAAAGTAATCTTGTAAGTTTAGAAGCTTGTAAGTTTTGGTATGAGCAAGGTGCAAAAAGAATGATTTTAGCAAGAGAATTAGACAAAAATCAACTAAAATACATAATGGAAAACAAACCAAAAGATATGGAAATAGAAATATTTATTCATGGTGCAATATGTTTTGCATATTCAGGAAGATGCTTTTTAAGTGATTTTTTATGTGGTAGAAGTGCAAACTATGGAAGTTGTGCTCAAAGTTGCAGATGGTCTTATAATGTATATTTAGAAGAAAAAAATAATCCGGGAAATCTAATGCCTGTTGAAATTGATGAGCATGGTACAAGCATTTTATCTTCTAAAGATTTATGCTTAATAAACGAACTTCCTGAAATTATTGACTTAGGGGTAGATAGTTTAAAAATAGAGGGAAGACTAAAAACAGAATATTACATAGCAAGCATTGTAAGTGTTTACAGAGCAGCAATAGACGACTATTTAGCAAATCCAACTGAGTATAATCCAGAAAAATACATGAAAGAAATTGAAAAAATAAAGACAAGAGGACTTACAACATTTTATTTTAACAGTAGAGAAAATAAAGATATTCAAGAATATGAAGGAAAGCAATACAATGCAAATTATGAATTTGGTGGAAAAGTTGTAAAATATGAAGAAGAAAAATCTACAATAGAAATAAGAAACAAATTATCTATTGGAGATGAATTAGAAATACTTATTCCAAATAAGTTAGAACCTGTTAAATTTACAATAGACAACTTGTGGGATGTGGAAACAGACGAAAAAATAGACACCGTAAACCCACGGAAAGCAAGGCCAACAAGTAAAAATAAAATTACCAATAAAAGTAGAAGAAAATTGGATTTTAAGAAGAAAAAAAAATTAAAAACATCATAATTTCACTATTTTTAGTAGGCTTAAATTATAAAGTTTATAGTTATAAGGAGGAATTAGAAGATGTATAATGAAAAATTAGAACCAATACTAGAAGATTTAGAAAACAAAGAAATAGAAATTGCAGGTGGAAGTGTTGTTGGCATGGTGCTTTCAGAATTAAATTCACTTATAAAATATATATGTAATTTAACAATAGGAAAGAAAAAATATGCAGATGTTGAAGAAGAAGTTATAAAAATAAAAGAAGAAGCAGAAAATTTAAAAAAAGAAGTTCTTCAAATAATAGACAAAGACAAAGAGGTATTAGAAGAAATTTTAAGCAGCTATAAAATAAGAAAAGAAGAACCTCTAAAATATCAAGAAGCAAATAAACAAGCTGTAGAATTTTGTATGAAAGTTACGGAAAAAGCATTAGAAACTTTAAAGCTTACAAACAAAATAAGTAAAATTGGAAACCAAATGTTATCTAGTGATTTTAAAATATGTAGCTACTATGGTATGGCATCTGTTGAAGCAAGTATTGTAAATGTAAAAATTAATTTAGAATCTATACAAGATGAACAGTACAAATTTGAAACAAAATTAAAATATTTAAAAATGCATAGTGATGCAGAACTTATAAAACTTGAAATTTTAAAAGGTTATGTTGTTTAATATAAAATAAATCTAAGTTTAATTTTATATAAATATGTTAATTTAAATTTATAAAAGGAGGATTATGTTAGAATAACCTAACATATAAAGCCAAATGGAATTATTATTAGAGGGAAAACCAGTTGCAGAAAACATAAAAAAAGACTTTGAAGAAAAAATAGAAAATTTAAAACAAAAAAACAAAATACCATATATAGCAGTATTGGGAATAGCAGGAGACGAAGCAAGCTTAACATATATAAAAAAAATAGAAAAAAATTGTACAAAATATGGAATAAAGTTTTTGCTAAAACTTGCATCTTCAGAAGAAGAATTTATAAAAAATTTTAATGAAATAAAAGAAAACAAAGAAATTACGGGAATAATGTTTCAAGAGCCCTTGCCAAAAAAAATATCAAGCTTAATAAACGAAATACCACCAGAAAAAGACATAGAAGGTGTAAGCATAAACAATATGGGAAAATTATTTTTAGGAAATACTAACATTAATATTCCATGTACAAGTAAGGCAGTAATAGAAATATTAGAATACTATAAAATTGACCTAACAGGAAAAAATGTAGTAATTGTAGGAAGAAGCAACATTGTAGGAAAACCACTTATTCCACAATTTTTAAACAAAAATGCAACAGTTACAGTATGTCACTCAAAAACAAAAAACATAGAAGAAATATTAAAAAATGCAGATATAATTGTAATGGCAATAGGAAAAGCAAAATTCTTAAAAAAGAATATGATAAAAGAAAATGCAATATTAATAGATGTAGGCATAAATTTTGAAGACGGAAAAATGGTTGGAGATATTGACTTTGAAGATGTAAAAGACAAAGCGTATGCAATAACTCCGGTACCAGGCGGAATAGGAGTTGTTACAAACAGTTTGCTTATAGATAATATAATTAAGTCAGTAAAATAAATTATAATAAAAAATACTTTAAATAAGATCATTATTTTTTATGATCTTATTATTTTTTAAAAAATTCCGAAAAGCATATTGAAATCATAATTTGTAGACGAATTTAAATTATTTAAAAATATTCAAAATTTTTATTGACATTTAATCTAATTTGGGATAAAATACAGAAAAGATAATCTTAAAAGGATTATTCTTAAAAAGGAATTGTTCTAGAAAAAAGCTGTATTTATATTGAAACAAGGAGGTGAGCATTTATTTAGATGTGTTAATAGGGAGGTGAGTATTTATTAGATGTGAAAACAGGAGTTCCGCATAATCGTGGTAAAAGATACAAAGAAAAAAAATTAAATAAGAAAAAAATCTTTGGAGTAATATGCATTGTAATTTTAATTATAGTAATTTCTATTGTTTCGTATGGTTTACTAAAAAATGACAATCCAACTAATCAAACAGAAGAAAATCCTATGAATACAGCTGAAGAAAATGATATTGACGAAAATATAAATAATACAGAAGAACAAGAAGAACAACAAGAACCAGCAGTTGATGAAACGATAGGAAGTGATTTACCAGATACAATGGGGAATTATAAGGTTATTGGTGAACTCGTAATTGACAAAATAGGTGTAAAAAATAATATACTTAGTACTGTCGATGGGTTAGATGTATCAGTAACTAAATTTTATGGTCCAACCATAAATAGTCCGGGTAATTTTTGCATAATTGGTCACAACTACACTAAAATGCTCAAAAGATTGAAAGAGCTAGAAGTAGGTGACACTTTTTACGTAATAGGTAAGGAGGAACATACAAAGATTACATATAAAATTTACAACATATATACTTGCAATCCAAAAGATTTAAAATGTTTAAATCAAAACAAAGATGGTAAAAGAGAGGTAACTCTCATAACCTGTAATCCGGGAGGATTAACAAGACTAATTTGCAAAGCAAAGGAAGTTTAAAAAAGATTGCACAAAATAGCGAAATTGTGCAATGATGAAAAAATAAGAAAAAGGAAGGTAATAAAAATGAAAAAAATATTATTAAGTTTAATAGCTACATTGGTAGTATTATTAGTAGCAACAACAAGCGTAAATGCTGCAAGTTTATCAGCACCATCACAAGTTAAAGAAGGAGATATAGTTACAGTAACTGTAAATGTAGATGAAACATCTGAATTAGTACAATTTGTTATGACATATGATTCAAGTGTATTTGAATATGTAGAAGGTTCAGCTACAGGAATTGGTGGATCACCAACAGTAGGAATCCCACAATTAGGAACAATTAAATATGTTGTTACAAAAGTAGGAAACAAAACAGAAGGAACTGTAACATTACAATTTAAAGCATTAAAAACATCAGCAGCTGTACCATTTACAATATCAAATTTCGTTTCAGAACCAGAACAATCTGCACCAAGTGCTGCATCAGTATCAGTAGTTGAAAAAGAAACAGGAAATCCACCAGCAGGAGGAAGTGAAACAGAAAATCCAACAGGAGATACTGAAACAGAAACAGGATCAGGAGAAGAAGAAAAAGAAAAAGAAAGTGGTAAAGTTGGAACAAATGGAAAAGTAATAACAGAAATACCACAAGCTGGAGCACCAGTTATAGTAGGAGCAATTGTTTTAGTTGTAGTAGCAGGAGCTGTTGTAGCAACAAAAAAATTTGCTAAATAATAAGTTATTAAATTTTAATTTGAATATAAAAAATTGTACTTTTAGGAGGAATGAAAAGTGAAAAAGAATTTAAAATATATATCATCACTTGTACTAGCAGGAATGCTAGTTGGTACTATAGGAGCAACATCTTTTGCTGCAGATCATGTAAAACCAACAGGACTTGGAATATACAATAAATTACTACCAACAACAAAAAATGTTGTACCATACCTATTAGATAGTGCTGAAGATAGTTTAACTATCAAAGATTTAAAAGGTGATTATTCTACAATGTCAGCTTTTAACGATAAAGCTATTGCATCAGAAGATACTAAAGTGACAACAGGAGATACATTTACTCTATCAAATGGAGAAAAATATACAGTAGTTGTATATGGAGATGCAAAACAAGATGCAATTGTTAATGGTCAGGATGCATTATTAGCAGAAAAATATTTTGCTGGAGATGCAGAAACAGTTGCAAAATTAGATGGTAATGAGGCAATAAAAGAAGCTGTAGATGTAGTAAATGATGGCGTAATAGATGGACGTGATTCACTAGCTATTCAAAAATTCTGGGCCTTAGGTGAAAAACTAGATGTAAAACTAGAAGAAGAAAAAGTTGAATATGAATATGAAGTAACAATAAATGATAATAATATTGTTAATACTGAAAATCAAACAAAAAGCAAAGCAACAATAAAACTAAAAAAAGAACTTGAAGAAGACCTTACTGGAGCTAAATTGGTAGTTATAAAAGCTGATGGAAAAGATGGAACTGTTATAGCATCAAATATAACAATTCCAAGAAAAACAAGTGAAATTGTTGTACCAACAGCATCAACATCGTATTATAATCTTTCAAGTCAAACAAACTACCCAGATGGAGAAATCAAAGCTAAATTAGTTGATAGTAAAAATAATGTTTTAACTGAATTTACATTTAACAAACATACAAAAGAAATAGCAACTGATGGCGTTGGAAATGTAAAAACAGATCGTAACGGAACACATACTGCAAATCTAACTTTAGATACTTATGGTGATAGTAAAGTTGTTAAAATGTATTATGTACCTGTAGAATATACAGATGCTACTACACCAGGTACAGCAGCTGAAATAGGAGATTTCGATTTTGAAAAAGGACCTTATGTTGATGTAAAAGATGGTAAGGTTGATAATCAAACTATATTAACTGATTTAAAAAATAAGAAAGCGTATGATTTATACTATGTATTAGAAGATGAATATGGAAGTAGATCAGCAGTATTAGGACCTGTAACAATAACAACAGATGAAGGAATAACTTCAGCAAGAAAAGTTGCTAATGTTAAAGCTCCTGAACTAGAAAAAGAGGGAACAGCAGCTAATGCAAAATTTACTTGGAAATTTGAAGACAAAAACGCTCTAGTAAGCGAAAAATTCACAGTTACAGTTTATAAAGATGGCAAAGTTGTAGGTGAAGCAAAAGATATAACTGATATGGAAATATCTGTTGCAGATTTAAAATCTAAAGCTAAAGTAGATATGGCAGTACCAGGAACATATAAAATTGCTGTATCAACACAAGGAGATACAAAAACAACACCTTCAGAACCAGCTGAATCAAATGAAGTAACTGTTGGAGAATATAAAGCAGTTCAAAATGTTAAATTCAATTATGATAGTAAAACTTCTACAAAAACTTTATCTTGGGAAAGCGATTATGCTAAAGAAGATATAAGAGATTATGAAGTAAAATTATATACAATAGATGCTAATGGAAATAAATCAAATACTCCTACTAGAACATTATATACAGCAGAAAAGAGCATTGATATTACAAGTTATGTAACAGATACAGTTATATATCAAGCAGAAGTTAGCATTAGAGCTAAACAAAATCAATTAGCAATGATTTCAACAGATAATTCAAAAGCAGAGTCAGAGAAATTCTTTACAATAGGAGCTCAAAGCATATCTGTAAAATCAACAACAACTAATTCTGCTACATTAAATTTAACACCACAAGTAAATGTTGCTGGAAAAACAACAGTATATACAGTTGAAGTTTATGAAGTCACAGGTGAAGATGGATGGACTAGTGGAAAAGTTAATTACCTAACAACTAAAACTGTTACAGTTGATAAGAAAACAGGAGACTTCGTTGTAGATGGACTAGAGAGTGGAAAAGAATATGCATTTATTTTAGTAGCTCAAGTTGATGGTGTAGAAGGTAAATCACCTTTCGGAAGTTCTGCACAAGGTACTACAAAGAAAGAAATGCCTGAAATAACTGAATATAAGGTACTTGATGACAACAGTAAGACAGGAAATAAAGAAATTGCTAAAACAACTAATGGTATTTCAATAGATGGAGTAGAATACACAAATCTTACTGATTATGATGCAAACCTAACAAAGGTTAGAAACATTGTAGATATATTAGCTAAAGATGATGTAATTACTTACACTTCTGAAAAAGTTACTGTTGAATTACATAACAGATCAGCTACAAGAGCATTTGGTGCAACAGTTGAAGGTATGGACCTTGATTTAGTTGGAGATGGTTTCTCAAGAGCAATTTCAACAACAAATGGTAAAGCTCCTAAGACTGTAACTTTAAGTGGTGAAGCAATCTTCAATATTAGTGGTTTAAATGTAGCAACTGATGGTGGTAAGATAGTACTTAAGAGTTCATCTGATGTTACAGGAAATAAAGCGGTAGAAGTTGCAGCTAGTTCAAATGTTAAAATAAACGGTGTTGATGTAACTGTTTCTAAAGATACTAAAATCAAAGCTACAGGAACAAAATTTGAAGTAACAGCTAATGATAGCACAAATGATTTAACATTTAATAACCCAACAGGTGGTGTAGAAATTACTTTAGTAGGTGAAGAAGGATATGGTTCATCACAAGACGGTGCAATAAAAATCACTGCCAATGGACCGGTAAAAGTAAGCGGATCTATTGCTGGTAACCAACTAAATGTTAAGAGTGACCTTGATATAACTGTAACTGATGGAACAGTTGATATTAAGAACCCTGAGTTAGCTGGAAATAAAAACATAACTGTAAATAAAACAAAAGACAGTAGTAGTGATGTAAAAGTAACAGCAAGAGCAAATACAAAAGCTCCATTTGCTTTAAGTGGAATTGAACTTAAAGAATATGATGTAAAAGATACTGCTGATAAAGCTGTACTTGATTCTATCACTGGTGTTGTAGATGCTGACGACGATACAACAGCTGAAAATGTTGCAAAATTAAATGCATATCTTGCATCATTTGGAATAAATGGTACAAAAGCTAAAATAACTGTTTCTAAAGATTCAGAAGATATTACAATTGATTTTGCAGATGCTGATAAAGTTGAAAGTCAAAACATTAAGAATATCAAATAATAAAAATCTAAAAATTATAACCACCCGTAAACAGGTGGTTATGATTTTTTATTTAAAGATATTCCATTTTAACGTATACTAAAACAAAATTTTAGTCTATATTATTATTTAAGACCTCCAATTGTAACTGAATCTAGTGTAACTACACTACCTGCAGGTAATGTTATTGTAACACCTTCTTGATTAGCAGTAACATTTGAAACTTTAGCGCCTATACTCATTAAACTTGAACCAAAAGCATTGAAGTAATTTACTAATTGAGTTAGTTTATCATTATTAAGATCTTCAATGTCTGTTTGAGATAATGCTCCAATTGTTTCACCTGCAGAGTCTTTAATCACAGTTCCTTCATCTCTTAATGCTTTTAATTGTTCAATTGTATAAGGTAAAATTTCTTTATTGCTTAAATCTATTGGAGATGTTAATTTAGTTCTTGCTGTTATTGTTTTTGCTACACTTTCAGCTGTTGTTGAAACAGTAATTTCTTTAGTTCCTGTTAATTGTCCTTGAGAAGTTGTATCGAAAGTAATGCTTCCATTTGTTGTAGCAATTGATAATTCAGCTCCTACATTTGCTTTTTCTGTTGCTTTAATTGTTACATCTGCATTTGATTCTATCGTAACTTTTCCTACTTGAGTTTTTCCAATTGTTGCATCTCCATCAAATTCAACAATTAATTCATTTCCTGATTTGTTATTAATTGATATCGTATCATTTCCTACTTCTTTTACAGTTAAAACTCTCTTAGATGATGCTATAGAAAGAGTTGCATCTAAAGCAGCAGTAGAATGAATTTCTATATCATCTATAGTAGCTGACGCACCAGCTACAACATTTACTTTTACACTATCGGAATTTGATGAAATATCTGTTTTAACTTTTACACCATTTTCTAATGTAAATTTAGATGTAGATTCTTTATTAATTTTGAACAATCCTCCATTTAAGATAATTTCTTTAGCATTTTCTGAAACAGCTTTGATGTCTTGTTCATAATTATTTCCAATTATTTCAACTACTCTTCCTTGGGCATTTATCTGTCTATCATTCCCACTTGTTGCAACATTAGCTGCTTTTACTTTAATTTTATCCTCAGTCATAGAAACAATTGTGTCACCTTCATTTAATGATCTAATAAAATAACTTACTGATGGCATTCCTGTTGGCGCACCTGAAAGCAATTTCATAGGATCATAATATGTTTCAGCATGCTGTGTATCAACTTCTACACCATCAATGTATATTTCTTTGTTAGAACCTGCATAAACTTTTCCACCTTCAGTAGCTTTTTTGTCAGTAGCTGTTTTAATAACTACTTTTCCTTCTAGTGAAGGTAAAGTTTTCTTAGTAAATTTTGCTGTTGCACTTGATATTTTACTTCTTCCTTCTGCTTCATCTCCATCTATGTGAACTACTAAAACAAATTTGTATTCTGTATATGGTTTTAATCCATCAATTAGTATATCTCCATTTTTGTCAACTGTTACGTTTTTTCTTACACCGTCATCCTCTCTTGCAAAATGTTCTTCAGCTGTACTTGATGAAGTTTTGCTCCAAACTTCTACATCATATGTTACTTCATTTCCTAATGCTTTTAATGTAGTATCTGTTGTAGTAGTTAGAGGTAATTTCATTGATGTATCTGTTATATTTATATCTACAGGTGTTAAAGTATTAATTACTAAGTTAAAGTAATCCTTTTCTGTTTCTGTTGGTTTTGAAGAGATTACTTTTCCTTTAGAACTATTTGCAGAAATTACAGCTTTATAACGAATATTAGGGTTTGGAGTAAATGTTGATGATAAATCATGAACATCACTTAATTTTATTTCCGTTAAATTTTTAGTTATATTTTCGTTTTTAGATGATTCACTTTGTTTATAATTTTTATTTATTGGATCATATTCATATATTTTTATTGTGTAACCATTAAAAGCTTCGTTTTCTACATCAGAATATTCATCCCATTTCAAATATACTTCATCTGTTTCTTCATTTGTTTCAAAATGAATACCTGTAACTTCAGCTAATTGTGTTACTTCAAATTCAACTTTTTCTGTTTCCTCAGAATCAGCTGAAGTTCCGTTTATTTTATCTCCATTGGAAATAACTGATACTGAATATTTTCCTTTTTCTTTAACGATGGTAGCTAAAGTCTGAGTTGTTTCGGTTACATTATTTATTTCTCCTATTACTTCTCCTGCTTCATTATATACTATTACAGTATAATTAGTTGGAGGCACTGTTGGAGCTGTCCATTCAGCTGATAAATTATCATTTATTTTAAGGTTTGTAACTTTTTCTTCTTGTTTTGCAGAAGAATCTTTTGGAACTACTGCATGATATACATTTTCTGCATAGTTTCCAACTGCATTTTCTACTACAAAGTTTACTACATATTTAGTATTGTTTACTAATGAAGTAATTCCATCTAATACACTATCAAATGAATTTCCTGAAACAGTCATTAATTTAACATTATCTTTTTCTGCTGTCATAAATTTTTTTGAATTTGTTTCTGCATTTTCATTTTCTTCAACTGTGTAATATACTTTTACTATATCACTTCCAGATTTTGCTTCGAATTTTAATCTAGCTTGTTCTGTTCCTTCACGTTTTGCACTTATTTTAGCTGCTTCTGGTTTAACTGTATTTACTGTTATCTCTGTTGTAGCTAGAACTTCTTTTCCGTCTTCAGATTTTAATTTTAATGTTATTTTTTTATCTTTAAGAACGTTTTCATTCACATCTTTCATAGCTGTTATCATACTTGTAAAGTCTACAACTGCAACATCTGCTTCGTCAGCATATTGATTCATTTGTAAATCATCAACATTCATAGCATCTGATTCTTTACCTTCTTTATTAATATATACTAATTGGAATTTAGTAAGTTTATCAACTTTTTTCTCAGTTGTAATTTTCATTGTACTTGTTGCAGAATTAGTATCATTTACAGTATTGTTTTCATTTACTGTAAAGTCATATTGACTTTGTACTGGTGGGTTTTCTTTATCCATTTCTGGTTCAGGATCTACTAATTTATCTGTATAACCTGTTTCATATTCTGCTATTTTCACAACATCATCTATTGTTACTTTATTATCGTCATTTGCTACATCTGCTGCTTCATTTTCTGCATCTGTTGCTTCTGTTAATTCTGCTTCCATTTCTGCTACTTTTACAACATCATCTATTGATATTGTTCCTGAGCCATTTACATCTCCATATACTACTACTACATATTCCTTATCGTCTACTTTGAATTTGCTTCCTGTTCCTAATACAGTATCATTTGATATTGGTGCATCTGCTGTTATATTTTTGTCTTTAAACGTATCACTTGCTTTTAAATCTCCCATTGTAACTTTATCATCTATATTGTCTAATATAAATGCTGTTGCAGCTTTGTCTGCAACTTTGTATGTACCTAAATTTCTTGTTTGTACATCTCCTTCTGCTGCAAGTGTTGTTCCCATTATACTTGTTGTTAACATTCCTGCTACTGCTAATGATGATAAAAATCTAAAATTTTTCAATTTTCTTTCCTCCTCATTATTTTTTATTTATTATAGATTTTTGTTTTTTGCAAATTATAGTTTACTTTCTTTTTTCTAGGAAATTACTTTTGCTTGCAATTTCCTAGACCTTAATAACTATTTATTTTCTTATTTTTCTTGCTACTAAAGCTCCGCTTACTAATGCTACTAAAACAATTGCAGCTCCTACAAAATATGTTGTTCCTGCTTGTGCTATTTCTGTTATTTCGTTTCCGTTGTCATCTATATATTTTCCTTTAGAATCAGAATCATTTTCTGTTTCAGAATTAGATCCTTTTCCTCCTTCAGAACCTGTTCCAGAACCTTCTCCACCTTCTGGTGTTGGATCTGGTAAAGTAGGGTTTACTGTTACTGTCATTGGTGCAGTGCTTAATGTTTCTGATGGTGTTTCAGCTGCTTCAAATCTTGTTACAGCAAAATCTTTTGTTGCTCCTGTTGTAACATCTGCTGTTGCTGTAAATGTTATTTTAATTTGTTTTGTTTTGTATCCATTTCCATTAGATACTGATAGTCTTGTGTTCTTTCCTTGTTTTATTGCTCCATCAGTAATTGTAAATGTTTCACCTTCATTCATTGGTGTTACTGAAGTACTTGTATACTTAAATCCTTCTGGTATTGCTAATGAAAGACTTATTCCTTTTACTGGTGTTGTTAAATCTATTGTCATTACAACAGTATCTCCTGTTTTTATTGCTGCTTTTTCAGATATGTTTAGTGAGGCGCTTGCTGCATTTACACTACCTACCATAGTCATTAAAGCTACTACTAAAATTGTTAAACTTGTTATTATTTTTTTCATTTTTATTACCTTCCTTTTTCTTATTTTTTCATCATTGCACAATTTCGCTATTTTGTGTAATACATGATGTTTATTGAATTCTAGTAAAAATTTAATACTATAATTATCTTCGCTGAAAATAGTTATTGATAAATGTTATAAAAAATGATATACTATTTAACAGAAAAGTGAGGTTTTAAATATGGATAAGTTGTCAATATTAAATATGTTATCATTAGGAGAAAATAGGGAAATTGAATTTAAAGAATCAAAAAATAAATTACCAAAATCTTTATGGGAAACATATTCTGCTATGTCGAATACTAAGGGACGGTATTATTGTCTTAGGAGTAAAAGAAGATAAAAATAAAAAAATATATACAGTAGAAGGAATTGATAATGTTCAGAATATTTTAAAAGATTTTTGGAACAACATTAATAATAAAGAAAAAGTTAGTTTTAATACTTTAAATGATGACAATATTGAAGTTATGAATATCGAAAACAAAACAATTATAATAATTAATATTCCAAGAGCGAATAGAAGAAACAAACCTATATTTATAAATAATAATCCATTAACAGGAACTTATAAAAGATTTAATGATGGTGATTTTAAGTGTAATGAACATGAAGTAAGATCTATGATAATTGATAGTGGAGAAAAATCAAAAGATAGTGTTGTATTAGAAGAATATAATATAAAAAATATAAATATGGAAACATTTAAAAACTATCGTAAATCCTTTGAAATTCATAAGGGAGATAGCCATAAATGGAATTTTGTTTCTGATGAAGAATTTTTATGTTTAATAAATGCAATGGATAGAAAAAATAAAAAATTAACATTAGCAGGATTATTAATGTTTGGAAATAGAGAGGATATTTTAAATATTTTACCCTCATTCTATTTAGATTATAGAGAAGTAGAGGAAATTCATAATCCTAATTTAAGATGGAAAGCAAGAATAACCTCAATGGATGACAATGTAGTTGGAAATTTATGGAGTTTTTTTAATAAGATAGTAAACAAATTAACGGCAGATATAGAAATTCCATTTGCATTAAATGAAAAAATGATGAGAATAGAAAATACACCAGTTCATGAAAGTATTCGTGAGGCGCTTGTGAATTCTTTAATACATTTTCAAATTGATGAAAGTGGTAGTGTAATTATAGAAAAAGGAGAAAGATATTTTAAGTTCTCAAATCCAGGAAACATGAGAATACCAATAAAGGAAGCATTTAATGGAGGAAAAAGTGATCCACGAAACCCAATATTACACCAAATTTTCTCATATTTAGGTTATGGAGAAAGAGCAGGTTCTGGACTGTTTAATATAAAAGCAACATGGAAAGAAAAAAATTGGAAAGAACCTATAATAGAGGAAACATTAAATCCTAATAGAACAACTTTAATATTAAGTATGGAAAAGAAATTACAAGGAACTAATAAGTTCCTAGAAAAATTCCCTGAAAAGTTCCTAGAAAATGAACAGAAGATATTAGATATAATCAAAGAAAAACCAAATATTACACAAATAGAATTAAGTAACATATTAAAAATCACACCAAGAGCAATAAGGAAAATTATGAAAAAATTAAAAGAAAATAAAATTATAGAAAGAATAGGATCTGATAGAAAAGGTTACTGGAAAATTAACTTATAGTAAATTATGAAAAATAAAATTAACTTTAAAAGAGGAGTTATATTAATAAGAAACTACTGAAAAAGTAGCACAAAAAATAGTAAATTAGAAAAATATTTTCTGATTTACTATTTTTATGCATAAATCTTCTTTACTAAAGCTATTGCTAAAATTTCTTTTTTTTATAATAAAAAAATTCAAGTAATTATAAATATAAAATTTTATAAAAATACAAAATGGATAACTTTTGTGTAAAAAATTCCCCAATTACACAAAATAGCGAAATTGTGCAATGATAAAAAATAAGAAAAAGGAAGGTAATAAAAATGAAAAAAATAATAACAAGTTTAACAATTTTAGTAGTAGCTTTAATGGTTATGGTAGGTAGTGTAAACGCTACAACAGTTGGAGTAGAACCAGAAAATACACAAAAAATAACAGCAGGACAACAAGTAAAACTTACTGTTACTGCAGATGGAAGAGGAGAAGATTTCAAAGTAAAATATGACACAACTAAATTTGCACTTGATGAAACAGAAACAAGAAAGGTAAGTCCATCAATAACTACAATTAATCCTAACTATGACGGACAAGGACAAATAATGGTAATTTCATTAGCTAATACAAATACAGTAGTATTTACAGCTAAAGAAGATATGGAAGTACCTGCAGAAGATCCAGCTAAAGCATTTAATTTTGATATTACAGAAATACATTCAGTAGGAGTAGATACAGTACCAAGTCTTCAAGCTACAGTAACAGTTACACCTGCTACAGAAATAACAGGAGGTAATGAAGGAGAAGGTTCTGGTTCTGGAACAGCTTCTGAAGAAGGAGAAGGATCTAATTCTGAAACAGGAAATGATTCTGATGAAAAATATATAGATGACAACGGAAACGAAATAACAGAAATAACACAAGCAGGAAATACATACTTTGTAGGAGTTGCAATTGCGTTAGTAGCATTAGTAAGCGGAGCTTTAGTAGTAAGAAAAATAAGAAAATAATTAGATAAAAAAATAAACTTTGGGAGGAATGAAAAAGTGAAAAAATTTAGATTTTTATCATCACTAACATTAGCAAGTGTTATAGTATCAGGAACAGCACTTGCAGCAACAGGAGCAACAAAAATGCTTGGTGAATATAAAGCAGGAGAATTAAACAACGCAAAAAATTCATCAGTTGTTGCTTTCCAATTATCAGACCCATCTGACCGTGTACTTGTTGACGAGATAAAAGACTTAGGTGGATACACAAATGTTAATGCAAATGGAAAAACAGAAGTAACAACAGGAGACTTCATAACAACAAACGGAACAGAAGAACATAAAAATGTAGTAGTATATGGAGACGTTGACGGAAGTGGAGAAGTTAACTTAGAAGATGTTATTTATGCATCAGATATTCAAGGAAATATGACACAATCACATCCAGGTCACACAGAACTTAACACAGAAGCAGCAGATGTTCAAAACAATGGAGAAATTACTCTTGAGGATGTAATAGCAATATCAGACTTTTATGGAAATACAAACCTTGACTATGTAAAAGATGTACCAGAAGCAAGCAAAACACCAGTAGTAGAAGCTAAATATGACTTTACAGTAAATGGAAACAATACTGTAAATGATACAAATATGGATACAAGCAGTGTGAAAATTAAATCAAAAAATGGTAGAGTAGAAGAAAAAACAGAATTTGACTTATATTATATAGATGAAGATGGTAATGAACAACTAATCGAAGAAGCAACTGGTTTGGAAATTGTCCAATATGCTGATGAATCAGAAGAACTTTCTCCTATACAATTAAAAACTGCACTTGAAGGTGTAGTAGAAGAAGGAACTGAGCAACAAGTAACATTAGTACTAAAAGAAAAAGATTCAGAAGATGTAGTAGGAACAACTACAATAACTGTAAATAGAATTCATCCAGAAGCTGTAAAAAGAAGTGCAAGACGTGAAGGAACAGAACAAGGTGGATTAAAATTCGAAGCAAAACCAGGAAAAGATATAGTAAAAGTATATTATTTGCTTAAGGAAGGAACTTCTGGAGAAACAGATGCAAATACTATTACTACAACAGGAAAATCAGCAACAGTTGAAAATGATAAATTTGATGCAGTATTAGATTGGAATTTGAAAAACAACACAGCATATGCAGTAAGCTTTGTAGTAGAAAATGCTGCAGGAAATCAATCAGAAGTTTATACAGAAATAATTCCTAATGATTCATCTGCAAAACAAGAAGAAAAAGTTACAGATGTTGAAGTAGATGATAGTTCAGATAATAAAATAAAAGTTAAATTTACAGAACCATTAGAAACTAGTACAGTTAAGGAATATATAATAACAATATATGATGAAAATGGAAATATTGTAGATGAAGTAACTGCTAGTATAGGTGAAGGAGCAACTGGAAAAGATATAACAGATAAAATATCTGAAGGTGGAAAATATACAGTAACTGTTAAAACAAAAGCTAAAGATGGAACATCAAAAGATTCTGAAGAAACAGAAGCAGTTGAATTTGAAGTATCACAACTAGCTGAAGTTACAGGACTTCATTTCGAAACAAATATAGATGAAACAGGTGCTAAAACAGATGTCTTAAAATGGGATAAATATTCTGATTCAGAAAATGAAGCTTTTAGTGGTTATACAATAAACCTTTATGAATATGAAGGGGATGGTAAATATACTTCTAGTGCAAACCCAACAAAAAATGATGTATCTGCAGAATCAACAGAAATAAAATTAAGCGATATCGGTGGTGGTCTAACTGCTAATAAACGTTACAAAGCTACAATTTCTGCAAACAGTTCTAAAGGAGAAGTAAAAGCTTCAAAACCAACAGAAACAACAACAGATTACATTAACTTAAATGTAGGAACAATAACTCCACAATTAGTTGAGAAAAAAACTGATACAACAGTAGAATTTACAGTTACAAGTAAAGATGCAATAGAAAAATTAGGAGATACAGTAACTTATGACGTAGAAGTTTGGGTTAATGGAAAAGTAGACGGTGTTGATGGCAACGTATGGCATAGATCAGATGATATAAGAAAAAATGTAACAGTTGATGAAGATGGAAAAATAACTATAGATGAATTAACCCCAGGTACACAATATAAATTTGTATTAATAGTACATATAGATGGAGACAAAGCTGAAGGAGAAAGTGCTTTATCTAGTGAAGTAGAAACCAAAAAGAGTTTACCATCATTAGAGGGAATGGTAGTTGCTAAAACAGCTGCTACTGCAGAAGATACTGAAGGTGGAAAAGTTTATGTAGATGCTGAAAAAGAAAATGAAAAGAAATTGTATATTGACGGAGAAGAAATTAAATTGACTGCAGCAGAAGTTGCAAAATATAACGATCCTTATGATTTACTTAGTGATTCGGATGAAGGACAATCACAAGATGCAAAAGGATATGCACTTAAATTAATTAGCTCATTAAACGAAGGAGATACAATAGTTTCTTTAACAGATGAAAAAGTTACAATTAAAGCTTATGAAAAAGCAACAAATGGAACAGATAGAGAAATTTTTGCTAATGGTAAAGTTCTTGAAATAATTGGAAATACTTATGAACAAGATATCAAATCTCTAACAGCTAATGCTAATGAAGTTATCTTAAGTGGCGGATTATTTAAGATTGATTCTGATTCTACATCTGAATTCACATTAAAAGATGGTACAAAAGTATTATCAGATGAAGCTCTTTCAGGTGCTAAAACAATTAAAATGAATGTTGAAGCTGGTGCAACAGTTAACATAGACAACATAGAAGTACATTCTGTTGCAGAGTTAAAAGGAGCAACTCTTTCTAAAGATACTACAAGAAAATTATTTGTAGATCAAGTAGGAGAAGAAGCTTTAACATTTAATAATAAATCAGGAGAAGCTCTAATTATTGAAATTGGAGGAGATGCTTCAAAAGAAGAGGATCAAATAGGAAAAGTTACAGTTGAATCAAATGCAGATGTAACAATTCAAGCAAAAGAAGGAGCAAAGGTTTCTGGAGAAATATCAGTTTCAACAACAAATGGAAGTGTCACAGTTAACAGCGAATCTTTAACAGGAACTAAAGAAGTTACTGTTACAACAACAGCTGAAAGCACAGGAAAAACAATAACAGCAAGAACTAAATTAACATCTCCAATAGATTTAAATAACATAACAATAATGCCTTACACAGTAGCACAATTAATAGCTTTAAGAGATAGCGGTACAGAAATTAAAGATAGTGGATTAACACAAGAAAATCTAAAAGAACTTAACAACGAGCAAATAGCTACATTAGTAGATTACTTTAATGCATTTGGTTCAAGTTTAATGAATAAAGGTGCTAAAGTTACAAGTGTTACTGCTAATCAAGAAGGTGTTACAATAACATTACCTGAAGGAAGTAAAATTACACTAGATGCAGTTACAATTGGAGGTCTTAAATAATATTATAGACTAAAATTGTTTTTAATATAAATTAACTTAAAGAAAAAATAACTTTAAAATAAACAAAAAGAGAAATATCTAAAATGATATTTCTCTTTTTGTTTTATCTTTATATTATTTTGAAATAATTCCTAGTACATCAGAATTTGAAACTGATATTGTTACACCTTCAGGAACTTTTAATTCTATTTTTCTTTTATCTGTTACTTCTGTAGGGTCAACTGTTAATTTTATTCCTTTGCCCCAAATAGTTTCAAATGTTTTCATATAGCTTTGAATTTTTTGTATATCGATATCACTAGTTTTAGTATAGCTATCTATTTCAGATACTCCTGCTTTTAATTCTTCAGTTGTATATTCTTTAACTATTAGGTCTGTCATTTTGAATGGTGCATCCATTGTAGCATAAGCTGTAATTTTACGTTCATCAGTTGGATTTGAAACTGTTACATTTACACTTCCTGCTAAACCTTCATCCTGAACATCTATATCTGCATCTGTTGTAGAAACTGTAATAATAGAATCTACACGAGTAGTAGAATCTGTATCTACTGTTACTTTAGCTTTTGATGTTATAGTAATTGTACCAAGATTTTTATCTCCTAATCTTGCATCTCCTGTAAACTTAACTGTAATTGCTGAGCTTGTTTCATTTGATATTGTTATTTCGTTAGAAGCATCTTCTATTGGATCAAATGTTAAATCAACTCCATCAGCTGTTAATTTTGCACCATTCTTTGCATATACAGAAATGTCATTTATTTTAACATGTGCTTTAGCTGCTATTGTAACAGATTTAGCTCCTTTTAAGTGAGCTCCTTCTGCTAATTCAATAGCTCCTCCTGTATAATTTGTATCTAACGTGAATTCTCCATTACTTAATATAACTTTATCAACTCCGTCTAATTTTTTTATTGTTTGATTGTTTTCATTTCCTTCCATTTCAAGTACAGGTATTGTTACATCTGAAAGAGTTATTTCTATTGGTTTATCAGCATCTGAAGCTTTACTATCAACTTTTATAGAAACTTTTTCTTTTTCAATTGATTTAACTATATCCCCTGAATTTTCTTCAGTTTCTTGATGAAGTTGAGGAATAAGAGCCTTAGCTATTTTTAATAATCCATCTGGATCATAGTAAGAATCAGTTAAAGTATATTCTTCTCCATTAAGAGTTAAAGTATCACCCGTTACATTTACTTTATTGCTTCCTTTAACTTTTGCTGCTTCTGCTGAGGCAACAGTTCCTTTAACTACAGGAGCTGTTAATTTTACAGTTCCATTTAATGCAGTACTTTTAGATCTAGATGATTCTCCTGAAACATCTCCTGATGTCATCTTTACTACAAAACTATATCTTTTACCTTCTTCTAATCCATCTATTACTAATTTTCCATCTTTTAATGTAACTGTTCTTTTCTCAGGAGCTCTTGTTGTTAAATCATCTTGAGTATCTGTATATATTTCTATTTCATAAGTAAAATCTCTTTCTCCTAATTTTTCAAGACTTTCTTCATTAACTGTTAATGATATTGAATTATTTGTTGTAGCTGTTGTATCAACACTTATAACACTTGTACCTATTGTAAAATAATTTGTTTCAGATGTTGCTGGTTCAGAATCTTTTACTAGCTTTTGAGTAGAGCTATCATCTGCTACAACTTGAATTGTAGCTCTATATAATGTATTTTCTTCAATTTCTGATAAATCTAATTTTAACTCGTCAGCTGGAATATTAACTGTGTCTGAAGCTTTAGAACCATCAATTACATTAGCATCTTCCCAATCTTCTTCATCAGGTCCATTACGTTTTTCTATTTTTATTTGATATTGTTTAGCTTTATCATCTTTATGTTCTATATCTTTCCAAGTTAATGTTGCCTTTTCAGGATCTGTTGGATCAGCTGTGAAAGTAATATCTGTAACTGGATTTAATTGTTTAATTTCAATTACATCTGATTGAATTGGCTCTGAATCTGTTGTAGTACCGTCATCTTTACCTTTTACTATTACTTTTACAATATATTTACCTGGTTCTGACATAACTTCAGCTATTGTTGGATCTGTTATTTTGCTTACAGAAGTTGAAGAATTTTTCTTTATTTCTTTGTCGTTATATTCTTTTATTACATTTCCTGCTTCGTCGCAAACTCTTACAATATATCCATTCTCATTGTCTTCTGTGTCCCAAGTAAAATTTAGTGTATTATCGTAAGTTACTTTACCTTTATTTTCTGATGCGTCAGCACCATTAGCTGGGTCTTCTTGTTTTACGTTTACATCATCTGAAGGTATTACAGCTTTATAAACAGCTTCTGAACGATTTCCTGCTGAATCTTCTACTACAAAATAAACTGCAGCACCTTTAGTAGTTTCTAAAGTACCTTCTATTTCTTTTTCTACACAAGTATTATTTAAACCTTCTAATACTTTTGTATTTGACTTTGGTGCTCCTTTTCCTGAATCTTCAAACATAGCGGTTTTTTCAACTGCTCCATCGTTTGTTTTAACTATTTGATAGTAGGCTTTTACTATATCACTATCTTTTAATCCTTTAAAAGATAAGCTAGCTTTATAAGAAAAGTTACGTATTGCACTTATTTCAACAGCTTCTGGTTTATGAACGTTTATTGAAATTGTAACTTCTCCTACTATTTCTTCATCAGTATTATATAATCTTAAAGTTACTTCTTTTTTTGTTTCATTATCTTCAAGTACATCTGAGAAGTTAACATTATCAACGTCAATTTGGTTTCCATATTTACTTATCTGAATATCAGATTTTAGTTCTTGACCTGTTTTTTCTGATTTACCTTCATCATTAACATATCTTAATGAAAGTTTTTCCCCTAATTCTTCTTCAACTCTACCTGATTTTAATGAAATAGAAACAGTACTTGAAGATTCGTTTTCTGAATTAACTGTATTATTTCCATTTACAGTTATATTATATTTTAATTCTTCAACATCTTCCACACCTTGTGGTACTGGAGCAACTGGTGTTTTTTCAGCTCCAATAACAAAATCAAGCATTCTTGTTACATCGTCAATATCAAGTGTTCCATCATGTTTAACATCTGCTGCTTCTTTTTGTAAATCTTCTGCATCTTTTTTGCTTCCAATAACAATATCAAGAGCATCTGTAACGTCATCAATATCCACTTTTCCATCTCTATTAACTTCATTATATACTACTACATGTCTTTTCTCATTTTTATTTCCTGCAGTAAAATTATCTCCTGTTGTTACTGTATCTGTCTTGCTTGCATTATTTGTATTTCCATTTAATTTAACACTTGTGTATTTTCCTGCATTTAATATATCTTCAACTGTTACAGTGTCGTTAGCATCTGTTAAAAGATATCCAACAACATCTTTATCTGGTACATTTGGTAACATACCTTTTTTTAATACACCAGTAGATGCTGTAGTTCCTGCTGCTAAAGAAGTTACTGCAACACCTGAAACTATCGCACTAGCTAGTGTTAATGATGATAAAAATCTAAATTTTTTCACTTTTCATTCCTCCCAAAGTTTATTTTTTATCTAATTATTTTTTTATTTTTTTTACTGCTAAAGCTCCACTTACTAATACTAATAAAACAATTGCAGCTCCTACAAAATATGTTGTTCCTGCTTGTGCTATTTCTGTTATTTCGTTTCCATTGTCATCTATATATTTTTCATCAGAATCTTTGTCATCACCATCATCTTTAGGATCTATTGGATCTATTGGATTTGTTGGTGTTGGATCTTGTGATGGTTTTGGTTGACTAGGTGTTATAACTAATTCTGCGCTTGGTGTTGTTTCTAGGTCTGTTCCTCCACTAAGTTGCATATTTGTTACAGCAAATGCTTTTGGAGTTGCAGTTATATCTTTTAATGCTTTAAATTTAAGTGTTATAGATTTTAGATTTCCATTTCCTGTTACATCTAAACTTCCAACTGTTAATTTACCATCTGCTTCGACATTTACTCTTGCATCTGAAGATACATATTCAAAGTTTGCTGAATCGTAAGTTAAATCAAAAGTTATTCCTTTGCATGCTGCAAAGTTAACTGTAACTGTTACTTCTGCTCCTTCTTTTACTGTTTGTATATTTGATGGTTGTACGTTTACTGATGCAGCATTTACGCTACCTACCATAGTCATTAAAGCTACTACTAAAATTGTTAAACTTGTTATTATTTTTTTCATTTTTATTACCTTCCTTTTTCTTATTTTTTCATCATTGCACAATTTCGCTATTTTGTGTAATAGATGATATTACTTTATAAAAAATTAGAGCGATAGTTGATAATTTATATTAAAAGTGCTATACTAATCATAAGTTATAAAAGAAATGGATGATCTTATATTATGGATAAAGAAAATGTTATAAAATTAGTAAAACAATATAGTAAATTAGTTGTTACTAATATGTTAGTTAACAAAATAATTTTATATGGATCTTATGCAAGAGGAAATTATGATAAAGATAGTGATATAGATGTTGCTATAGTCGTACCCAAAAGCAGTATATCAAAAGATATAATAGAAGATATGTCAAAACTTTTTAAATTAAGAAGAAATATATCTACAGATATTGAACCTATATTACTAATTGATGGCGAAGATACTAGTGGATTTTTAGATGATATTTTAGAATATGGAGAAATTGTGTATTCTAGATAGAACTTAAGTATGGTATAAAAAGAGCAAGGGAAATCCTTTGCTCTAATTTATTTATAAAGATGATTTTTAAAAAATCAATACAAAACTATTGCTTAAAATGCAATTATGTGATACAATTTAAGTATAAAAAATGCAGTCAAAATATGCAAAAATCATATTTAACACAAAGGAGTGATATATTTGAAAAGATTATTATACAACAATTTATTAAAATGGAAAAATTCTAAAGATAGAAAACCTTTAATATTAAAAGGTGTTAGACAATGTGGAAAAACATGGTTACTTAAAGAATTTGGAAAGAACAATTATGAAAATGTGGCCTATTTTAACTTTGAGGGAAATGAAGCCTTACAAGAATGTTTTTCTCAAGATTTAGATGTAACAAGAATAATAGAAGAATTAAGTATATTAAATAATAAAGCTATAAATCCAGAAAATACATTAATCATTTTTGATGAAATTCAATTTTGTAATAAAGCATTATCAGCCTTAAAATATTTTTACGAAAATGCCCCTGAATACCATATAGTGTGTGCAGGTTCTTTGTTAGGAATTACACTTTCAAAACCATTGTCATTTCCTGTAGGAAAAGTTGATTTTTTAGATTTAAGACCATTAAATTTTTATGAATTTTTATTAGCTAACAATGAAAAGATGTTAATAGAATATTTAGAAAAAAATACAACCAAAGTAAACTCTACATTTGAAAATAAATTAATCAATTATTTAAAATACTATAATATAGTTGGTGGAATGCCAGAAGCAGTTGATAAATGGATTAATACAAAAGATATAGAACAAGTAGAAAAAATTCAAGATATTATTCTAAATTCGTACGAATTAGATTTTGCAAAACATGCTCCATTATCTGATACTCCTAAATTAAACTTAATATGGGATTATATTCCTAGAGAACTTTCAAAAGAAAATTCAAAATTTGTATATGGTCATGTAAAAAAAGGAGCTAGAGCAAAAGATTTAGAAGATGCTTTGCAGTGGTTAATTTCTGCTGGGCTATGTTATAAAGTAAACAAAATAGAAAAACCAAATATCCCTATTTCAAGTTACGTAGATATGCAAAGCTTTAAAATATATATGTGTGATGTAGGGTTACTTAGAAGAAAGGCAAAAGTAGATGCTAGCATTATTTTATCTTCTGATAATACAATATATACAGAATTTAAAGGAGCAATGGCAGAAAATTATACACTATTGGAATTATTATCTTTAAATGAGGAAGTTCCTTTTTATTGGAAATCAGGTAATACTGCAGAGGTTGATTTTATTTGGCAATTTAAAGACAAAATAATCCCTATTGAAGTTAAATCAAGTAAAAATATTGGCTCAAGAAGTTTAACTTTATATAGGCAGAAATATAAGCCTGAAATTGCACTAAAAACATCTTTAAAAAATGTTGATGTTCAAGAAAATATAATTAATATACCATTATATTTATTATGGAACTTAAAAAAATTTATTTAACCGTTGAATTTAATTTTAAATTAAATGAGAACAAAAACTCATAGATAAGTAACTTTGCACTTGTTTAGTCTAACTTTTTGTGCTATACTATAAATGGAATGAGAGGTGTGTTTTATGAGAAAAAAAATTCCTAGCAATATAAATATTGCACTAGAAAAACTAATTAAAGGAGTTCAAGAAATATTTGGCGATAAAGCAAAAAAAGTAATTTTATACGGATCATATGCAAGAGGAGATTTTAATAAGCATTCTGATGTAGATATAATGATTTTAACAGACATACCTGAGGAAGATATGTTTAAATATAAGGATAAAATATGGGATTACGTTTATGATATAGATTTAGAATATGATATTTTAATTTCTGTTTTAGTAAAAAATATAAAAACATTTAATGATTGGATAGATTATATGCCATTTTATATGAATGTACAAAAGGAGGGCGTGATATTAAATGAATCATAAATTCTCAAAAGAATTAACACTCCATAGATTATCACAAGCGCAAGAAGACTTAAAAGCTTGCATAATACTATATAATGAAGGATTATATAAGCCGGCAAATAATAGAGCTTATTATTCAATATTCCATTTAATTAGATGTGTACTTTCATTAGAACCCATTGATTTTAAAAGGCATAAAGATGTAGTAGCATATTTTAATAAAAACTATGTGAACACAGGAATATTTCCTAAATCTATTGGAAGAAAAATTTCAAAAGCTAGTCAAATTCGTGAAGATAGCGACTATGATGACAAATTTGTGGCAGATAGTATACAAACAAAGTTACAAATTCAAACAGCAGAAGAATTATTAGAATTAGTTAAAATTTACTTAAATAAAAAATTAAACGAAGATAATGAAAATATATACCCCTTAGATTAAACTAGGGGGTTTTTCTTGAATATAATCCATATTGAAGTTAAATCAAGTGAAAATTACACAAAAATATTTATAAATTTTTTTATATTTTTATATACGATTAGTAATAAGTCCTAATAAATTATATAAGTTTTCACCAAAATCAAAATATACTATTGCTTGATTATTTGTATGTGAACATCTTCCCTTATCAGCACCTCTTATACCTTTTGACAATTTTTCATTTATCGTTTTTAAACTATAATTCATACTTGGATTTAATTTATAATTCCATATTACTATTAAGTTTAAATTACAATAATATTTAATAACATATGTACATTGTGTGTTTCTGACAGGAGTAGTATTATATACTCTTTGTTTTTCTCCGCCAGTTGCTTTAGATATCGTACTTACCTCAAATATATTTTTATTGATTTTTCTTTGTTCACAGAAAATATTAACCAAATTTTGAATTTCCTCTTGATTTTTTATCATATTTATCTTTCCTCTTTTCTTTTTAAATGATTATATAGTTGATGCTAATATTGTAAGTTACAATTCATTTAATGAAAATATATCATAAAAATTATCTTTTAGCAATACTTTTGAGAAACTAGCTATATAGAATTCTGTGATATTTTAAAAAAAATATTTGGATTTTTGTGATAAATAAGTTGTATATAACCGGAATTTTGTGATATTTATATTTATCAATATTTTTTCCTAATGGAGCTAATTTCAATTTCAAAATTATTTTCACCTTTAGTACCATGTATTACACAAAATAGCGAAATTGTGCAATGATGAAAAAATAAGAAAAAGGAAGGTAATAAAAATGAAAAAAATAATAACAAGTTTAACAATTTTAGTAGTAGCTTTAATGACTATGGTAGGTAGCGTAAATGCTGCATCAGTTGTTGTAAGTCCTGCAACATCATCAAAAATAACAGCAGGTCAACAAGTAAAAGTTACTGTTACTGCAGGTGGAGAAGGAGCTAAATATAAAGTAGCTTATGATACAAGCAAATTCACATTTGAATTAGATGAAACAAAGAAAGACAAAACAATAACATCAATCAATCCTAATTATAGAGAAACAGGAGAATTATATGTTGTTGCATTATCAACAACTCAAACATTAATATTTACAGCTAAAGTAGATATAACAACAAGCTCAACATTACCATTTACAATAAAAGAATTAACTTCAGTAGGAGCAGATAATATAGATTCAATGCAAACTACAGTAACAGTTACACCTGCTTCACCAACTCCAACACCAGAAGGTGGAGAAGGTTCTGGAACAAGTTCTGAAGAAGGAGAAGAATCTAGTTCTGAAGCAGACAATGACTCTGATTCTAAAGGAAAATATATAGATGACAACGGAAACGAAATAACAGAAATAGCACAAGCAGGAACAACATATTTTGTAGGAGCTGCAATTGTTTTAGTAGCATTAGTAAGCGGAGCTTTAGTAATAAGAAAAATAAGAAAATAATTAGATAAAAAAATAAACTTTGGGAGGAATGAAAAAGTGAAAAAATTTAGATTTTTATCAGCAATAACATTAGCAAGTGTTATAGTATCAGGAACAGCATTTGCAGCAACAGGAACAACAATGAAAGGTGAATATAAAGCAGGAGAATTAAAAAACGTAAAAGATTCAACAGTTGTTGCTTTCCAATTATCAGATCCAAATGACACTGTAAAAGTTGATGAAATAAAAGATTTAGGTGGTTATATAAGTGTTAATGCAAATGGAAAAACAGAAGTAACAACAGGAGATGTTATAACAACTAATGGAACAAGTGAACAAAAACATGTAGTTGTATATGGAGATGTTAATGGAGACAAACAAATTGACCTAACAGATGCTATATGGGCATCAAATATGATAACAGAGATGCCAAATCCTAATCAAACAGAACTTAATGTAGAAGCAGCAGATGTTAAAAATACAGGAGAAATACAACTTGATGATATAATAGCAGTATCAGAATTTATAACTGAAAATGACCTTGACTATGTAAAAGATGTACCAGAACCAAGCCACACACCAGAAAAATCTGGATATATTGTAGAAGGTTTAGTTAATGCTAATAAAGAAGCAGTTAAATGCGTAAATAGTGAGAATTTAACAATAAGTGATGGTGATTTAAAACTTAAAGTTTCAACACCAAGTGCTGAAGAAGAAAGAACAGTACATGTATTTGTAAAAGTACCACAAGAAGATGGAACTGAAAAAAAAGTACGTCTTTCTGCAAATGGAGGAGTTACGATTGCAGATCATCAAACACAACACTTTATTGATTTGATAGGAAATGACAGTTCTTCAGATAGAAATAACGAGAGTGGTTTAGATGAATTACCAGGAGAAGGTACATTTACAGTAGTTATTACTGATGACGCTACAGGTGAAGAATTAGCAGCAACAACAATTGAAATTCATACAGCTAAACCAGTAGCTAGAGATTATACAACAAACCGTTCTGGATCAAAAACAGCTACTATGACTTTAACAGGTGTTCGTAAAGAAGGTGGAAAAGTTGTAGAAGTAAATTATCATTACAAAGACTTACCAAGTGGTTCTTATCCAGCAGAATATACAACTCTTGATTTAGTAAACAATAAATTAGAAAATAGACAAATAGCATCTGATTTAAAAGATAATCCAGCTACAGCATATGATGTAGAATTCTATGTAGTAGATGAATATGGAAACAAATCAGACAATTATACAACTACTATAGTTAAAGATACTGGAGTTGGAGCTGAAGATGCTGTTGAAGATATAACAGTTCCAGAATTAAATTCTTCTCTTGAAGATGGAGGTGCAAAATATACATGGAATATAACAGGTCATACTGATAATACATACCTTGTAACACTATATAAAGATGGAGAAGTAATTGATCAAAAAGCATCAGAAAAAGCTTCTACTGAAGCAAGTTTTGATCTTAAATCATATATAGAAGAATATGGTGAAGGTGAGTATTATATTTCAGTTGTAGTTAAAGGTAATGCTGAAGGTACATCAAAAGATTCTGAGGCAACAACAACTGAAGAAGAACTTGTAACTATAACAAAAATGAATTCAGTTGCAAATGTAAAATTTGAGACAACTGAAGAAGGTACAATTATAACTTGGGATTATCCAACATTAGCAGAAGATGTTAAAGATAAATATAGTTTTGATGTTCTAATTGAAGAATGGGATCCGGCTGGAAATGCTGGCAAAGGTGGTTATAGAACTTCAAACTTAACAGCAACTAATCCTGCACAAGATGAAGATGGAAATAATCTTCAAAATGCAAGAAAAGTTAGTAATTCTTTAACTCCAAATACATTATATAAAGCTACTGTAACAGTAAAACCAACATCAGATTATCATTATTTACAATCTGACCCAGTATCAACAGCAAAAGATTACTTTACATTAGATGCTAATGCTATAGATAGTGTTGCAACAACAACAAATACTGCAACTATAACAGTAGATGATACACAATTACATTTCGGAAATAAAGAAAATGTAACATATGGTGTAATAGTATATAGACAAGATGATCCAGACCCAGATGCACATGATGCTACACCAGGATACAGAAAATTAGATCCATCTAAATATACAGTAACAACTAATGAAGATGGAAAAGTTGTAGTATCAGGATTAGAAGCAGATCATAATTATAAATTCTTATTAACTGTAGATGTTGATGGAGACCATGGTGAAATGAAATATGACGATGCAGAATCAGGTACTACTAAGATAGAGGGAATTTCTAGCTTAACTAATGTAGAAGTTAAAGCAAATAAACCTGAAGAGGGTAAATCTACATCAAATGTAATAGTTAAAACAAGTTCTGGAGCTGATTCTGTTGATGGATTATATATCAACGGAGTTCAATATGAAAAAGGATCAAATAATTTTGATAAATATTATCCAAATGAATTATTAAATAAAGCATATGCAGTTTTAACAGCATCTAATACACCAGTTGTAGCTGGAGATAAAATTAATTCATTAACAGAAGATACAGTAGCTATAACAGTAGCAGATGATAAAGCACAATCAACAAAAGATTTCAGTGGTACTGCATTTGAAAATATGACTATAGAATTAACAGGAGATGCTTATAAAACAACTGTTAGTAATTTAGTAACAGGAGCTAAACTTGTTGTAAAGAAAGGTTATGTTGATGTTTCAGCATTATCAAGTAATGATGTTACACTAGAAACTGGAGCTGATGTATTAACAACTACTAACCAAATTGTAAATGTTTCAGGAACAACTACAATAAACAAGGTTGATCTTACTACAACTGGAAAAACAGCTATAAAGACAGTTGACACTACTTCAAAATTTGAAGTTCAAGTAGATAACGATAATAAATCAAATAATTTAACATTTAATAATCAAACTGGATCAGGTGTAGTATTAGCATTTAGAGATGTATCTAATGCAAAAAATGCTATATATGCTGGAAATGTAACAATTACATCTAAAGGTGATGGAAAAGTTCAAGTATATTCTGCTGATAAGGGAATTTCAGGAAAATTAACACTTAATGTTACAGGAGAAAATAATGGAGCAGAAGTTGAAATAAATGATACAAAATTAGCTGATGTAACTAAAACAGTTAATCTTAATGGAAAAATTTCAAGTGTAAAAGTTAGATCACTAAAACCAGTACCAGTTGAATTAACAGGAGTAGAATTAAAAGAATATACATTAGAAGACATAACAAAAGATACTTCAAATAATACACACTTAAATACTGTTATAAATGGAGAAAACTATGAAGAAGTTATGAAATTTATATCAGACTTTAAATTAAATGGTAAAGGTGCTAAATTTACATCTGCTGCAAAAGATAGTGAAGACATAGTTATCGGAGGAGCAAGTGGCCCAATGAAATTAACTTCACAAGTTACTTTAGGAAATATAAAATAAGTAAATTTTATGTTTTAGAAATAATAAAAATCCACGGTTTTATTTTATCCGTGGATTTATTATTATTATATTTTTATTTTATACCATTAGATTCACTTGTAAGTGTATATGTTCCTGCTTTAGTAAATGTAAGAGTTACTTTACCACTAGCTATTGCAATTTCAACACCTTTATCATTTAATCCGAAAGAATCCAAGAAATCTTTAATTGCTTGAGCTTTAGTGTCATCTAAACTACTTCCAAAGTTAGTAGTATCTTTTTTGATTTCTTCTGCAGTTTTTTCTGTTAATACATAATTTTTACTAAATGATGCAATTTCTGTTGGTATTTCTTTTGCAGGTGTAACTGTTAATTCAGCATTTTTACCTTCATTAACTGTAACATTTACTTTTTTGGCACCTGTAAAGCTATCATCTGAAATATCAACTTTTCCATTTTCAACA
Organism: uncultured Clostridia bacterium; assembly: GCA_947623465.1. Classification (GTDB taxonomy): domain Bacteria; phylum Bacillota; class Clostridia; order TANB77; family CAG-508; genus CAG-269. The sequence goes on from CANQGU010000004.1 coordinate 73,390, forward strand.
GTTACATTTACTGTACTATCAATACTCATATTTTCATGGTCAACTGTTATTTTTGCACCTGTAGATTTAAGAGTAATTGATCCATTTAATCTTGAAGTATCATTATCTTTTCCACTAAATTTAATTGTTGCATCTGATGTTGAAATATTTTCAAATACTAAATCATTTTGTTTAGCAGCACTATCATCTTCGTTAACTGTAATTGTTTGAGCATTAGCAGTTATTTTTAAATCTTCTGCTGTTGTAATTTTAATTCCATTTACTGACACTGTAGATCCTTCAGCAATTACTAAATCTTTATTAGAATATGCATTAACTATTTCCACACCGTTCTGTACTGTTATTTTTTTCGTAGTTTCATCTACATATTGTGTTAAGCCACTAATATCATATATAGCATTAGAACCTTTTAATATTAATTCTTTTATGTTTACTGAATTCCTAGGGTTTGTTGTAATTTTTACTTGGTTCTTTGGGCTACCTTCTAATTCTAATATTTTATTTGCTAATTTATTTGAAAATGTTCTAGGAGTTGTGCTTTCTGCCTTATTTGGAAGTTTTATTATTAATTTTCCAGATGTATATGTAAATTTATCTCCTTCTTTTAAATCAGTTCCTAATAAACTATTTACATATCCTAATTCAGAAGAATAATCGTCAGCTATCTCTGTAGAAGTATAATTTACTCCGCTAATACTTAATCCACCAGTAGAAATTTTTGCAATTTCATTTTCTTTTGTTTTTGAATTATCTGCAACAACTGTTAAGTTTTCTAAAGATGGTAATTCTTTATATAGTGTAACACCATTAGTTGGAGCTAATTCTGAAATTGCTTGAATTCCTTCAACATCAGCTAATATTTTGAAAATATATGTGTGTCCTGCTGTTAATCCGTCAATTACAAATTGATTTTGTTTATCAGGTGTAATATCTACTATTCTTCCTGTATTTGTATATGTTGCTGCTTCCAATCCATCTGTACCTGTTTTTTCCCAAACTTCTACTTTATATTTAGTAGTTTTATCTTTTACAACGATAGGAGTTAATTGTAGTTTAACAGAATTTGATGTTTTTGAAACTAGGTTTACAGTTGACTTATCTATAGTAAAAAATTCTTTTGATGTTGCAACTGGTGACTCAATTGTTGCTAATGTTCCTGTTTTTGGTTCAACATATACAACAGCTTTATAAATTGTTTTAGTTTCATAGTTGTTATCTTTAACGTTATCTATAGTATATGTTGTTGCTGTAACATTTTCTCCATTATTTAAATCTAGTTCTAAGTTATTATCAACTTTAACTAATTTAACTTTATATCCTGCAATATCGTCTTTTGAATAATCACTATTCCATGTTAATACTTTTCCTTGATTAGCATTTATATTAAATGTTATATCTGTAACTGGTTTTAATGCTGTTACAGTTACTTCATTTGAAAATACTGTATCAGAAGGGTTTTTATCATCTGGACTTGTTGCTTTAGCATAAATACCTATTTTATATGTTCCAGCTTGTTTCGTCATTATAGTATCAAAACCTAATAATTGATCCATTGTTGTAGTTTTAACATCTGCTATAGTTGTTTCTGCAACAGCCTTTCCATCTTTATATAATGTAATAACAAATGTTTGATTTGACTCTGAACCTTTTTCTAATTCCCATTTAACATTTACTGTATTATAATTAGATTTATTAGTTAGTTCATCAATAGTAACACTCTTTATTGTTGTTAATGGATCTTTATTTTCATCTTTTGCAATTTTCACAGGTGTTGTAGCTTCTACTTTAACACTACCGTATTCATCAACTAATACATAATATAAGTCAGCACCTGTATTATTTGTTAAATCAGTATATACTTTTTGATTTACTACTTTATTATCAGTAATATCTAATGATTTTAATGCTGATAATGCTGTATCTGTTGCTGTACTTTTATCTGAACTAAAACCTGTAAATGAACTTGACAATTTATCATAATACATTTTTACTATATTATCTCCATAAGCTTCAAAAGATATTGATGCTTCTTTTGTATTATCACGGATAGCTTTAACTTGTGCTAGTTTAGCGTTATTTATTTCTGTTGTATGTTTATCAGCAGTAAATGTTGCATATACAGTTTTCTCATCATTTGATACTAATTTTAATGTAGTTTTACCTTCATCTAAACTACTAAAGTTAAAAGTTTTTTCAATCTTTGTTGTATTTTTTGTTAATTCTATACTACTTACAACTGCAGATGAATCATATGTTCCATCATCTTTTACTTTTACTATTTTAGCATCTGATACTGTGTTTGTTAAAACACTATTCATTGTTATAACTGCTGGAACAGTATCTAAATTTCTGTTGTTTACATATTTGTCAGTTAATTCAACTGTGCATAATGTTTCTGGAGCTTTTTCTTTGTCAGGTGTTGCACTAATTACAGTATTTCTTAATTTTGCAGAATATTCCTTTATTGCTCTTGAATCATTACTATTTATTTTTCCGTCATTTGCATCAACATCAGCTGCCTCTAATTGCAATTCATCTAAATTTTGGTTAATTTTTGCACTGTACTCATCAACCATTCTTGAATCATTACTATTTATTAATCCATCTTTGTAAATATCTCCATATATTATTACTGTAAATGTTTCTCCATCAGCAATAAATGTATCCCCAGTTTTTACGATATTTTCTTGATTTACTAATGAAATATTTGCACCATTAAATTGTGTAACATTTCCAAATTCTTCACTTTCAGTGATTTCTTTTACTGATACTACATCATTTTTTTCTACTAATACAAATGGTGCTACAGTTTTTCCTTTTACTAAGTCTCTATAAACCCCAACTGGATTTGTTTTTATAGTATCATTTGCATCTGCTGCAAATGTTTTACTTAAATTAAATGAACTTAGTGCCATAATTCCAGCTAAAGCTAATGAAGACACAACTTTAAATTTATTATTCACGATAAATTCCTCCTATATTTTTATTTAGATTTTTTAACCATTATTACTGAAATACCAGCTATTACTATTGCTATTAATGCAAAAACTGCAATTCTTGTACCAGCTTGTGGTATACTTTTAATTGGTTTTCCACTTGAATCTAATAATTCTTCATTATCTGAGTTATCTTCGTCTTGGTCTGTATTATTATTGTTGTTTTCGCTATTATCAGAGTTATTATTGTTGTTATTTTCGTTTTCTGTTGGTGTTGTTGTTCCTTCTACTACTTTTACTGATATTATATCTTGACCTTCTGCAAATTCTTCACCAGATTGTGTTACTATATCAGATCCTGTAAATGATGCAGAATTTGTAGTTTCTTTAGCTATAAATGTAAATGTAACTGTTTCTGTTGATGTTGTTGCATCTGAACCTGTTATTATTACTTCTCCATCATTATTAGCATTTTCTGTTAATGGGAATGCAGCTGTTGCTGATTTTTTTACATATTCAAATTTAGAAGCATCATATTTTAATGTTAAGTCAATGTTTCTTGAAGCTTGATTTAGTTGTAATGTGACTGTTACTTGATTTCCTTTCTTTACTTCTCCTGTACTTACTTTTAAACTTGCTGCATTTACCATAGTTGTAGATACTGCTAACATCATAATAGTTGTTATTAATCCTAATATTATTTTTTTCATTTTTATTACCTTCCTTTTTTCTTAATTTTTTATCATTGCACAATTTCGCTATTTTGTGCAAAATAAAAACCATTAATAAAAGGTAGAAAAATATTTAAATTTGTGGTATTATATAAAATAAAAAAAGTCAAAATCAAAAATATATAGAATAGGGAAGGTGAAAATTATGGAAAATCAATATTTTGAGCAATTTGATGAAATAAGAAAAGTAAAATCGAAAGATTTTTTAAAAGAAAAAAAGAAATTTGATTTTTTCAATACAAATGAATTTTCAGAAGATCAAGCTTTTATGAATTATAGAATGAGTGGCAGTATATATGAACAATTTATATGTTTATATGAGGGTTATGCAGAGACTAGTTTATTCTTATTAGAAGATTGTATAACAAATGACCATAGTAGTAAAAAAGATATTTGGATTTTTCCAATTTTTTTTAATATTATTCATGCATTAGAGCTTTTTTTAAAAGCAACTAGATACCTATTAAAAAAGATAGAAGATAATTCAATTGATGATAAATGTATAGTAGAAGGAAAACATGATATTTTATATTTATCAAAAGATGTATATAATAAAATCATAAAAAATAATGAATTTAATAAATTCAAAGATGATTTTAAATTAATACACACCTTTGTTAAAATGATTAAAGATATATTTAAAATTGAAACAGTCAACAAAGGTGAATTTATTGCACCAAGGTATCCAATTACAGAAAATAATGAACCATATCCATATGTTGAACAGAATAAATATATAGAAGGCACAAATTTTTTGGTAGATGAGAGATTTACAATAAAAATGAAAAACTTATATATTTGGGTAATAAAAATATATCAAATATGTGAAGATGTTAATAATTATGTTCAATATTTAGCCTTCAAAAAATAAATAAAAAAAATTTTTTTGGAAAATAAAGCAAAAAATCCTTGTAATTCACATAAAATCAACAAAAAATTGAATTTAAGAAAATTTTGACTTTTTTGTAAAAATGTAGTATAATAGAATTGTTGATGACATATAGAAGAAATTGTTTATTAACATAAAGTAATGAAAGGAGAGAGCATACATGTTTAATATAGGAGACAAAATAGTATATCCAATGCATGGAGCAGGAACAATTGATTCAATAGAAGAAAAAGATATTTTAGGTGAGAAACAATCATATTACATCCTAAGAATGCCAGGCGAGGTAAAAGTTATGGTACCAATAGAAAAGGCAGAACAAGTGGGTGTAAGATCAATTATAGATAAAGGTTCAGCTGACAAAGTATTTAAAGTTCTAGAACAAGATGAAACAGAAATGAACAAAAATTGGAATAAAAGATATAGAGACAACATGGACAAATTAAAAAGTGGAGACATCTATGAAATTGCAGATGTAGTCAGAAACCTAAGTTTTAAACAAAAAGAAAAAGGTCTATCAACAGGGGAAAAGAAAATGCTTACAAATGCTAAACAAATTTTAGTAAGCGAGCTAGTATTAGCAGAACATTCAAACAAAGATGAAATGGAAGAAATAGTAGAAAATAAAATAAATAATTCATTTATAACATTTAAGGCAAATGTTACAAGTAAAGAAGATATAGTTAAAAAATTCATACCATTTGATGGAAGTAATGTAACAGAAAATACATAGAAAAAAATGATGATTTTGGGGGCTTAATACAAAATCATCATTTTTTTGTTGTCAATAGGTGTCAATAGGGACGTCCTTTTTTGACACATCTATTAAAAAACACTTCCTTTTTTGACTATTTCCAAAAATTTGTATTGAAAATATAGTTAAAATAATGTATAATAATTAATATATGGGGGTGTAATTGGTTTCGACATTATACCAGAAGTATAAATAGCGAGTAGTGGATGGTCGCTTCGGCCACTATAAAAAAGCGAAAAAAAATAAACGCTGATAATAAAGAATTAGCATTTGCTGCCTAGGAGCGGCAATGCCTTGTTTTATGTCCCTACGCGTAAAATAAAGGTATCATTTTAGTAGGAAACGAATCTACTCTGTAGCTTTGAGAGTAGAGGGTAATTAAAAGCTATATTTAAATTAAGCTTGTTTGTTAGCGTAATTTAAATGAATAAAAATAACAAACTGCACTCGGAGAAGTTTATATGGAAAGTGTAGTGGACAGGAGTTCAAATCTCCTCACCTCCACCAAAACAAAAAAAGAGCTAGAAATATTGAAAATCAACATTTCTAGCTCTTTTTATGCAATTTTAATGCAACAAAACAAGTTTCGAAAAAATGGTAAAAGATATTGACAAAGGACAAAATTTGAAATATAATACAAACAATAGTTTTGTTAGAGCAATAAAAGTAGTTTTATAAATAGTAGTAAATGTAGTAAAAACTAAATATTTATAGAGATAGGATGTGTGGTTAATGAAAAATAATAAATTAGAAACAATTTCAAATCTTTTTGAAGGAAAAGAAATAAGAAGTGTTTGGGATTCAGTAAAAGAAGATTATTATTTTAGTATAGTTGATGTAATAGGTGCTCTAACAGAAAGTAATATTCCAAGAAACTACTGGAGTGATTTAAAAAGAAAAATAAAACGAGAGGGAAGTCAACTGCACGAAGATATCGTGCAGTTGAAAATGAAAGCAAGTGATGGTAAATTTAGAGAAACAGATACATTAAATACAAAAGGTATTCTAAGATTAATTGAATCTGTTCCGAGTCCAAAAGCAGAACCATTTAAAATGTGGTTAGCTAATTTGGGAAGTATATGCTCTTTTGACAAATGAAATATATCAAGAATGGTCTGGTATGAAAGCTAGCGAATATAAAAAATATAAAGGAATAAGAAAAGAATCTTTAAGAGATAATATGACAGATATAGAAATTGCACTAACAAATGTTGGTGAAATTGCTACAAGAGATATTGCAGAGGCAGAGCATCCCAATTAATCGTCAAGAGAGAAGGAGTTGTAAATAACCATGACAACGGCACCAAAAAAATATATTGACAAAGGACAAAATTTGAAAATGTAATCAATAAAGCAATGATTTCTTGCGAAAATAGCAATATTAGTGCAATAGACCATTTTACTGATATCAATAAAATGGGTCAAATCGGTTCAGGAGCTTATAGAGAAAAGATTGAAATGTATATATAAAACAATAAAAAAAGTTAAATATAATAAATTAAAAAAAAGGAGCAATTAAATGAAAATCGAGTTATCAATGATTGATAATGCTCTAAAATATTATCAAATTAATGACACCAATTATAAAAACAAATGTTATAGATGTATTAAAGATATCAACGAAATAAAAGAATTTAATATTAAAGCAGAAAAAATTTATAATATATTATATAATGATAAATCATTTAAGATTGATCTTCTTTGGCAAAAACAAAATATGTTTGAGCTTTTTGGACAACAACATAATCCTTATATAACAAATATTTTAGTATTATTAGGATATGAAATACATCATAAAAACATGAAAATTAAAAATTATAATAACGAACAAAAGGAACTATATAAGAAAAGAGTTAAAGAAGCATTAACAAATGATATTTTTAATAGAAAATTAGAAGGCATAAGAATTTCGCAAATGATTTGGGCAGCATATTTTATTAATACAAAATTAATAGAAGTTGGAAGATTACAATATGAAAAATGTGAAAATTATATAAAAATCCATATACCATCAGGAGATAAATTACAAATAGATATGGTATTAGATTCAATAAACAAATCAAAACAAGAAATTGAAAAATATTTTAATGTAAAAAATCCAGAATATAGATGTGATTCTTGGCTATTAAGTAATCAGATAAATGATATTATAGATAAAAACTCAAATATCGCAAAATTTTATAATTTATTTGAGGTAAAAGATGGCTCAGATGCAACTAAAGATATATTAAATTATGTTTTTAATGTACAAGACTCTAGTAATTATAATGATTTAGTAGAAGATACTTCTTTGCAAAAATTATTAAAACAGCAATTAATAAAAAATAAAGAAATGAAAATAGGGTTGGGAAAATTAAAGGTAGAATTTTAAGTGCTACTAAGAAATCAAAATTTTGACATAAATGATATTGACCATTTCGTTGTTATCAACAAGATAGAAATATCATGCTGAAAAAGAATGATATTTTAAAGCACAATAAAAATAGCTTAACACTTGTCATCAAGTATTAAGCTATTTAACTTTTCATCTAGACCCTAAAGTCTAGGCATTGGCATACCGCCTCAAATATTCTATATTTAGTATAACATTTTTGATACGATAAGTCAATATTATTATATGCAAAAATACGATTATTATTGATTATTTTCTAATTTTTTCATTTTATAATGTATGGGTTCAAATATTTGCTCAAACAGTTTATTATAAATTTTATCAAAAAATTTATTAGAAGTTTTTCCTAATCTTGAAATAACTCTATTTTTATCTATATATTTAGCTTCAAATAGCATGACTACAGTATTTTTTTGAAATCCATCATTTACAGTTCCTACTTCAAATTCAGGATAAATATTTCCGTTTTTATTTTTTCTAGGTGTACCACTTGAACAAGGGACTATAAATATTTTTGTAGCTGTTTCCTTAATAACTATTGCAGGATGAATATATGCGAATTCTCTATCATAATTGTTCCAGCCTAAATCAACTAAAAGAATTTCGCCTAAACTATATTTAATAAAATTATTTTGCTTAGAGGCAGATAAATGCTTTTCATTTGATTCTATCCATAATGCTATTTCATATGCTGATTGTTCAGTTAGTTTAAATTCATAATTTTTGAGTGATGTAAAAAATTCTTTTTTTAGTTTTTCATCTTGCATAAATTTAATATTTTTATATTTAGTATCATTTCTTTTTATAATATTAATGATATTTTTATTTATATTCATATATATCTATCACGTCCTTTTTTTCATAAATTATATAATATTTGAATATAAAAGTCAATAAAAATAAAAACAAAAGTTTGTAAAATTATGTTAGTGTAAAATAAATTCGGGAAAATAATTTAATAAAAATAAGATACCCACTCAAAATTGTGTTAAAATAATTTT
>CANQGU010000005.1 GCA_947623465.1 uncultured Clostridia bacterium
TGTGCTTTTGCTTCATGACTTTTTTGTATTATTCCATCTTCTCCTACCATCATTACGATTGGTATTCCTGTTAGTAACAACAATACTATTATTGTTACTATTAATGATATTAGAGTGATTCCTCTTTTGTTTTTCGCCTTTGCTGTTTTTGTTTTAATTTTTGCTTTAATTTTTTCTTTGTTTTCTTTTGGTTTCATTATTTCTTTTTCCTCCTTCTTTTTTTATTTAATCTAGTTGAATTTAATTATTATAAATTTGATTTTTTAGGATTAATTCAACTCGACCCAAAATAGTAATTTTTTCCTATTGAACGCAAAAAAGAAACCCAAACTATAAACCTATGTTTATAGTTTAAGTTTCTTATAATTTTTAATATGCTTAAAAAACCTGCCTCTTTTAAAGTTGCAGTATTTCTATTTATTAAATATACATGTGTGTGTGTGTGTGTGTGTGTGTGTGTGTGTGTGTGTGTACAGCCTCAAGGGTTACAGGGTTTTTCATATTTTTCTTTACTCACTTTCTTACTAATTTTTTTGTCTTCAATTTTTAATATAGCACAAATTATTTTTTTATGCAATATTTAATCGTAAAAAAAATTTAAAAAAATTTACCAAAAATTTATTATTAGCTTTAATAATAAAAAAGAATTGTTAATAAAAACAACTCTCAAACTTTTTTTGTTGCTTGAGAGCTGTTTTCCTTTCTATGTTTTTACAAGACTACATGTTTTTGGTATTTTGTCTAATTCTTTTGATACTTTGAATTTCATTTTTATCACCTTATTATCTCTGTTTTTTTATCTCTATTCAGCAATTTTATATGTTCCATCCGATTGTTTCTCAAGTCCTACTCCAGACTTTAAACATATTACAGGTTTACATCCAGAAGTATTATAGTTTCCCCAATGACTTCTACTTATTTCTCCATTATAACGAACTATAACCAAATCATTCATATTACCCGGAGAACTTACACGATATGAACTCGCCTGATCGAACTCAGTCCCAACATAAGCCTTATCACTCCTATTTAAGAATTCATCTTCAGTATCGTCAACGAAGGTCGAACCATCCGAACTGTGTCTATACGCATAGCACGTAGTTCCAAACCAATCATAATATTCGCTTACTACCTTTGTACTATAATTTGTCCTATATTTTTTATTGTAAGATTTTATTATTTGTTCTATTGATGGCCCTCCTATTACATACTCTACCTTATTAGTTCCAGAAGAATTCCCCATAAACTTAGCTGTCCAAACATTTATGTCTAACATATAGGCCACGGCCTTCCAAGGAATATCCGCCTTTCCAACATACTTCGAAAACCAATCGGAGTTTAAATTTTTTATTCTCTGATCCGTTATTTCTCTATCCCCATTATTATAGTCTACCGCAACCGACTCAAATCCAACGTAGTCCATCGATATACCACCATAAGCTTCCTCCGCTTTCTCAACTGCATGACCTCCCTTACCATTAGGATAATCATTTAAATGTATGTAGTACTCTGCTATTAAGTATATGTTATTTTCATCTACATCAAATATTCTCCATTTATTTGTACGAGCTAATGTTTTAGTGTCTACTCCAGTCACTTCTGAACCAATTATCGAGTTTGACCCCTTGTTATCATTTCCATTAACTTGATCTTTTAAGTCAGATGCTGTTTCTGCTCCCTTAACTGTTACACTCTGAGTGCTTATTGTTTCTCTTTTATTTCCTGCATAATCAACTGTTAATACGTGTAAATAATATGTTCCTTTCGTAGATAAAACTTGAGAAATAGTGTCACCAGACTCCTTGTTAAATTTGCCCGAATACTTTGATGCTTCTTTTCCTAAGTCAGTCTTCGTCTGAGTAAGCGCCCATCTACATTCCTCTATCTTTACACCACTCTGATTATCCGTCTGGGTGACTGTCGCGTTCATGCTTTCTCCCTTTTTTATATTCATGGTTGTAATATTTATATTCGCTGCATTTGGAAGATCTTTATCACTTATTGTTGTTGTTGCTGAATTACTTCTATTTACTCCATCATATAATTGAGCATAAATCGTCGCATTATGATCAACCTGTTCCGTTGATTGTCCACTTAGTATCTTCTTATTTATAGATCCTGAAGATGTACCATAATATATTTCAAAATTAGCCGCTGCCGTTGAATTAATTACTACAGTTGCTTTATGCGTACTCGGTATCCACGATATTGCTCCAAATGTAATTGCGCTACTTCCAGGCATATTTTCCGTCGTTCCAGTTCCTGTTGCTTCTCCTGTGTTTCCTGCCACATCTTTGGATGATACTTTTAAATTATATGTTCCTGTTTGTAAACTTTGTAATGTTGTTTTTCCTTTATATTCTCCACCTTGTAATGATCCTGTACTTGTAGTTGAAGACCATGTTTGAGATCCTGATTTTTGATATTGTATTGTAAATGATGGATTTTGTGGTACTCCTGATTGGTCATCTTTTACAGTAAAACTTAGATTTAAAGAATTAGTTGTTACTGAATCAACATGAACGGTTACGTTCGGATTTGTTCCATCTTTTATTTGTCTATCTATCTGATTTCCATTATTGTTACCATCCCATAATCTAGCAGATACCGTTGTTCCATGTGATAAATTTGAAATATCACAATATGCTCCGGCTCCTCCATCTCTCCACGTTGCACTACTACTTTCTCTATATTGTATATGGTATCCATCATTTGTAACTTTCTTAGATACTCTTACAGTTGCCTTTCCTCCACTCCAACTTTCGGCTCCAATCGTTAATCCACTTCCAGAATTAGCATCTGGCATTTGTAAGGTTGTTATAGTCTGTGTTGAACTACCTGTATTATTTGCTACATCTGATAGATCTACTCTTATACTGTATGCAGTGTTGTGTGTTAGTCCTGAAAATGTATGACTTTTATCAGCTGTAATCGTAGGATTACCCCAATTACCGTCTGTTGATCCTTTAATATAGTAACTAAATTTTGGTGAACTTCCTAATCCTGTTTGGTCATCTTGTGCAGTACCTATGTTTACAGTTATAGCGTTTGTTTTTACACTATATGTAAATGAAACTGTCGGGTTAGTTGTATCATCTATTGTTATAGACGCACTCGAACCATACTGCGTTCCATCGAATAATGCTGCATATATTACTGTTTTATTAGGTACATAGTCTGTTGTAGCACCACTTGATATATCTTTTCTTGCATTTGTATCTGCTGATGTCCAATAACGTAATTTATAAGTTGTATTCGATGAAGTTATTACCACTCTTCCTTTTCCCCCTGACCATTCTGTTGCTCCAAATGCAATTCCAGTACCCGGTATTGTTAAAGTTACTTTAGTTTCTTCTTTTGAAACCGTGTGACTTGCATTATCTGTTACTTCTACTTTAATTGTATAACTTGTACCTTGTTTTAAACCTGTAAATGTATAGTTTGTTTTACCATTAGCCTCTGCTTTTACTTGATAGCCACCTGATCCTTCTTTTATACTATATTTATAACTATTTGTATTAATTCCAGATTCAGTGTCTGATGCCGTAGTTGTTGCTGTAATCTGATTACTTTTTATATCTGATAGGTTTAATTGTACTGTTGGGTTACTTGTATCTGTTATTGCTTGACTTAATGAATTTCCATGGTTTCTTCCATCTGATAATCTTGCATATACCGTTGCCCCATGAGACAAATTAGTAAATGTATATGTTGATCCATTTGAATCTACTTGGCTATATGTTGAATTATTTGTACTATACTCTAAAATAAATCCGTCACTTGCCTGCATCTTATTAACTGTTACTTTTGCCTTTCCACCTTCCCAAGTCACAGTTCCAAATTTTAATCCATTTGTAGTATCATTTGCATCTGGTACTTTTAAGGTTTTTAAAGTAGTTGTAGTATAATTTTCGTTTCCTGCTTTATCTTTCACTTCTACCTTAATTGTATAATCTGTATTATGATCCAATTCGCTAAACGTATAGTTTCTAGCAGAAGGTGTAAAAGATTTATAATTAGCATCGGCTTCGTCTTTCTTCTTTATGCTATATTTTAAACTACTCTCTTCAATTCCAGTTTGTTCATCTGAAGGTGCTACTGTTACTGCTATAGTTCTTGTTGTTGGCGTAATGTTACTTATAGTAATTGTTGGGGTCGTTGTGTCATTTATTTGAAGTTGTTTTGAGTCTCCGAAATTGTTTCCATCAAATAATCTTGCATAAACTGTCTTTTTGTTTTCTATTTTAGAAAATGTATGTGTTTCTGAGGGTTCCTCTAAATAGCTTGCCCCATCTGTACTATATTGAATTTTATATCCATTACCGGCAGTTGTTTTAGATACCGTTACATTTCCCTTTCCTTCACTCCATGTAACTTGACTAAATTGTAATCCTGCTTCTCCTGTTGGTATTTTTAGAGTTGTTGCTTCTGATTTACCTATACCTGTATTTCCAACAAAATCCTCTGCTTCTACTTTTATGTAGTATGGTGTATTTTGAGTTAAATCTGTAAATGTACATGTGCCATTTGTATTTGTTTGTTCTGCATTTGACCAAGTATCTTTTACTGTTGATTTATAAAATCTATAGGTTATTTGATCTTTCATTCCTGACTCTGTATCTGTTGCTTTTGCAGTAACTTTTATTGAGTTTGATTTTACATCTGAACATGTAACAGTTATTGATGGTTTATTTGTATCAGACACTAATTTTTGTGTATTTTTTCCGCTATTATGTCCATCTGTTAGTCTTGCGTACACAGTAGTTTTATCTGATATATTTTTAACTTCATATGTACTTACTGATGAATCTCCCACTTTAGTATAAGTATTTCCATCTGTACTATATTCTATTATAAAGCTATCACTTGCTTTTTTCTTTGATATTGTTACACTTGCATTATGTGCTGAAGGATCCCATTTTGGATCTGATATTGTTATACCATTTGCTTCATCTGTTGCGGCAGGTACTGTATTAGTTGTAGCTTTTATTTCTATTTCTTTTGGATTTTCCATATAATCTGATACTTTTATTTTTATTTTATATTCTGTTGATTGATCTTTTTCTGTAAATGTGCATGTTCCATTTGTACTTGTTTGTTCTGGTATATCTGGATATTTATCATCATTTACTTTCTTTATATAGAATTCATATAGTGTTTCTTCTTTCATTCCGAACTGATCATCTGTTGCACTTGTTGTTACATTTATGTCTTTTGTTGTTGTTGTAACGTTTGGTGTTGTTATTGTTGGTCCTATTTTATCAGTTACTGTCATTGATGCAGCACTTGTGCTTGCACTTGCATTTGTTCCATCCCATAATTCTGCATATACTGTTGTATCGTTTTCTGTTACTGTTACAATTTCTCCATTACCAATCTCTTTATGCTCTCTATCTTTTGTTGTCCAATAACGTATTTTAAAATTCTTTTGTGTTGATACCTGCACAGTTGCTTTATGTTCTTTTGGATACCATACAGGATTTCCTAATATTATATTTCCTGTTCCATCTGGCACGGTTTCTGTTTTTCTTCTTGTTTCTCCTTCTCCCGTATTTGGTGTCCTATCATCTACTGTTACTTTTATGTCATATTCTGTTGTTTGTTGTAATTCCTCAAATATACATGTATCACTTGAGGTTTTTACATCTGGTCCTCTTTTTACCTTTTGGGTTTTTGTTGGTGTACTTTCATATTCTTCTACATCATGTTTTTTTAGATAATACTTATATACTATTTCTTCAGGTAATCCTGCTTCTTTATCTGTTACATTTGTTTTTACTGTTATTGTACTTGTTGTTGTTCCTATTGTTGTTATTGTTATATCTGGTGCTGTTGGATCTTTTAAAATTGTTGTTGTTTCTACACTTTCATTTGTTCTATCTATATATTTTAGATATACTTTTTCTCCTAAATTTACTTTTGGTACTTTTTTATCTTCTGGTAAATCAGTCCATTCACCATTTTCCCCTATTTTGTATTGAATTAATATATCTGTATCATTTGCTGTTGTTCCGCCTTTTTGTACTGGTATATTTGCTGTTCCATCTGGATTCCACTCAGGATTACCTATTCTTATTCCATTGCTTGCATCTCCTGCATCTGGTAAGCCTGTTGTTCTTCCTTCTATCTCATCTTTTCCTATATTGTTTTTATCTATATCATCTACTTCTACTTTTATTTGATAATCTGTATTTTGTGTTAAATTTTCAAATGTATAAGTATTTTCTGTTGGTGTTCCTCCTTGTTCACTTGTAATTTCTGCGTTTGTTACTATGTTTGTTTTTATTAATTGATAGTCTTCTTCTGCATTGTTTTTCTTTTTTAGATAGTATCTAAATTCTACTTCATCTTCTAATCCTGCTTCTTTATCTTTTGCTGTTGCTTTTACTGTTATTTTACTTGTTTTTTGTTCTTCTATTGCAACTTTTACTTCTGGTGCTATATCATCTAATATTTTGATTGTTGCAGCTTTACCATAGTTTGTTCCATCCCATAATTTTACATATACATCATCATATAATGATAATCCACTTATTGTTCCACCTTTTTCTAAGTTTTCAAAATTATCCTTATCTGGTTCTGCTCCTATTCTATATCTTATTGTATATTCTGTATTTTCATTTCTTTTATTTGCATCTATGCTTGCTTTATGTGTCTTATCATCCCATTTTAAGTTACTAAATTCTATTCCTTCTGTTTTATCTTCTGCACTTGGCATTTCTTTTGTTTCTATACTATCTTCTTTAGTTGTTATTCCTACATCGTTTGTTGCTTCTATTTTTATAAAATATTTCGTTGTTTGCTCTAAGTCTTGTATTGTATATGTTAATTCTGTTCCATTTATATATGTTTCTGGTTCTAATATATCATTTTTTGCTTGTTTGTATTCTCCTTCGTCTGTGTCTCCTTTTTCTGCTTTATATAATATTCTATAGTTTGCTTGTTTTTTTCTTATATTTAATTTTATTCTTACCGTTACACTATTTGTTGTTGAACTTAAATATAGCGCTGTTATCTTTGGTTTTAGTTCATTTGTTTTTCCCTCTACTTCTACTATTGTGTCTCCAGGATTATTTGGGTCTGGTCTTACTTCTGCACTATACCCATCATCTGTTTCTATGTCATAACTTCCATCGTCATTTTGTGTATGGTCTTTTACTTTTCCTTGATTTTCTAACCTATCTACAAAGTCACCTATTTCTATATCTGTTGTCTTTTTTTCTAACACATATTCTGATAATTTTAAGTCTAGGTCTTTTTGTTCTTCTGCTTTTTCTACAATATGTTTTGCTTCATAACTTTTTTGTATTATTCCATCTTCTCCTACTATCATTACAATTGGTATTCCTGTAAGTAGCAATAATACTATTATTGTTACTATTAATGATATTAAAGTGATTCCTCTTTTGTTTTTCTGCTTTACTGTTTTAGTTTTAATTTTTGCTTTGTTTTCTTTTGATTTCATTATTTCTTTTTCCTCCTTTATTTACAGTCTAAATTTCTTATAAATTTTAATATGCTTAAAAAAAAATGCCTCACTTAAAGTTATAGTATTTTTATTTACTAAATATACTTATGTGTGCACAGTCTCAAGGGTTACAGAGTTTTTCCATATTTTTTACTCACTTTCTTACTAATTTTTTTATATTCAATTTTTAATATAGCACAAATTATTTTTTTATGCAATATTTAAATACAAAAAAAAATTTTTAAAATTTTCCAAAATTTTTTTGATTAATTCATTTTTAAATAAAAAATAACTCTCAAACTTTTTTATTTCTTGAGAGTTATTTTTTTATACTACATATTGTCTATTGCATATTTTATCATACTATTTAAAATTTCATTAAATGAGCATCTATTTTCTTTTTATACTTTAAATTTCAAATTTATTCATTTTCTAATTCTGCATAATCTTTAGGAATATCAAATAAACCTTCATCAACATCATCTGTAAAATCTATTTTTATTAATTCTTCTGTATCATCTATAAAAGTTTTTATATATGCTATTTTTCCATTATCATAATAAAATCTCGTTTTTATAGAACTTTCTTCATTATAATTTGTTAGTAATATAAAAGTTACAATTCCTTCATATTCTTCATAATAATATTTTTTATCATTTATTGTTTCATATCCACTTTTGTATTTTTCATTTTTTACAACATCTAGCTCATTTCCTAAGATATCTGCATCAATTTCATTACTATCGTACAGGTAATATTCTTTATTTGCGTGCATTATATAATAAGCTAAACCGTCTTTAACTAATGTTGAAGTTCTTTCATCATTAGATGTTGTATCTATACACATTTGTCCTTCATTTTTGGCTATTTTTAGATTATATTTTATTTCTTCATTTTCTTCTAACATAGAAAATGTATATTTTGTTTTTTCATATATATTATCATACATTTGCTTAGTCATATTTTTAGGTTTTTGACTAATAAATAATATAGATATTAAAACAACAAATATTATAATTAATATAAAAATTGATGTTTTTTCCTTTTTCATTTAATCACCCAAACAAATTCCAATATCTCTAGCCGTTTTAATTAAGTCATCATTCATTTTTACTGTCTTCATATTACTGTCTTCTGTTCCACCTTCTACTGCACCTATTTCTTTATTGTTTCCTACAACATCTTCTAAAGAAACATAATCTAATTTTCCTTCTTTTACTACAGTTAAAACATTAAATTTTCCTTCTAAAGCAAGTTCCATTGCTTTTGCTCCATATTTTGAAGATAGTATTCTATCTGTTGCTGTAGGTGTTCCTCCTCTTTGCATATAACCTAAAGTTGTATTTCTAGATATTAAACCTGTTCGTTTTTCTAGTTCTTTTGCAACAAGTTCTCCTGCTCCACCAAGTTGTACATTTATTACTCCTTTTCCTCCATCACGAGTATCTTTTACAGAAATACTTCCACCTTTTGGAAAAGCTCCTTCTGATACTACTACAACACTAAAGTTTTTTCCTGCATTTTTTCTTTGTTCTATTTTTTCTACAACTTTATCTATGTCATATGGTATTTCTGGAAGTAATGCTACATCTGCTCCTCCTGCTATTGCAGATTCTAGTGTTATCCATCCTGCATATCTTCCCATTACTTCTAAAACCATTATTCTGTGGTGTGTTTGTGCTGTTGTATGAAGTCTGTCTATTGCTTCTGTTGCAACCGTTACTGCTGTATTAAATCCAAATGTTACATCAGTACATGCTACATCATTATCTATTGTTTTTGGTACTCCTATTACATTTATTCCACGGCATGAAAAATCTCTTGCAGATTTTTGTGTGCTGTCTCCACCTAAAGTGAATAAGCAATCTATTCCATCATCTTTTAAATTTTGCACACATTTTTCAGATAAATCTTTATATACTTCTTTTCCATCTTCTATTACTTTATAATTAAATACATTAGAATTAAGTGAAGATCCTATTATTGCACCACCTTTATGCAAAATTCCTGAAGTTGCTTCTGAATAATCTAATCTTATATAATTATTGTTTAATAGACCATTAAATCCATCTATAAATCCATAGCATTCTACATTGTTTTTTTCTGCTGTTCTTGTTATTGCACGAATTACAGCATTTAATCCTGGAGCATCTCCACCATTTATTAATATTCCTACTTTTTTTAACATTTTTTATTCTCCTTTTTTATAAATTATTTATTTATATTTTACCCCTTTTTGTAAATGTAATACTTGTATTATAAATAGTTCTTATTATATAATAATTTTTTTGATATATATAAATTAATTTATGCATTTAAATGACTGCAAATATGCTTTCTTGTAAGTTCCATTAAGTTTAGTTTTGTAAATCCTTCTACTTGAGTTTTTGCTCTATCTTCTTTTAATGCTTCTTTTAATAGATTTTCTATTTTTTGCTTATTTTCTTTGTTTTTCATATCTATATAATCTATTATTATAATGCCTCCAATATCGCGAAGTCTAAGTTGTTTTGCAATTTCTATTGTTGCTTCTTTGTTTACTTTAAATATAGTAGATTCTAAATCTTTTTTTCCTGTGAATTTTCCTGTATTTACATCTATTGCGGTTAGCGCCTCTGTTTTATCTATTGTAATAAATCCTCCACAGTTAAGCCATATTTTTCTATTTTCTATTTTTTGCATTTGAGAAATTAAATCATATTTTTCTAAAAGATTTTGTTTTTCTTCTAATGTTATTTTTATATTTTCTTTTTCACATATATTTTTTAGTTTATTATATTCTTCTTTGCTGTTTGTTACAATATTTTCTAAACTTTTTACACTTAAGTCTGTAATTATTTTTTCTACTATATTTTCACTTTCCCAAATTAATCCTATTTTATTTTTATTTTTATTAAATTTTTCTTCAATTTGTTTCCAAATATTTAATAAATAATCTATATCTTTTTTTATTTCTTCTTTGCTTGCTTTTTCGCTAGATGTTCTAATTACTGCACCAAATCCTTTTGGCAAATTTTCTTTTATAAAGTTAATAAGTTCTGTTTTTTTAGATTCATTTTCTACTTTTTGAGATATTGTAATAAAATTTGTATTTGGCATAAGTACCAAAAATTTTCCCGGTAAACTAATATGTGTAGATACTCTTGCACCTTTTTTATCATCACTATCTTTTTTTATTTGAATTAATAGTTTTTGTTTTGGTTTTAATACTTTTTTTATATCTAAAGATGCATCTATTTCTTCCTTAGTTGAATCTATTTGTGGTATGCTGTCTTTAAAATGTATAAAACCTTTCTTTTCTCCACCAAAATCAACAAATGCTGCTTGCATACCATCTATTATGTCTCCAACTTCGCTTATATAGATATTTCCTTCTAGCCTTCTTTTTTTATCTTCTTCTGTACTTTCATAACTTTCTATTATTTTGCCATTTTGAATTAAAAGTATATTTTCAATATCTTTGCTTTTATTTATTATTAATTCTAACATTATTCTGCTCCTTGTCTATATTTTAATTGCTTTTTTAATATAACATACTATTTTATATTTTTCAACTGAAATATTAATTGCAATTTATAACGTTCATTGCATTATCTATTCCATCTTTTATAATTTTTTCAACAGCTTCAACTCCAGTTTCTATACCTTTAGATAAAATCATATATTCATCTTTTGGAAGCTTACATAATACATATTCTATTAGATTTACACCTTCTATTGGAAATCCGGTTCCAATTCTTATATGTGGAAATTCTGTTGAATTTAAATGATGAACAACTGATTTCATTCCATTATGTGTTCCTGCTCCACCTTTTTTTCTTATTTTTACTGTACCTGATACAATATCAATGTCATCATAAATAATTATTACTTTATCTAAACTTATTTTATAGTAATTTACAAATTGAATAATAGCTTCTCCACTTAAGTTCATATAAGTTTGAGGTTTTACAAGTATTACCTTTTCATTTTCTATTATTCCTGTTCCATATAATGAATCAAATCCTTGTTTTTCTACTTTTATATTGTATTTTTTTGCTAAAAGATTTATAACATCAAATCCCATATTATGACGGGTATTGCTATATTCTGGCTCAGGGTTTCCAAGTCCTACAATTAAATACATTTTTTCTCCTTTCGTGTTTAACATAGCCCGGTTATCTTTTTTGTATGCTAAAATAAAGAACCGGTGCTTTTTTTCATATTTATTTTCTGCTTAGTACTGCCATAAATTTTGTTTTTAATTTTCCTATTAATAAATATACAAATTCATCTTTATATAAAATTAAGATTCCAAAGTATACAAGTATTCCTACAAGTATTTGGACTACAACACACCAAATTCCTGACATTACAAGTTGTACTAATAGGCAAAATGCAAACATTATAACTGATGCAAATACATATTTATAGCTTAGTTTAAACATTTCTTTAATATTTATTTCATTTTTAACATAGTATATTTGTATTGCATCTACAACTATTTGTGAAAGAACAGTTGCAATACATGCTCCAACGCTTTGCCATAATTTTATCATTATGTAATTTAATATAAAATTTACTATTGTTCCTATAACAACTGAAATTGTAAATTCTTTTTGTCTTTTTGTTGGCAACAAATACTGTGTTCCTAATATATTTGCAAGTCCCATAAGTAAAATTATTGGTGTTATTATGTTCATTAAAAGTATAACTTTTGTATAGCCAGGACCGAAAAACCATGGTACAAAGTCTTTTGAAATTGCAATTAGTCCAAGCATAATTGGAAAACTAAGTAAATATGTAAAATTAAATGATTTTTTCATATATTCATTTATTTTTTCTTTTTCTCCATTTGCAAACATATTTGCCATCCTTGGTACCATTACTGTTCCAAGTGATGTTACAACTGTTAATAATACTCTTATAATTTTTTGACTTTGTTCATAATATCCTGTTTCTGCTTTGTTTTCAATTATTTTTCCAAGCATTGTTGTATCTAACATATTGTATATTTTGTTTGTTATTTGTGGTATAAATAGTAATACTATTAATGGTATTTGTTTTACAAGGTTTATGTTTTGAACTTTTACACCTTTAAAGTATTTTGGTAGATAAAACCATAATGATATATTTCCTATTAAATCTGCAAAAGCATATATTGCTAAGTATTTATTTAAATCACTTTCTTGTTTTACTAATATAAATATTAATGCTACACTTGCAAGCCTAACTATTACATTTCTTATAACTGTTTTTTTGAAATCTTCTATTCCTTGGAAGAACCAACTTATATCAAATGCTGCTGCAATTAGATAGAAAAATAAAATTCTGTAATATACACTATAGTTACCAATTCTCATAAATGAAAAATAATATATTATAGATGCAATTGCTATTGTTATAAATCTAAAGGTTACTAGCTCTATAAATATTTTTTTCATTTTTGCTTTGTTTTCTTGTGCATATGCTATTTCTCTTTGTCCATAAAGTGATATTCCTAGCGAACCAAATAGCACAAAGTAATTTACTATTGTATATGTGTAACTGTATATTCCATTTCCTGTAGCCCCTAATACTCTTGCTAAATATGATGCTGTAACTAATGGTAATATTAAAATTAATATTTGATATATTAAGTTATATAAATAATTTTTTACTATACTTTTATTTGCCATTTTTATCCTTCTCTTTTTTTATTAAAGTATATCAAATTAATTTTTTTTTATCAATATAAATTTTAAATTTTTATAAGTTTGTTTTGAATTAATTATTATGTTTCAAGCTTTATAACTTAGTTTTGGAATAATTATTATGTTATAAGATTTATAACTTTTTTTGAATTAATGTTATGTGATATTTTTTTATTTTTTGGGCAAAAAAATAAAGTAGCTTTTGCTACTTATTTTTTATATTATGCTAAGCCATATTTTTTCTTAAATCTATCAGCTCTACTTCCTGCTGTATCACGTCTCATTAAGTTACCTGTCCAAAATGGATGACATTTTGAGCATATATCAACTTTTAAATCTTTTTTTGTTGAACCAACTTTCATAACATTTCCACATGCACAAGTAATTGTTGTTTCTTCATATGATGGTTGTAATTCTTTATTCATCGTTTTTCACCTCTTTCTTAAGTTTGGCCTTTTTTCTTGCCATTTTAAAACGCTATATTTTATGTTATCACATTTTATGAAAAATTTCAAGTATTATTTTATTACATTTTCTTTATCTCTTTCATATTCTTGTTGTGTTAGCATATATTGAGCTGATTCAACAGCTTCTTTGTTAAATGAAACTCTATCTACTAATTTTAACACAATATTGAAAAGACAAGCTACTATTAATATTAAAATACATAGTTTTTTCCATATTTTTGATAGCATTTTTTTCTCCTTTTATTTTTTTACTTAAATATACATATTTTATTATACCTTTTTATTATTCAAATGTCAAGGTTTGCTATATGTTTTAATGTTATTTTTTTGTTTGATGTTATTATGCCATTTTTTATTTTCTCATTTATTTGATATTGTTATGCCATTTTTCTTTTCTTTTTTGTTTAATGTTGTTATGCCATTTTTTCTTTTATTTTAACTAATGTATTTAAAGCATCTATTGGTGTTAGCTCATTTAAGTTTACTAAATCTAATTCATGAGCTATTTCTGCAAGCTTAAAGTTATACATATCATATTGACCTTCTACTTTTTTATTATCTTGCTTTTCTGGTTTTTGGTCCCTTAATATGCTTTTTCTTTCTAGAGTTTTTAATATTTCATTTGCTCTTTTTGTTACATCTTTTGGAACTCCTGCTAGCTTTGCCACATGTATTCCATAGCTTTCGTCTGTTCCACCTTTTACTATTTTTCTTAAAAAGATTATATCTTCTCCTTTTTCTTTTACTGCTATTGAATAATTTTTTATTCCCGGAAGTTTTTCTTCTAATGCTGTCATTTCGTGGTAGTGTGTTGCAAATAATGTTTTTGCTCCACATTTTTCTTGGTCTGCAATATATTCTGCAACTGCCCATGCAATAGATAGACCATCATAAGTTGAAGTTCCTCTACCTATTTCGTCTAATATAACTAAGCTATTTTTAGTTGCATCTTTTAGAATACTTGCAACTTCCATCATTTCTACCATAAATGTACTTTGCCCCATACTTAAGTCATCTGATGCTCCTACTCTTGTAAATATTTTGTCTACCACTCCTATTGTTGCTTCTTCTGCAGGTACAAAGCTTCCTACTTGTGCCATTAGTGATATTAGAGCAACTTGCCTCATATATGTTGATTTTCCTGCCATATTTGGACCTGTTATTATTGACAAACGGTTTTCATCTGTATCTAAATATGTGTCATTTGGTATAAATTCGCCTGATGGTAGCATTTTTTCTATTACAGGATGTCTTCCTTCTTTTATGTCGATTATTCCTTGATTATTTATTTTTGGTTTACAGTAGTTCATATCTTCTGCAACTTTTGCAAATGATGTTAGTACATCTAAAGTTGATATAGCTTCTGCTGTTTTTTGTAGTCTTTTTACATTTTGAGTTAATTCTTCTCTTATTTTTCTAAATGCTTCTAGTTCTAGTTTTATTACTTTTTCTTCTGCTCCTAGTATTTGATTTTCCATATTTTTTAATTCTTCTGTTATATATCTTTCTCCATTTGTTAAAGTTTGTTTTCTAATGTATGTTTCTGGTACTTGTTTTTTGTATGAGTTTGTAACTTCTATATAATAACCAAATACTTTGTTAAATCCTACTTTTAAAGATTTTATTCCTGTTTTTTCTCTTTCATCCGCTTCTAATTTCATAAGCCATGACTTTCCATCTGTAGTAGCTGATTTTAATTTGTCTATTTCTTCGTCATATCCAAGCTTTATATATCCTCCATCTTTTGTAGTCATTGGAGGGTCATCTACTATTGATTTATCTATTAATTCATACATATCTTGAAGTTCGTCTATATTTTCATGTATTTCTTTTAAATATTCTGAATTTGTAGATGATAAAATTTGCTTAATTTCGGGCAATTTTATTAGTGAATTTTTTAAAGTTATCATATCTCTTGGAATAGCATTTCCATATGCCATTTTTCCTGCTAAACGCTCTATATCATATACTTTTTTTAGGTTCTCTATTATTTCTCCTTTAAGCATTATATTATTTTTAAGTTCTTCTACAGAGTCTAATCTTTTATTAATTTCTTTAACATCTATTAGTGGGTCATTTAACCATCTTTTAAGTAATCTTCCTCCCATTGAAGTTGATGTTTTATCTAGTACCCATAAAAGTGTTCCTTTTTTAGATTTATCTCTTAATTTTTCTGTAATTTCCAAGTTTCTTCTAGCATTTATGTCTAATGACATATATTTGGATATTGAATATATTATAACTTTGTTTATATGACTTAAATCTGTCATTTGAGTGCTTGTTATATATTCTTTTAAACCATTTATTGCAGAAATTTCAAGTAAATGCTTATTTAAATCTGTTAATGTATTTGATTTATTGTCTACTAAAGTGAATTCTTTTTGTACTTTGGATGTATCTTCACTAAAAAATGCTTCATCACATGTTGTAATATAGGTATTTGGAAATCTTGTTTGAATTTCTGATATTTCTTCTTTTGAGCTATTCATCATATTGTTTACTACTATTTCTGCAGGCATATATCTTGATATTTCATCTAAAAGTAAAGAGAAATTGTTGTTTTCTTTTATACCTGCCCCATAAAATTCTCCTGTTGAAATATCACTTATCGCTATTCCATAGTATAATCCTGCTTTGTATATACTCATTATATAATTGTTTTTTCTTTCTTCTAGCATATTAGATTCTACTACAGTTCCTGGTGTTACAACTTTTATTACTCCTCTTTTTACTATTCCTTTTGTGGCCTTTGGATCTTCTAATTGCTCACATATTGCAACTTTATAGCCTTTACTAACTAGTTTTGCTATGTAGTTTTCTGCAGCATGATGTGGAACTCCACACATTGGGGCTCTTTCTTCTAATCCACAGTCTTTTCCTGTTAAAGTTAATTCTAAAACTCTTGACATAAGTACTGCATCATCAAAAAACATTTCGTAAAAATCCCCTAGTCTGTAAAATAATATACAGTCTTGGTATTGTTCTTTTACTTCTAAATAATTTTGCATCATTGGTGAGCATTTTTCTTTTTCTATTTTCAATTTTAGTTCACTTCCTGTTCTATTTATTTTTGTTACTTTTTTACATGTCTTTTCCTTTATATTCGTTTGAAAAACTTTTTATTATTTTTTGAAAAAATTTTTTATTTTTCTTCTTCGTCTTTACTATACAATTCTCTTAATTCTTTTATATTTTTCCATCTGTCTACAAATTCTATTTCGTCTATTGGATTTTCGTCTACTTTTTCTACACTTACATATTCTTTATCCATTTGCATTTCTTTTTCGTTTTTTTGAAACTTTCTGTGTAACTCTCCTAATCTGTTTAATCCAACTTTACTGTTTAGACATTTTTTCTTTATTTCTTCAATTACAGAAATGTTTTTTCTTTCTTCTTCATCCATTAAAAATCCTTTTGGATACATTTGTTCAATTTCTTTTTCAGTATATTCTTGATTCATATCATCATCTTTAGAATCTCCAAGAAAAGAATATGTTTTTGTTTTAGGTGTATATTTTATCATTTTATTAAAATATTTACTATTACATAAAAAAAGTATTTTTTTTAATAAACTTTCATTAGCATAATTTCTTTTATATATCTTATTCAATTTATTTATTCCTGTAATTTTAGTATTTCTTTTATTGTCTTTTGTGTATTCTTGAATATATGCATTTATTTTATTAAAAAATTCTTCTCTTAATTCATATATTCCATATAAAGCATATACTGGCACATGAAATTCTTTATGTCTAACTATTGAAATATATTTTATTGTATTATCATCTTTCATACGCTCTAATATATTATATGCTAAACTATTATCAGCCTTAAATAAGATATATGGATGTGGCCAAGCTTTTTCTTCATGACCTGCACAACAAGCTAATGTTCCAATTCCATTTTTTATACATAATTCTAATACATTAATTAATGGTTCGTATTCTTCTCCCCAAATCTCTGCAATTTCTCTTGCTCGTTTTTTAGGTGGTTTTCTATCATCTACTAATCCATTATTTACAAATTCTTTCATTTTAACTTCAATCCTTTCTAGCTTAAACTAAAATGCCCAGATTGTAATGAAGAAAATAATTTTATTTTCTTATCATAAGTTCTCCTTTTAAATACCAAATATGCTAAGATTTCATTTTTAAATGTTGCAATTTCTTTATTGTCTTTTGAAAAAATTTTTTATTTTATTTATTATTTTTTGAAATAAGTTTTCTTTTATTTCTATTAAAGAATTTTGATTGTTTAACATAGTATTTTTATCTAAATCTTCATTTTCTTTTGATATTTCTTTATTCTTTCTATTTTGAAAGACTTTCTTTATATCATAAGCCTCACTATATTTTTCATCATTTTTCTTATAAATTTCTATTAATTTTTCTTTTTCTTTTTGGTCACACCAATATTCTAAATTTATATAGCAAAGTATCTCTTCTGCAAGTTTCGATACTTTAAAATTCCCATTTGCATCAAAACACATAGGATATTCTAAAGAATTTTTTTCAAAAAAATCTATTAATTTTTTTGGAACTTTATCAAAATATTCTTTTTCAATATAGTTAAGTACATTTAAAACTTCTGTATAAGCCATTTCTTCTCTTGTAATTTCCATATTAAACCACCTTTATTCAATTTTATCTTTCTTCTTCATTGCTTTCTTTAGAAAAAATTTCTCTTAATTCTTCTATATATTTCTCTTTTTCTTCAAAACTCAATTCGTCTATTGAATTTTTTTCTTCTGCATTTTCTTCATCTACTTTTTCTACACTTACATATCGTTCAGCCATTTGCATTTCTTTTTCGTTTTTTTGGAACATTCTACGTAGCTCTCCTAATCTGTTTAATCCAACTTTGCTATTTTGACACTTTTGCTTTATTTTACCAATTACTGACATATTTTTTCTTTGTTCTTTATCCATTAAAAATCCTTCTGGATAAAATTTTGCCAATTCTTCTTCAGTATACCAAGTTTTATCTGAGTCAAATTCATTAAAAAAATATTCTTTAGTTTTAGGGTAATAAATAATATTTTTTATTGTACAAAATTTGCTATTACATAAAAAAAGTATCTTTTTAACTAAACTCTCATTAGAATAATTTCTTTTATATATTTTATCTAGTTTTTTTATTCCTTTTATTTTAACTTTTGGGTTTCGTTCATGTTCCTTTAAATACTCTTTTATACAATCACCAATTTTATTAAAACATTCTTCTTTTGCCGAAGCTACAGCATGTATACTAAATACTGGTGCTTTAATTATTTCATTTCTTCCAATTGAAATAATATCTACTGTATTACAATTTTCGCTCATATGATTGAAAATGTAATATGCTAAAGGGCTATCAGCTTTAAATAATATATATGGGAAACTGAAACCATCTTCAACCTTATGTCCTGCACAACATGCTAAAGTTCCTATATCATTTTTTATACATAATTCTAATACATTTATTAATGGCTCATAGCCTTCACCCCATATTTCAGCAATTTCTCTTGCTCTTTTTTTAGGTGGTTTTCTTGTATCAACTAAACCGTTATTTTCAAATTTTTTCATTTTAACTTCAACCCTTTCTAGCTCGAACTAAAATGCTTAGATGGTAATGAAGAAAATAATTTTATTTTCTTATCATAAGTTCTCCTTTTAAATACCACATATGATGTGATACAATTTTTAACTCTTGCATAGTTCCTATTAAACTTTTGTCTCCTTCAAAATTAATAACTTTATTTGTTTCAGATCTTCCGTGTTAATACATTTTCATTATTTTTACTTGGTCCTTCAACTAATACTTTTTGAATTGTTCCTACATATTTTTCGTTATCTATTGCAATTTGATCTTCAACAAGTTTTTTAAGCCTATTAAATCTTTTATGTTTTATTTCTTCTGGAATTTGATTTTCCATTTCGTCTCCTGGAGTTCCTTTTCTTCTTGAATATATAAACATATAAACTTGCTCAAATCCTACTTTTCTTACTACATCTAATGTGTCCTCAAAATCTTCTTCTGTCTCTCCTGCAAAACCAACTATTATATCTGTTGAAAATTTGATATTTGGAATTTCTCTCTTCATTTTTTCTACTAAATCCAAATACTCATCTTTTGTGTATTTTCTATTCATTATTTTAAGCATTTTTGTGCTACCTGATTGTAGTGGTAAATGTACAAATTTACAAACTTTTTCACAATCTCTTATTGCTTCTATTACATCATTTGTAAAATCTTTTGGGTGTGGAGATATAAATCTTATTCTTTCTATTCCATCTATTTTGTTTATTGCTCTTAAAAGTTTTGCAAATGAATTTATTTCTTTATAATCTCCTGCTTCATCTTTTAATGTTCCTTTATTAATCGCTTCCATTTCTGAACGCAAATATGAATTTACATTTTGCCCTAGTAAATTTATTTCTTTATAACCTTTGCTTGCTAAATCTTTTACCTCTTTTATAATATCTGAAGGCTTTCTACTTCTTTCCCTTCCTCTTACATATGGCACTATACAGTAACTACAAAAATTATTGCATCCATACATAATTGTTACAGAACCTTGAATCTTACTGTCTCTTCTTATTGGTAAGTCTTCATATACTTTTCCGTCTATATCTATTATGTCTTGAACCCTTTTTTGTTTTTCTAAAACTTTATTCAAATCTTCTGGTAACTTATGAATTGTATGTGTTCCAAAAACAATATCTACATAATTAAATGATTTTTTTATTTTTTCTAAGATATGTGGCTCTTGCATCATGCATCCACCTATTGCTATTATTAAATTGTTTTTTTCTTTTATATTTTTTAGTTCTCCTATTTTTCCAAATAGTCTTTCTTCTGCATTTTCTCTTACACAACAGGTATTAAATATTGCAAGATTTGCTTCTTCTATTTTTTCTGTTTTTGTGTATCCCATTTCTTCTAACATACCACATATTTTTTCTGAATCGTTTTCATTTAGCTTGCATCCCATTGTCATTATTGTATATTTTAAATTTTTGTTTTCGCTTATTTTTGCAACTTTTTTTATGTATTGTTTTTGTTCTTCTATTTCTTGTAGTTCGTTCATTTTGCTTTCCTTTCATTTTTTGTTTCTGTTTTTATTTCTTTCCACAGTATAACACATTATACTGAAAAAATCTACAAGTTATACTTCTTTTTTTCAATATTTTTGGAGGAATTTGTGTACATTAAATTTATAAAATAGTTTTTATTTAAGTATTATATTTTTACGCACATAAAATGAAAAATGTATTGCATTTTTAAAAACTTTATGATATAGTATTCAAAACTAGATTAATAAGAAATTTAGTTTAAAAGTAATTAATATTTCATACCTATGTATGGGCGTTCAAAGCCAAGCGAGAAAGGAATAAAATTTATTATGAAAAGAATTAAATTAAAAGATAGAATATTACCTACTTATACTAAAGGTGAAGAAATTTTTAATATGGTCTCTCATATTGTAGGAGCTGCACTTGGAGTTGTGGCATTAGTGCTTTGTATAATATTTGCAGCAATTCATCATAATCCTTATGGTGTTGTTGCAAGTACAATTTATGGTATAACAATGATTTTGCTTTATACTATGTCTAGCTTATATCACGGATTAAAGCCAAATTCTACAGCTAAAAAGGTTTTTCAAATTTTAGATCATTGTGCAATATTTTTACTTATTGCAGGTTCTTATACACCTTTTGCACTTTGTACTTTAAGAGAATATAATCCAGCTTTTGGTTGGTCTATATTTGGTATAATATGGGCAATTGCAATTTTAGGTATTGTATTAAATTCTATAGATTTAAAGAAATTTAAAGTTTTTTCTATGATTTGCTATTTAGTAATGGGTTGGTGTATAGTTGTTAGAATAAATGTTATTTATACAACTTTAGGCTTAGCAGGTTTTACATTACTTGCAACAGGCGGAATAGTTTATACAATAGGTGCTATTTTGTATGGAATAGGTAAAAAGAAAAAATATATGCATTCAATTTTTCATTTGTGTATTTGTTTAGGTAGCTTATTACAGTTTCTTTGTATTTTATTGTATGTAGTATAAAAATTAAAAAAGACTAGGTAAAGTTTATACTTCCTAGTCCTTTTTAGTTTTTATACAAATATGCAATTTATAATTAATCTTCGTAATGTCCATTACATGAAAGAATAATTAAATTTTTGTTTTCATCAAAATTATATACAAGACGATGTTCATGATTTATTCTTCTACTCCATGCTTTTCTATATTTTAAAGGTTCAGGTTTTCCCATACCTTGGGATAGTCCATTTCGATTAATATCTTTTATTAATTCATTTATTTTTTTTACCATTACCTTATCTTTTAATTGCCAATCTGTGTAATCTTCCCATGCTTTTTCAGAGAATATATTATTCACTTTCCATCGCCTCTAATTCTTCTATAGTTTTGACAACAACTTTACCTTCTTCTACTTGCTTCATTGATTTGTCTATTTTGTCTAAATATTCAGAATTACGAACAGCTTTCATTAGTGCATTGTATTGTTCTAAACTTATTAATACTACATTTTTTTCATCTTTTCTAGTTACAATAACAGTTTCATTATTATCAGTAGCTTTATCACAATAATCTTTTAATTTGCTTCTAATTGTTGAATAATTAACAGCTAACATATATATCACTCCTTTTTAAGTACTATTTATTGTACTTAATATTGTACCATATTATTGTATACAAGTCAATATATTTTATACATAATATTTGAATTTATACATTAACTCCTATTATTCCTCCGCAAAATTCCTCCAATTAAACCTGCTATAATCATTATTAATGACACAATACTTAAAGAGAAGTTTGAACTTATGATGCTTGATATTAAATACAAAAGTATTATGTATGATGCACCTATTATTGCTCCATTTAACAACCCATTTTTCTTCAATTTTCTAGTTCCTATTGAACTTCCAATTAATATACTTATTCCTGTTAAAGTTATTATTACTGGTTTAATTGTATCTTCAGATAAACTTGTGTAAGTAAGCAATAGAGAAAACACTATAAGTGATATTGCTGTAAATAAAAATGATATTATTATTCCTTTAATAATACTAACTATAGGCTTATTGTTTTCAAATGTTTCCATTTAAAATTAACCTTCCTTTCTTTTAAGTAGCAATACAATTGCTTTTATTTAAAATTATTTAGTATTATTATATTCTCTATAATTTTATTTATGCTCACATATATCATTTATAAAATTAGACATAACTAAATCGTAGTTTATATACTTCTTTTTAAAGCTCCTTTTGCTCCAAATATACATGGAGTTGTACATTTCCATCCTGGGAAAGTACAGCGTGCACCTTTTGAATATGGTAATAAATAATTATATACTTCTTCATTACTTTCTTTAGTTTGCTCTAAATATTTTTGCATAGTTTTATTAGTTTGTTCCATTATTTCTAATTGAGCTGCTCCACATAAACGCTCTGTACATTTTAAAACAAAATTTTCTACTGTTCCTCTTTCATTTATTTTTATTAACATTCCTTGTGGAAAATTATCTTGTAATGATTCTATATCTCTTAACCACTCTTCTTCTAATGGAGTTCCTTTTATTATTGGTGGCACATAAAACTGTGGCGTATCTAGTAAACTTATTTCATAACATAATGTTCTATGTCTTTGTGCTTGAGCAAGTTCAGAAAATGTTGCTAAATATGTTGTGCAATAATTTTCTCCAAATTCTTCTTTTCTGTTTTTTCTTTGTGCAAATAAAGATAATTTTCTTTTTTTCATATCTGCATTTAATTCTTCAACTTTTAAGTCTGGCATTTCTTGTATAAATTCTTTAAATACATTTTTTAATTTTTGATCAAATTGAGTATTTTTTGTATTATCGTTTATAAAGTTTTCACAAAAATGAATAATATAATTTAATTGTGCAAAATTTGTTGTATATTCCATTGTTGTTGCTGGTGTAAATACACTAATTAAGTATCTTGCATTTTCTTGAGCTAATTTTAAAGCTTTCTTTTCTTCAATTTCCGGATATTTTTCTAAAATTACATTTTTATATTTTTCTATCCATTTTTCATATAAAACTTTTTCGTCATCTGATGCTATCATTTTTGTGTATCTTGCTGATTTTTCAGATGTATTATACATTTTTTCATTATTTAATACTATTGCTAAAATTTTTGGTATACCTTCTAATGATAAATTGTAATTTGGATGCCCAAAAACACTATGATGTCCTGATTTTAATGTTCCACTTGCTCTTTTATATGTTTTTTCACTGCTTTCATCGAAAAGTTTTTCCATTGTATCTGGAAGATAGCAGATTCCTGCTGATTTTCCTGAAAAGTCTATTGCTTCTTCTTTTGGTAATTCATATCCTATTTTTGTTGATGCTATTATTTTTATTTTCATTTTTATATATCCTTTCTAAACAATATTTTACCATTTTTTTTATTCTATATTATACAAATTAAAAAGTCAATATATATAAATTTTAAAGTAAAGTCTTATTTTTCAAGGTATTCTTGCATAAATTATTTGACTATTTTCTTTTTCCGGTATTACATCTATTATTTGGTTTTCAAGGTTTTCGTCTGATTTTAAATTTACTTTTATGTAGTTTTTGGTGTAGCCAGACCATATTCCATCTTTTTCTTCTTCAAATAATACTTCTACAATTTTTCCTAAGTATTTTTTGTTATATTCTTCTTGATTTTTGTTTGATAGTTCTATTAGTTTTTGGCTTCTTTCATCTTTTGTCTTTCCATCTACTTGGTTTGGCATTTTTTCTGCAACTGTTCCTTCGCGAGGAGAATATTTGAAAATATGCATTTTATAAAATGCTATTTCTTTTAAAAATTTATATGTATTATTAAATTCTTTTTCTGTTTCTCCCGGAAAACCTACTATTATGTCTGTTGTTAAATTTACATCTTTAAAGTATTTTCTTAAAATTTCGGCTACTTTTCTAAATTCTTCTGTAGTATATTTCCTATTCATCCTTTTTAAAGTTTCGTCACATCCACTTTGAAGTGATAAGTGGAATTGATTACATATTTTTTCTAATTTTGAAAGCCTTGATGCAAATTCTTGTGTTACAATTGTAGGCTCTAATGAACCTAATCTTATTCTTTTAATTCCATCAATTTTATTTAGGTCTTCTAGTAAATCTATTAATTTGTAATCTTCTTCAAAATCTTTTCCGTACGAAGCTATATGAATTCCTGTAAGTACTATTTCTTTTATTCCTTTTTTAGAAATTTCGGTTACTTCCCTAATAATGCTGTCTTTATTTCTACTTCTTATTCTGCCTCTTGCATATGGTATTAAGCAATATGAACAAAAATTATTGCATCCATCTTGTATTTTTATTGTTGCTCTTGTTTTTTCCGAATATGTAACTAGACCATATTCATCAAAATCTTTTTGTTTAGATATATCTGCAACATATATTTCGTTCTCATTTTCTGCGTTTTTTTCGTCTATATTTTGTGCATTTTTATTTTTTATTGCTGTATTTTCTTTATTTTTCTTTTCTAAATAATTTTCTACATATTGAACTATGTCTTTTTTTTCTTTATTTCCTAGCACTATATCTATTTCTTCTATTGTTTTTAGTTTTTCTTTTGCAATTTGTGCATAACATCCAACTGCTACAACAATTAAATCTTTATTTTTTTCTTTTACTTTTCTTAATGCTTGTCTTGATTTTCTATCTGCTATATTTGTAACTGTACATGTATTTACAACATATATGTTTGGATTTTCATCAACCTTACAAATTGTATAACCTGCTTCTTCAAATTTTTGCATCATTCCATTTGTTTCATATTGATTTGTTTTGCAGCCGAAGTGTTACAAATGCTACTTTTTTTGCTTCTTGTATTTTCATCGTTTCACCTTCTTTTATTTTTGTGTCATATTGCAAATACCATTATAACGCTTTTTTCGCATTTTATCAACTTTTTTGGGTAAAAAATAAAGACTACACTAATTTTGTAGTCCCTATAAAAAAGTTGTTATTATTCAAAATCTTCTATCAATTGATTTAAATTTTGCATACCATATACATCTATTCCTTGCCTTAGACTTTCTATATCTTCTTCACTTAAATATTCTGTTGAAATATCTGTAACTCTATATAAAATTTCTTCTTGATTTTCATTTATATAGTAAATAGATATTAAATTATCTTTTTCTTTTATAATATAGTGCCTGTTTTCATCATTTAAAGATTGATTAGTTTCTTGAATTTCTTGCTCTATAGTCGTTGCATAATCTTCCCACTCATCTATGCAGTCATCTGTTACATATTTATTAGATAATTCAGTTTCACTTTGAACAACATTTTGTGAACTTTGTTCTTCAATTTTTTTGTCTTGATAATAATTAAATAATTCAATTCCTATAACTAAAATTATTATTATTCCTACAGATAAAAATATTTTTTTCCACATAATAAAATCCACCTCTTTTACATATTTTGGCATATTTATGTGGTTTTTATTCATTTTCTACTAATTTTTTATAATAATATTATTACATTTGTCAAAAATCTTATATTAAACAATAATCGGTAAAGCCCCAACTAAACATATAGTTGGAGCTTTGCCTTTTTACACGCTTACTGTAGTGTTTATATCAGTAAGCAGTCCTTTATTTGCTTCAAGAACAGGTTTTACCCTTTCTTCAAGGAAATCTTCTACCTGATGAGAAGCTCTTCCAGAGAGTTTCTTCGGATTACATGCTGCCTTAACTTCGTCTAGAGTCATGCCAAATATCGGGTCATCAGCAATTCTTTGAAGTAAATCGTTTGATTTACCTTCTTGCTTTATTCTTTTTGCTGCTTCCATTGAGTGCTGCCTTACATGCTCATGAAGTTCTTGACGGTCACCGCCTTTTTTTACAGCGTCCATAATGATGTTTTCTGTTGCCATAAATGGCAATTCTTCATCAAGCCGTTTGTTAATAACTGCTTCATTTACAACTAATCCATCTGCTACATTTCCACAAAGGATTAATACAGATTCTGTTGCCAGAAAGCTTTCCGGAATGCTCAGTCTACGGTTTGCTGAGTCATCCAATGTTCTTTCTAACCACTGGGTAGCTGCCGTATCAGTAGCATTTTTTGAGGTGTTGAAAACATACCGCGCTAAAGAGCATATTCTTTCTGACCTCATTGGATTTCTTTTATACGCCATAGCTGAAGATCCAATTTGCTTTTTCTCAAATGGTTCTTCAAGCTCTTTGTCATGCTGCATCAGGCGTATATCATCTGCCATTTTATATGCTGCAATACAAATCGTACTTAATGCATTTAAAATAACAGCATCCAATATTCTTGGATAAGTTTGTCCTGATACATCAAACACATCTTCAAATCCCATGTAGGCAGAAATACACTCGTCGATTTTTTTGACTTTTTCTTCATCTCCATCAAATATTTCCATAAATGTTGATGAAGTTCCGGTAGCACCTCGGCACCCTAACATCTTTATTTGGCTCATTGCTGCTTCTAAGCAATTAAGTGCAATCAAAAAATCCTGTAGCCAAAGAGATATTCTTTTGCCGATGGTTGTTGGAGCAGCTGGCTGATCATGTGTATAACCTAAGCAATACACATCTTTGTTTTCTTCTGCTGCTTTTGCCAAGATGTCAATTACACCAATGAGACGCTTTTTGATTAAACACGTTGCCTCTATTAAATTGAAGATGTCTGTGTTGTCAGTTACATAGCAAGATGTTGCTCCCCAATGAATAAATCCTTTCGCTTTTGGACACTGCTCTCCAAAAGCATATACATGGGCCATAACATCATGCCGCACTTCTTTTTCCCTTGCATTTGCAACATCATAATTGATGTTGTCTACATTTGCTTGCATCTCGTCTAGCATCTCTTCAGTAATCTCAGTTTTACCCAAATTACTTTCTACCGCAGCAAGAGCAATCCATAATCTTCTCCAAGTGGCAAACTTCCTGTCATCTGAGAAAATTTCTAGCATTTCCTTGCTTGGGTACCGCCCCTCAAGAGGCGATTGATAAATGTCTGTTCTTTTTCCCATATAAAGAACCTCCTAAATTTTTATTTTCTAGAATATACTAGAATAAAAAAATTATATCATATTTTATGTTGATTTACAATAAAAATAGGTAAATTTTAAGCATTTTCTTACTATCTTATATTTATTTTTTATATAAAATTTCTAACATACATTTATATAATTTGCAACTGCTTGCTTTATAAATTCATTAATCGATATATTTTTTTCCTCTGATTTTATTTTTGCTTCAACATGAAGTTCTGGACCTAATCTTACATTTAAAGAGCCTTTACATTGTACTTCTGGTTCTTCATTATCAAGTTTGCAACTTTCTAAATAATGATCAATAGCGTCTTTAAAATCTTTTTTTAATTCTTTTACGGTTTCCCCTTCGAATAAAATCAAACTATGTTTTAATCCTTCAACTTTTCCGAAAAAACATTGATCTTCATCGCTATACTGTATTCTTGCCCAATACCCTTTATATTTCATTATATTATTCATTATAACATCCCCCATTCTTCTAAATCTTTTATAATAATATTAATTTGATAACTTTTAAGTATATTGCTAGGGTGAGGTCTATGCAAATCTATTGTATTATACTCCTTTTATTTTTATTTTGCAACTATTTTTAGTTGCATTTTTTATTTTTTATAAATAATCTGTCAAAAAAGCACGTCCCCAATGACACTTTTAGTTGCATTTTTTTATAAATAATCTGTCAAAAAAGGACGTCCCCAATGACACTTCTCCATCTTCATCAGTTCTATAAATTTTAGTGCCGGATTGAATTAAGTCGATTTAGCACATCTTTATTTGGATGTCCATAATTATTGTTTTTGCCAACTCCAATTAAAGCAATTTTAGGTTTTACTAGGTCTAAAAATTCTTCTGTTGAAGATGATTTAGAGCCATGATGTGCAACTTTTAAAACTGTGGATTCTAAAATATTTGTAGATTTATACATTGCAATTAATTCTTTTTCTGCCTGTTCTTCAATATCTCCTGTAAATAACATACTAAAGTCATTACAAATCATCTTGCATACTAGTGCATTATTGTTAATTGAATTTTCTGTAATTGGTTTAGAAGGCTCAGGCCATAAAATATTGAAGTATACATTATTTTCAATGTTAATTTTATTTCCAGCTTGTACTATTTTTAGATTTATTTTTTTCTTATTAACTAAACTCAAAAATTTTTGTAAATTCTCTGTTGTTTCAAATTGCTTTCCTATTATTATGTTTTTTATTTTCATGTTTTCCATAATATAAAGCACACCACCTACATGGTCTGTATCAAAATGGCTAATTATTACATAATCTAATGTTTTTATTTTTCTATCTAACAAATATGGCATTAAGGTATTTTTGCCGAACATTAAAACTCTCGCTTCCTCCACCATCAATTAAAATTGTCTTATTTTTAGGAGTTACAATTAAACACGAATCTCCTTGACCTACATCTATAAAATAAATTCTTAAATTTTTAGGAACGACTAAAATAAAGAAATTAAATATACATATTATTAAAATAATTGAAATAATTTTTCTTTTATTTATTTTTAATTTATATTTTAATAAACTTACTAGATTTTTAACTCTTTTTTGAAAAGAAGTTTTATTTTTTTCTAAAATTATTTTTAAATAATAGAAGCTTATAAAAACAATAAAATAATATATGATAACTTCGAAAAGATTTGGCGTTACAACATAAATTTGATTTAAAGGAAGTCTTTCTCCAATTTTTGAAATGGCAAGTAAGATATTTAAAAATATAGATAACATTTTTTGAATTAAGTCTATTTTGAATATTATAAATATTAATCCTAAAATTACTATTTCTCCTACCACAAAACTTGAAGTTACACTTATAACTAAACTTGTTAAGCTAACAGTATTAAATGTTACAGCCATAATTGGAATTACGGCTATGCTTGCTGAAATTGTAAGTAAAATAGCATCTTTTATAAGTATCATTATTTTTGTATTTAATATTTTTGTTATAAATTTTGTTACTCTTTTGTTTCTTCTTATTGCCTTTCTTTCTACTCTGTCTAAATAATCAAGCAAATATCTATTAAGTGTTGATTGAAATACAATAATCCCAATAGTTCCTGCAAAAGAAAGCTGAACACCAACATTTAAGAGTAAAAATGGATTATATATTAAAAGTATCAAAAGCGATATACTTAAGGCTTCCCATGTGTCTTTTCTCCTATAAAAAAAGTTTGACATAAGTACTATAATTCCTGTAATTCCTGCCCTTACAACAGATGGAGAAAAATTTACTATACACATATAAATAAAAATAATTAAACTTGTAATTAGTTTCGAATAATGTTTTCCTGCTATTTCTTTAAAAACAAAGCTTGAACAAATTATAATATAAGATATATGCATCCCTGAGATTGCTAAAATATATGAAATATTACTTTCAGAAAAATCATCAATAATTTTTTCATCAATATCTGTTTTATCTCCTAAAAGGATTCCTTGTGTTATCGCTTTTTCTTCTTCCTTCATATTAGAATTATTTATTATTTGCTTAAATTCGTCGGCTAATTTGTTTGTATATTTTAATAAAAAATTTCCATTATTTTTTGATAAAATATTTACTTTATCTGCATATACTAAGCCATATATTTTTTTAGTTTTTAAATATTGACTATAATCAAATCCTTTATAATTTGTGCGTTTTGATGGTAATTCAAATTTTCCGTTAATACAAATTTTATCTCCGTAACTTATTTTTTTATTTTGAGTAGATATCTTGTCTCCATAGCTTATTTTTTTATTCTGAGTAGATATCTTGTCTCCATAGCTTATTTTTTTATTTTGATTGGATATATTGCCTCCATAATTTATTTCTTGATTTTTTATATAAACTTCTAAATAGGTATTTTTATATTTTTTTGTTTCTACTTTAACTTTGTATTTATCATTTTCTGCAAGCACAACAGTTCCAGTAATTTCAATATTTTTGTTATCTACATTTTTATATAAACTTTCATATCTATAATTTTGATATAAAACAATCGAATTAGATATTATTGAAGAAATAATTATGAGTCTAATTACTTTTTTAGTAAAAATAATTTTTATATATCTAAAATATCTATTGAAAGAAATTAATTTAAATTTTCTTGTTTTATTTGATTTTATTAAACTTGTTTTATTCAGTTTTATTAAACTGTTTTTATTTTCTTTTATTAAACTGTCTTGTTTTGTTAAAAAAGAATTGCCTTGTTTTGAAAATGTTTTGTTTTCTTGTTTAGAAAAAATCAAGTGAATTAAATAAAATACCAAATAAAAAAGGACTATACTGATTTTACAATATAGCCCCATAAATATTCCTATTATATATCCAATAGATAATGTCAAAATCTTTCTGTTTTCTAACATACCTCTCCTTATGTAATTTAATTTATAACTCTCCTTGCTCCTGCATATCTTGCAGAATAATAACTATCTGATAAAGATGTTGTAATTACACCTTTTTTAGCATTTGCTGCATGTAAAAATGTATTACTACCAATATATATTCCTACATGACCTATTTTTGAATTTGATGAATTATTAAATAATACTAAATCTCCTGGTTGTAATTCTGCTTTTGATACTCCTACACCATTTGATATTTGTGCAGAAGATGATCTATTTAATGTTATTCCAAAGTTTTTATATACATAGTATGTAAGTCCTGAACAGTCAAATCCAGATGATGGAGATGCTCCTCCTGATACATACTTATATCCTAAATATTGTTTTGCAAAAGATACTATATCACTACCTGTAGTACCCGATGCAGAAGTATTGCTAGATGATTTTGATGAACTTGAAGTTTCAGTATTATTTGTTTCTTCATTAGCTTGATTTATAGTATCGATTTTAGAATTTTCTCTTGTTATAGTTTCACTTCTTGATGATATACTTGCTTTAGTATTAGATAAGAATTGATTTGCAACATATCCTGTAGTACCTTTGATAGTTATTTTTGACCATGTGCTATCTACTTCTTCTAAAACTGTAACTTCATCATTTAATGATAATTGTTTTACAATATTTGCATTGTTTTCAGGTTTTTCTCTAACATTTAATGTTTCTGTTGATACATATTTTACTGTAGATGATGTTTGTTCGTTTCCTGTAGTATTTTCTTCACCTGTTTGTGTATTATTTTCTTCACTTGCTTCGCCTGTTGTATTTTGAGCACTAACAGTTGCATCTGTTTTTACTTTACTTAATAATGCCCATCCTGAAATTTCATTTGTTTCAATATAGCACCATTTGTTTATTATTTCTTTTACTGAAATCTCAGTATTTTCATTTATTTTTCCAATTACACTTGAATTAATAGATGGTAATATTTTAACATCAACTGCTGAAAGTATTTTTCCTGTATATCCTGCTTGTAATGTATTATTTTCTGTTGATTCAGTGTTTTCTTCTTGCACAGTAGAATCTGCATTTTCGTCTAAATCTGTATTTTCATTACTTGACTCTGTATTTTCATTACTTGACTCTGAATTTTCTGTAGAGTTTGTTGTTGTATTTTCTACAGTTTCGTTAGATGTATTTTCTGTTTCTGAAGAAGTATTTTCTGTAGTTGTATCATCTGTTGTGTTTTCTGAAGATGCATCTTCTTCTACAGAAAGTAAATCTTTTCTAATGTACCCTGTAGCACCATTATATGTTACTTTATACCATTCTCCTTCTTCACTAAGTATTTCAACTTCTACACCTTGAGAAAGTGAATCTACTACTTCGCTTGATGTTGATGCTTCTTTTCTTATTCTTGTTGAACTATTTAGTGTTTTTCCTGTTGTTGCATATACATTTGTACTTATAAATATTAATCCTATGCATAGTATATATATTATTATTTTAATTGATTGTTTCATAAATTTCTCCTGTTTCATTTTTTAATAAACGTAGTATATACTTTTTAAACAAAAAAGTCAACAATTTTCTACATAAAATATGAACTATTTTTCATCACCTAATGAATTGATTTTCAATAGCTTAAATATTTCCACAATTATAAGTGGAGCTACTATTAAAGCTATAATTTCTATAATATTATCCATTGGCAATATTGGTATACTAAATAATGTTCTAAGTGCTGGAACAAGTAATACAACAAACATTAAAGCTGCAGAAAGCAATATTGCGCCTATTAAAATTTTATTTGCAAATATACTTGTTTTAAATGCTGATTTTTTATTATCTCTAATGTTAAATACATGAACTAATTCAGATAATGCCAAAACTATAAATGCCATTGTTTGACCTATTTCTATTTTTGTTTCATCAAGTGTCAAACCATCTATTGGCTCACTTGTTGTTGCTAAACCTATTATAAATGCTATTAAAGTTATTATTCCAAT
Organism: uncultured Clostridia bacterium; assembly: GCA_947623465.1. Taxonomy (GTDB): domain Bacteria; phylum Bacillota; class Clostridia; order TANB77; family CAG-508; genus CAG-269. The sequence goes on from CANQGU010000005.1 coordinate 33,040, forward strand.
CATTATTCCTTGGTAAACAATTCTATATGTCATTGATTTTGTAAATATTCCTTTTCCTGTTTTAGTTGGTTTTCTTTCCATTATGCCCTCATTTGCAGGGTCAAATGCTAATGCTAAAGCAGGTAATGAATCTGTTATTAAATTTATCCATAATATATGAATTGGCATTAATATTGCTAAATGTGAAATATCTGTTATTCCAAACCATTTTGCGAAAAGTGTTGTTCCTAATGTTGCTAAAAGTAAAACTACTATTTCTCCAATATTGCTTGCAAGTAAAAATTGAATTACTTTTAAAATATTGTCATATATTCTTCTTCCTTCTTCTACTGCTGACACAACAGTTGCAAAGTTGTCATCTGTTAAAATTACATCTGCTGCTTCTTTTGCAACATCAGTACCTACAATTCCCATACTACAACCAATATCTGCCTGTTTTAAAGAAGGACTGTCATTTACTCCGTCACCTGTCATTGCAACAACTTCTCCTTGTTTTTGCCAAGCCTTTACTATACGTACTTTATGTTCTGGTGCAACTCTTGCATAAACTGAGTAATTTCTAATATTTTTTTCTAATTCCTCATCTGATATTTTGTCAAGCTCTAAGCCTGTTATTGCTTCTTTTTCGTCTTCTAAAATTCCTAATTTTTTAGCAATAGCTGTTGCTGTAACTTTATGGTCTCCTGTAATCATTACTGTTTTTATTCCTGCACGTTTACATTTATCTACTGCTTGTTTTGCCTCATCTCTTGGTGGATCTATCATTCCATATAAACCTACAAATGTTAAATTATTTTCTAATTCTTCTTTAAGTGGCTTATGGTCTAACTCTTTATAGGCAAATGCTAAAACTCTTAAGGCATCTCTTGCCATTTTTTCATTTATATCAAAAATTTTTGATTTATAGCTTTCTAAATCTTCTTTTATTTCGCTATTTTGTATATATGATGTAGAAATATTAAGTAATTCATCTACTCCACCTTTTGTAAATACTATATATTTTTCATTTACTTTATGAACAGTTGTCATTAACTTTCTTTCTGAATCAAATGGAATTTCATCTACTCTTGGCATTTCATCATATATATTTTTTGTAAACCCTAATTTTAATGCGATATCAACTAAGGCTGTTTCTGTTGGGTCACCTGTTAAGCTACCATCTTCTGCAATTTTTGTGTCATTACACAACATCCCATTATATACAAGTAATTTTATTTCTTGGTTTTCATTATTGTATTTTATTATATCGCTTTCTTCGTTTAAATTTGAAACATCATAAACATCATTATCTACAAATATTTTTTGTACTGTCATTTGATTTTTAGTTAATGTTCCTGTTTTATCTGAACATATAACTGTTGCGCTTCCAAGTGTTTCAACTGCAGGCAAATGCTTTACTATAGCATTTTTCTTAACCATTTTTTGCACACCAATTGCTAAAACAATTGTTGAAACTGCAGCTAAACCTTCTGGAATTGCTGCAACTGCTAAACTTACAGCTGTCATAAACATTGAAACAACAGGTTTTCCTTGTAATAAACCTACTCCAAAAATCACAAAACATATAACTAATGCAACTATTCCTAAAGTTTTTCCTAAATTGTTAAGTTTTATTTGAAGTGGAGTTTGTTTTTCTTCTTGATTTGAAAGCATTCCTGCTATTTTTCCCACTTCTGTTGTCATACCTGTTTCTACTACAATTCCTTTTCCTCTACCATAGGTAACAAGACTTGAAGAAAATAACATATTTGTTTTATCTCCAATAGGAACTTCTATTTCTTCTATTTTTTCTGCTTGCTTTTCTACCGGAACAGACTCCCCTGTAAGTGATGCTTCTTGTACTTTCAAATTTATTGCATCTATAATTCTTAAATCTGCCGGAACATAATCTCCTGTGTCTAATATAACAATATCACCCGGAACTAAGTCGCTACTTGGAATAACGGCCACTTTTCCATTTCTTAATACTTTAGCTTCATGTCCGCTTAATTTTTGCAATGCTTCTAAAGATTTTTCTGCTTTAGCTTCTTGTGCAACTCCAATTATGGCATTAAATATTACAACTATTAAAATTATAATAGAATCTGTAATTCCTTCTCCTTGTGCAATAGAAACTGCACCTGAAACAATTGCTGCAATAATTAAAACTATAATCATAAAATCTTTAAATTGTTCTAAGAATTTTTGAAATAAAGATTTTTTCTTTTCTGCTTTTAATTCATTTAAACCATATTTTTCGATTCTTTTATTTACTTCTGCTTGATTTAAGCCATTTTGCAAAGATGTTTCAAGTTCTTTTTCAGTTTCTTCAACTGTCATATTAAACCACTTTTTTTCCATACAAATTCATCCTTTCTATAAAAATTCCAATTTGTTACAAAATTGGAATTTTGCCCTGTTTAACCGCACATTATTTTAAAGAACATTGGTCCCCCTTTTAAGGATATCCACCAATTTTCTTTAAAATAATATGCTGACGCGGGCAAAATTATTTTTTTGTAAAAATTACAACTTTACTTAATATAAAATTTAGTATTATTACTACTATATTAGCTATTACCTTCATTAATATGTCATTTATATGTAGCCATATTGCCATATTCATCATTAATATACTTAATATTTCTGTAAATATTCTACACCCTGTAAATGATGTTATTTCTTTTATTAATTCTTGAATACTATTTGTTTTACTTTTAAATACATATAGCTTATTTGTAATATATGCAAATATTATTGATATTATAAATGATATTATTTCACTTATATTTACTTTTAAACTTTCACTTGGAAGCCATCTTAAAATTAAGCTTGCAAATATTGCATATGAAATTATATTTACAAATGTTGATAATGCACCAAAAATTAGGTATCTCATCCCTTCTTGGTGCTTTCTGTACCAGTTAGCTATTACTCCTAATTTTATTTTTTCTAATATTTTTAACGCTAATTCTTCTATTTTATCTACTAACATTTTTTGCTCCTTTATATACTTAGTTAAATATCATAATACAAATTAAAAAATTACTTTTATTTTGTATTTTTCACTTTTTGAATTTTATCATATATATATTTTTTTTACAAGACTTATAATATTATTAAAATTTTTAATACCAAAAAAAAGGATTATTTTTTCAATAATCCTTTTTCCTTTATTCTTAATTATTCAGCTTCTCCTTCAGCTTCAGGAGCATTGTAAGCTTCTAATATAGCAGTTTGAATTTTTTCCCTTGTTTCAGGGTTAATTGGATGAGCTATATCCTTGAATTCTCCTGTTGGAGTTTTTTTGCTAGGCATAGCAATGAATAATCCATTTGTGCTTTCTATAACTTTGATGTCATGAATTACGAATTCATTATCGAATGTTACAGAAGCAACTGCTTTCATTCTGTTTTCAGAATTAACCTTTCTTAAACGTACGTCTGTTATTTGCATTTTAAGCACCTCTTTCTTTAAGTAATAAATTTTATTTGTACATACTTACTTACTTTTATGTACTATTTATATTATTCTTCAAAAAGATTTTTTTTCCTTCTTTTTTTTACAAATTTTTTTAAATTTTTTTATAAAAAATTTTATTTGTATATTGTCTTTTTCTGTGTACATTTTTTGTTAATTTTATTCTAAAATTTCTTTTAATGCTTCTTCTTGATTTATTTTTTCTTGTTCATTTTCACTTATAAAGTATATTTCTTTGTTTTCTGATGTTAACATTTCATATGGGGTATATGGATCCATATCTTCAAATGGATTTTCTACAACTTCTCCTGTTACTTCGTCTAAAATATAGTATTTCGAGCTTATGTCAATTATATATAAATTGTTTGATGTAATCATTTGCTTTATTTTTTCGTCATATTCGTTCATATTAAATGTTTCTTTTTGAATTAAATATCCTTCATTATCAATGCTATATTTTGCTTTTGCAATATTTTTTAATAATGATAAAATTTTGTCTTTTGAATTTTCTTCTAACCATATACCTGTATGCTTTGGTGCATTATTTAATATTTCATTTATTTCTGAAAATTCTGGTTTTTGCTTTTTTATTACTCCACTAAGTGCAACCTTATATTGAATAGAATCTTTTATTGTTAAAGTTTCTCTACCGTCATATTCTGTAACTACTTGATACATATCGTCTTTTCCTGTAAATCCTAAATTATCTGTAATTTCGTTAATTTTTTGCTCATCCTCTTCAACAACATTTTCTTCTACTTCGTTATAATCAATTGGAAGTGAAGATATATCTTCACTTCCTACTTTTTTTCGATTATAGATTATGAAGAAAATAGTTGCTATTATTATTAATACGATTAAACAAATTATTATTATTTTTTTCTTCATTTATATTAAGCTTATTTGTTTATAAGCTTTCCTCCCCTCTATAAACCTTAATACATTTCTCTTAAAATGCTAAGTGTAGCATTAATATAACCATCAGATAATCCCCAAGATGATACTTGTGATGAATTTGAAACTGCAGGTAGTTCAACTAAACAAGACCTCGCTGCTCTTCCTCCGTATCCTAGGTTGCTTCTTGCCCAATTTACTAAGTAACCTTGTCCATAAGAGTAAATATGTTTTCCTAGTCCAAGATATGAACGATATTTTGAACCAATCCACTCATCTCCGATAGTTTCATTTAACCATCCATGTAAATCTACTACAACAGTTTGTCCATTTGTTGCTCTTCTACCTAGCATAAAATCTCTTAAAGCTCTAGCTTCACAACTTTGAAATGGTTCTGTACCATTATAATTTCTGTTACCTGTTTCTCTTTTATATCCTACAGACCAACATCTATTTATATCAATTCCTTTATGCCCAGGTGCATCAGACCATAATGATGTTCTTCCAGGTCCATTGTTTGTATACCCATGATACTCTCCATCCGGATTTACAGATGGTAATAGGTAAATTGACCATTTTTTAGCTAAATTTCCATCTTGCATTGAAAGTAATCTATCTTTAAAGTTTTCTGCAATTCTTGTTAACTCTTGACCATCATATGACCATTTGTCTTCAAATCCATGTACTGCAAATGTTCCAAAAAATACATTTGGTCCATTTCCTATTCTATACCATTTAAGTGTGCTTCCATTACTGTCACCTTTTAATTTTAAACCACTGTATCCATATGTTCCTTCTTCTAATTCTACAACTGTTACTGGGTCAAATACAAATCTTTGAGTATCTGGTTTATAACCTTCATTTATTTCTACATTTGTTCCACAACCTGCATTTGCACTTTCTACAGTTAAAAATTTATCATTACATGCAGATATTATGTTATATATCCCGTAACCTTCATGCCTTATTATCCATTTTTGAGCATCTGATCCATTGTAATCATATTGCCATACATTTGCACCATTTGAACCATTTCCATTAGCTACATCTAATGCTTTTTTAGATTTTGCAGATACTATTGAATAGTAACCATCTCCTATATATGTAACTTTAAATTTTTGTTGTAATACATCAGTATAGGTCCATGTCTGTACATTTGCTTTATTTGCAGTAGACCCACCAGATATATCTAAAACTGTATCTCTTTTTTGCAACATTGCTATTTTGTAATATCCATCACTTACAGTTCTACTACCCACTATTACATCTGTATGATTAAATTTAAATTTTTGGGCAGTTGAATTATTTGCATCATATAACCAAACATTAGCACCATCTCTATTTGAAGCATTTGATATATCTAAATATAATGTATCACACAGTGCTGAAGCAATATAACAATATCCATCATTGTCTTTTGCAATTATCCACTTTTGAGCATTTGTGTTGTTATTTTCATATTGCCATACATTAGCTCCACATACAGCTGCTCCGTTGGCTACATCTAACATTTTCTTAGATAAAACATTTTGTATAGTATAATATCCGTTTCCATCATATGTTACTTTAAATTTTTGTTGCTTTACATTTGCATTACTCCATATTTGTACATTAGCTTTATTTTCTTTTGAAGCTGAAGATATATCTAAAATCTTACCGTCATCTAATTTTGTACTTATTGTATAATATCCACTTTCTATGGTTTTTTCTGGTATTACTGCAGTTGTCTCAGTAAATTTAAATTTTTGTTTATCTGTTCCAGTTTTATTACTTATTCTAATATTTGTACCATTTTTAATAATTGTATTTTCTGCATCTAAATATAAATTACCTAATTTTGAAATGATATAATAATAGCCTTTTTCTTCTGCCTCTTTTATAATCCATGATTGTGCATTTGTTCCATTTGCTTCATATTGCCATACATTTGTACCGCTTTTAGCTATTCCATTTTCTACATCTAAAACTTTTTTAGATAAAACATTTTTTATGGTATAATATCCATTTCCATTATATGTTACTTTAAATTTTTGTTGCTTTTCATTAACATTATCCCAAAGTTGAATATTTGCTCTATTACTTGCTGATGCAGTTGACACATCTAAAATTTTGTTGTTATTTGATTTTGTACTTATTGTATAATATCCATCGTCTATTGTTCGCTCACCTATTATTACTTCAGTTTCAGTAAATTTAAACTTTTGTGAAGTCTTGCCATTTTCATTACTTATTCTAACATTTGTACCATTTATAGGTGTATTTTCTTCTACATCTAAATATAAGCCACCTAATTTTGAAACTATATAATAATAGCCTTCTTCTTCTGCCTCTTTTATTATCCATGATTGTGCATCTGTTCCATTTGCTTCATATTGCCACACATTTGTACCACTTTTAGCTGTTCCATTTGCTACATCTAAAACCTTATTAGATAAAGCATTTTTTATAGTATAGTATCCATTTCCATTAGGTGTTACTTTAAATATTTGTTGTTTTTCATTAACATTATCCCAAAGTTGAATATTGGCTGTATTACTTGTTGATGCACCTTTTACATCTAGTACTTTTTTCTCGTTTAATGCTGTGCTTATATAAAAATATCCATTTAAAGTAGTTTGTTTTGTTAGAGATACTCTATTTTGTTCGCTTCCTGCTATATTTTGTTGTGTAGAATTATTGCTATTTTCTACTGCCTTTGTATCTTTAATACATACCATATTTAATAAAAAAAATATTACTATCCCAATAATTATTATCTTTTCTATTTTTTTCATCCTTGTATTCCTTTCCTTCTCATAAATATATTTTATACTTAATTTTAATTTTTTTCAATGTTATTTTTTGGTATCATATAATTCTTTTTCTCCATTATACTCGTTTACAAAATATAATGGTCTATTTTTAGTTTCTTTAAATATTCTTCCTAAATATTCCCCAACAATTCCAAATAATAATATTTGAATTCCAGAGAAAAATAGAATTAATAAAATTATTGCTTGAAAAGCTTGTACCATAGTATGTGTTATAATACATTTTGCAATTACGTATGCAGTATATACTACAAGTAATATAAATGTCGGAACTGCTATATATGTTGCTAAATGTAATGGTGATGTTGTAAAAGATGTTATTCCATTTATAGCTAAATCTATTAATTTCATATAATTCCACTTTGTTTTTCCGGCTACTCTTTCTGGTCTATCAAATAATACTTCTTTTTTCTTATATCCTATCCAGCTAAACATACTTTTTAAGCATCTTTCTGACTCTTTCATTTTTTTTAGAGCATTAACACATCTTTTATCTATTAATCTAAAATTTCCTGTATCTCTTTGAATTTCAATATTTGTCATTTTTTGCAATACTTTATAGTACATTTTAGCTGTAAATTTTTTTAAAAATGTTTCACCTTTTCTGCTTCTTCTTTTAGCATATACATCATCATATCCTTCTTCCCAGTATTTTATAAGTTCTGGAATTAGTTCTGGTGGGTCTTGCATGTCTGCATCCATAAAAATTGCACAATCTCCTGTTACATAGTCTAAACCTGCTGCCATAGCAATTTCTTGTCCAAAATTTCTAGTAAAATCTACATAATTAAATCTTTTATCTTTTTCTCTATATCCTTTTATCATTTCAAGTGATTTGTCTTTGCTTCCATCATTTACAAATAAAATTTCAAAATCGTAATTTTGCATTTGGTTCATTATTTCATTTAATTTTTCATATAAAAATGGTAAAGATTCTTCTTCATTATATGTTGGAATTATTATACTTATTTTTTTCATTTTTTATAGTCTCCTTATTATTAAATTAATACAAACATATATGTAATGTATCACCAATTAGAACTACTTGGTCTGTGTCAAACATTTCCCAATATTTATCTTTAAAATATGAATTATATACTTTTTCATCTGTTTGGATGTAAGTTAAGTTTTTATTTAAATAATATTTTAAATAATCTGTTATAGACCAACTTGTGTAAGTTGCTTTTATATTTATATCTCCACTTGTGTATAACTCTGGATAACTAATAGAATTTTTATTTTCATCATATACAGCAAGTTTTGTAATTGTATTTCCTGTTGCTTTTTCATAATCATATACTTTTTCTTTAATTTGCATAGCATTGTAATAATCTAAATAATTTATAGTATATCTATTTCTTTCAATTTCCATAAATCCTACATATTGGAATATTAGATATAATATTAAGATTGCAACTGATGTATATGTAATTACACTTTTTTTAGAATCTCCTTGTAGTAAAAATGTATAAAGAACTATTATTCCTATAAGACTTGCAAATGCATATGTGTTTCTTGGAGCAAATCCAATTGCATCTGTACTTTGTAATATTTGTGGAAATACTGTAACTATATATGTTGCTAAAATTATATATAATATTTTTAACACTATAATTGCTTTATTCTTTTTATTATCTTTTTTAGTAAATATTGTAATTATCAAAAATAGTATCATTATGCTTAATGCTATAAAAAAGACATATTTAGGTATTATTTGATATGTTTGAGCGACCATCCATAAACTATTATGTATTATTAACTTTATAGATTGTATTATATCAAAATTATTGCTTACTCTTTCATTATGGAATATGAATTTTATACTTAAATAATTTATTAATGCAGGTATTCCATAGCATATAGCTGCTAAAATATTGTTTTTTATAAAACTTTTTATATCATTATTTTTTACAATAAATGCTATATATACACATGCAAGAGCTACAAATAATCCTACTGTACCTTGATATGAGAAATTTGCAAATATCATAAATATAAATGTGTAAACAATATATTTTGTTTTTGCTTGTTTTAAATAGTTTACAAATTGTTTAAATGCTAATGTGCAAAATAACACAGAAAGCATCATTATGCCTTTTTCTAAGAATAGATATAGTTCAATTGAAAATAAATTTAATATTATCAAAATAGATATTATTTTACAAATTAGCTCATTTTTTATATCTTTTTTTATAGTATTAAATAAAATATACATAGAAAAAACTGTACATATTATTGCTATTATAAAAGAGGTAAGATACATTCCGTTTGGCCCAAATCCTAGTAATCTTGTAACTGCTAGAAACAGTGCAGATATTGGTCTTCCTGAGTATAGAAAGTGCCTGCAATATTCTTTAGTCGATTCTGCAAATACACAATATGTATCTAAGGCATATTCTAATTTTATAAAAACTCCAAAAAATATAATTGTAATAAATAAAAATAAATATAAATTTTTATCTGTAATAAACTCCATCCATCGTTGCTTTTTACTATTGGAATTATCAATTAATTCTTTATCCTTTTGCTTCATTGTTAATTACATCCCTTTCTATATAATTAATTGACATATAACATAACTAAGAAGATTAATATTTAAAGAAATATCCTTCTCTTTCTAGCTCTTTGTCTTGATTTATAACATAATTTTTTATGCCTAAATCGTCTAAATTATATAATGCCCCTTGGTAGCCCATATGGTTTAATTTTATTTCCACATTTTCTTCTTCATGATTATTATAATATTCTAAAAATTCGTTTATTTTGTTACCAACATATTTATCATTTTTATGCGTATCTTTTATTGTAACATAGAATATCAAACTCGCATTTATTATCATTATAATAGATAAAATAATTCCTAAAATATATTCTACTTTTTTGTTTTTGTCCCACAATAAGAAGCTTAATACTAATAGAGGCACTGCATAAAAATATGGAATATATCTTGCCCAATAGTTTCCATCTAATGCTATAATTAAGATTGCAGTAACTCCTAAAATTAAACTATATGGAATTAACAAATCCCATGATTTGTTTTTTATTAATTTTACTATAATGTATATTGTGCCAATAATAGAAGCTATAAATATTACACTAAATAAAGGTCCAAATCCACCCATTCTAATATCTGGTATATTATAATTGCTTATTTCACCATCTAAAATTGTAAATGGAATTTTTAAAGTTGGCTGAATATTTCTTTCATCATAACTTGCAGATACATTTTCTCCTTTTGCAAATATAGAATATAAGAAAATTTCCACATGATTTTTATCTTTAAAAGATGCAGGTTGTTCAGCTACAACCATATTTTCAACATGATTTTTTCCATATAATGGATAAAGAGGATGTCCATAATCTATAAAATTTTTAGTATAAGATGAAAATCCTACAATTCCAAGTGATACTACAACAGTTATAGTGTAAAAAATCGTGTACTTTTTAAACTGTTTTATAAATTCTTCTTTTGAATTTTTATATGCTTTTATTAAAAAATAAACATAAAATGCAAAACAATAAAATGCAGCAAAAGCAACTCCTGTAAATTTAATATTTATACATAAAAGTATATTACATGCAAGTATCAACAAATTTTCAATTCCGCAATTTTTCTTTATTCTCACATTCTCTAATTAGTCCATATAAAATCATTAAAATTGAAACCATTAAAGCTCCATCAACATAGTAGTTAAATATTTGCACAATGGTAATTGTATTAAATACTAGTAAAAATGGAATAATAATACTTGTAAATAAACTTCTTTTTTTATTAGTATATAAATATGAAAATAAAATTCCAAAGCTACTAAACATTAAAATTAAAGTATAACCTTTTCCACTTTCAATATTTCCTGTAAAGTCATATACAACTGCTGCAAAAATTTCAGTAGCTTTAGCATAATGATCTATCCATAAAGTGTTTATATTTTCACTTGATGTATCAAATACATTTCCTTGGTCTATATCAAAGTCTTCACTACTTTCATAACATGGGTTCCACCCATTTTTCATACACCCTATTGCTAGTTTATGATATGTATTTCCATCTGTTGTTAAATCATATACTTTTCCTTCAACAATAGTTATAACGGCAAAAATCAAGATTGCAAGTACAACTGATATTGTATTTATTTTTTTGCTATCTTTTTTATAAAAAAGGAAAAATAAAATAATTGTAATTAATGTGATAATTGGCAAGTGTAATGGGGTTATTGTTACATTTATCAAAAAGAGCAATGTTGTTATAACTAAGATTAATGTAACTTCAAATAGTAAAAATATTGCTGATTTTTTTATTACTTCTATTATATTTTCTTTCATTTTATGTAGGTTATGTTATAACTTATAACATAACTCCCCCTTTCTAATTTACTTTTATAGCTATTTTACAATTGTTCTGCAAATCCTTTTTGTAATTTATTAAAAATTATATACCCTATAATAAAACATACTATTCCAATAAGTAGTAACATCCCTAAAGATTTTAAATCTACCATTGTTTGATTATAGAAAATATCTCTATAAGAATTTATTATGTATGTCATTGGGTTATATTTTAATATCCATTGATATTCTGTAGGTATGCTATTTGCAGCATATACAACAGGTGCTGCATAGAAAAATAATTGAAGGGCAACTCCTACAAAATGTTGCAAGTCTCTTAAATATACACATATACTTGAAATTATTATTGAAATTCCAAGTATTATAATGTATTGTACAAGTAATACTAATGGGTAAAAAATTAAATATTTAGTTAGCCCTAATCCTCCAAATAATACAAATCCTAGAATAATAATTGAGGATATTAAAAAGTTAACCGCTTCACTTGTAACAACTGATATTGGTATAATTTCTCTTGGAAAAAATACCTTTTTTATAATATTTCCATTTTCTACAAATGAAAAGGCTGACCTATTTATTGCTGTTGCAAAGAAATTCCAAGGAATTAATCCACAACACAAGAATATGACATAGTTTTCTTGATTATTTCTTAATATAAGAGGAAAAACTATTGCATATACCATAATTTGTAATAATGGATTTAGAAATGACCATATAACTCCTAAAAATGAATTTTTGTATTTTCCTCTTACTTCTTTTTTTACACTTGTTTTTAATAGTTCTCTATATTTATATAAATTTTTAAATATGTCTAGCATTTGTAACTCCTTTATACTCCACCTATTTTTTTAATTAATTGTTTTATTTTTAGTTTTTTAACTAATTTTATAATTCCTGTTTTTTGTAAAACTTTTATAAATCCTCTCCACAAAGGATTATCCCATAATCTTTCTTTAAATCTTCTCATTTTAAATGCTTTAGCTTCTTTTTGGTAATCTTGTGTATCATCCATATTTTCTTGTGGGAAATAAACTCGTCTGTCTACTTGGTTATATAACACAATATATCTTTTATATAAGTCTTTGTTTGCTATATTTTCTTTTTTTACAACAGTTCCATTTTTTACAAGAGTAGTAAATTCTTCTTCAAATTTTTGAACCATTTTATCTACTGTAAAACCATTTAAAATTTTCCTTCTACAATTATCTTTTAAAGATTCATTTTTTAATACTTTATTTATTGCATTTACATATCTTGATATTTCTTCTTCTGTATAGTTTCTATTATAAAAACCGTCTGCATCTGTTTGGATATTTTGTACAACAGCTCCACATGTATCATCTACAAGTTCTTTTTGTCCACCTACATCTGCTGTAACAACCGGTGTTCCCATTGCTAAAGATTCATATGTTGTTATTGTTAATCCTTCTGTTATAGAACAAATTACAGTAACATCAGCTAATTTATAAAAAGCTTTTGTTTTTTCATTTGGTTGCATACCATAAAAAATTACATTGTCTTCTATATGTTCTGCTTTAGCTAATTGTTTCATTTCCGGTAAAATGTCTCCATCACCAACTACAAGTAATAATAGATTTTTGTCCTTTTCTAACAATTTTTGGAAAACTCTTAGCATAAATATTGGTCTTTTTTCTTCTGCAATTCTACATATAAACAAAATCTTCTTTTTGCCTTCATATTTATCTTTGTATTGTTCTATATCTTTGTTACTATAAATATCTATATTTTTACTATCAAATTCTTTTTCATCAACACCTATATATACTGCTTCTATATTATCTATGCTTCTTTCCATTTCATTCATCATTGTATTTTTTAATTTTTTAGTACATGTATATGACTTGTCTAAAAAACTATCAATAGCAACTGAATCTCTTGGATATTCTCCATTTCTTGCTCCCCAGTTTTCATTATGTGTGTAATCTGTAAAAATTACATCTGGAAATTCTGACTTAAGCCATGGTGTAACATAAAATCCAAAATAACTATTTGAAATCATAACTAAATCTATATTTCTTGATTTTATTATATAATGTACAAATGCTGGCCAATCTTGTCTATTTAAAAATGTTGTCATATCAAATACTTCTGCATATTTTTCAAATTTTTGTCTCCATATATAATCACATGGCTCATTTGTTAATATTGTAATATCAAATTTATTTTTATCTATTCTTGATATTAAGTCATAATTAAATTTATCTGCTCCACCAACTTTAAACCATGGGAATAAAAATAATAGTCTTATTTTTTCTCCTTTCACATTTATTGGTTTTCTGTCCCAATCAAATGTATATGGAAATGCAGTCCAATCAGATTTTGGAGTTGTAGGAAATTGTATGCATTTAACATCTTTTTTTATTTTTGCTGCTTGTTTTTGTATTTGTTCTCTTGCATATTTGTCTTTTTCTTTATTTGTATTAATTGAATTTAAAATTCCGCCTTCTTTTTTCTTTCTGTACCAAAATCCATAATAATTCATCCTTATTGGGAAATATCCCTTTTCAAGCATTCTAAGCCAAAGGTGCCAATCTTCATGAACATTGTCGTCAACTACTCCATATCCACCAACATCAAGTAAGTCCTTCTTTTTTATTAATGCACATACTGATAAAAGATTTTCCTTTTTTTCTAATTGACAATCAAATATTTGCTTCCACAAAAATTCCATACCTTCAAAATTTGCCATATCTGAATAAGCCCAAGAAGCATTTGGATTTGTTTTCATAGACCAATAGCAACATTCAAGCATTGTTCTATCTATTACGTCATCTGAATCTATAATAAACAATAAATCACATTGTGCTTTTGAAATTGCAATATCACGTGTTATAATTCTACCGTGATTTTCTTCATTAAATATTTTTATTCTACTGTCTAAACTTGCTATTTCATCTAGTATTTCTTTTGTTCCTTCCTCTGTACTACCATCATTAATTATAATCCACTCCCAATATGGAAATGTTTGGTTTATTATAGAATATGCTGTTTGTTTTATATACTGTTTACTATTATAGTATCCTGTTATTATACTTATAAGTGGTTTACCATCATTTATTGATTGTACTTTATTTAAGCTTTGTCCTGGAACCATGGTATAGTCAAAATATTTTTCTTCTTCGTTCATTTATTATCTCAATCCTTTCTAGTTGGCTTAAAAAGATTTAAATTTTAACATAGCAAAATTCATAATTATTTTTAAACCCTAATTTGTTTTATGTTGTAACTTTTATATATTCATCTACCACTTCTTTTGTATCTCCATCCATTTTTACTTCTCCTTGATATAACCATACAGCTCTATCACATAATTCTGTTACGGCATTCATATTGTGTGTTACAAATACCATTGTTTTTCCTTCATTTTTTAGTTCTCTCATTTTATCAAAACATTTATTTTGAAAATGCTCATCTCCAACAGATAAAATTTCATCAATTAATAAAATATCTGCATTTACATTTATTGCAACTGCAAATGCGAGTCTCATAAACATACCTGAAGAATATGTCCTTACAGGGTTGTCTATAAAATCTCTAAGTTCAGAAAATTCTATTATATCTTCTAATCTTTCATCTATTTCTTTTCTTGTTAAACCAAATATTGAAGCATTAAAATATATATTTTCTCTACCAGAAAAGTCAGGATGGAAGCCTGCTCCTAATTCTAATAATGAAGTAAGTTTACCATTTGTCTCTATACTTCCTTTATTTGGGTATATAATTTTAGTCATAAGCTTTAATAGGGTTGATTTTCCACTTCCGTTTGTTCCTATTAATGCAACAACTTCTCCTGTTTTTATTTTTAAATTAATGTTTTTTAAAACTTCTCTTTTTTCTTTTCTGTTTCTACTAAATAAAAACAATAATTTTTCTTTTATTGTATTTGCTTTGTCTAAATATACATTAAATGTTTTATATACATTATTTACAATTATTTTATAATCTTCTTTTGATGTATCCATTAATTACTCCTTTTTATTATTTACTTTTACCTTTAAATTTATTTATTATGTTCTTAACATTTTCTACATATTTCCATCTTTTACTGTTATAAATTAAGTTTAGCTCATTATCTTTTGCTTGTACTTTTTCTTTTAGCAATTGATTTTCTTCTATAAGCTTTTTGTTGTTTTCTTCTAATTCTTTAATAGTTTTTGTAAATTGTTCTTCGTTTTTTTGCTTAACTTGATATATTTCAGATGATATATTTTTTTCATTATCTAATTTTAAAATTAAATTATTAATATTTTTAAAATATAACTCTTTATCTATACATATATTGTTTCCGCAAATTTCTATCTAATAAATATAAATTATTTTTTATGTTTAAATTTTGATATGCAAATTCATAATTTTGGTTTACTATTTTTTCTATTTTTTCCTCATTTAAATTTTTCAAAAATTCTATAACTTCATCAAGTTTTTGATTTTCTAAGTTTTTACCCGAAAAATTTGAATCTGCTGCTTTTTTTATATTTTCCGGAATTATTATATTATTACTTCCATTATAACCGCTAATTATAGCAATTTTTTTACATGTAATAGCTTCTAAAATGCATCTATCTAATGCAATAACAACATCATTTTGTTTTATAATATCTAATACATCGTTTCTTGCTCCAAGCATTTTACAATTTTCTTTTATATCTTCAACTTCTTGCTCAATATATTCTTTAATTAATCCATCTCCAACTATTGTAAGTTTTGCATTTTCATTTTCTTTTAAATATGCTTTAAATATATTTATTGAATTTTTTAAAGAAAGCTTTTTTTCTTCATCTAACCTACTTATAATAAGGAAATTTTCTATTTTTTTAGGTATGATAGGATTACTAAATTCACTAAAATCTATACTATTATGTTGAATAATATATTTATTCTCGCTTATATTGTATTTTGCTTTATTTTCTTCTACTGCTTCTTCTGTTATTGCAATTATTTTTTCTGCTAATTCAAAATACATATTAAATATTGTATCATAACCTGTAAATGCTCCTTCAAACCAATCATAAGCACCTGTTATTCCTGTATGGACATATCCAATATATGGTGTATTGCTGTTTACACATGCAGGAAATACTGCCGTAATACAATCAAATTGATGAATATGAACTTCGCTTATTTGATATTGTTTGATTATATCTTCTATTTTTTTTGACTGTTCTATGTCATATCCTTGACTTATTTTAAATTCAAAATTAATGCATATTGCACCTAGTGATTGAAATTTATCTTTGTAAATACCATCTTTTGCTAATATAACTATATTGTATCCTCTTGATATAAGCTCTTTAGTTTGGTTTAAAACATAAGTTTCAATCCCTCCAATATCAAGTCTTAATAAACATAGCATTATATTACCTTTGCTCATTTTTCTACATCACTTTCCTTTTAAAAATTAGCTTCTAACTCATTTGTTTTTCAATGTAATTCCAAGAATCTCTGCACATATCCTCTAAAGTTTTCTTTGCTTCCCAACCAAGTTCTTCTTTTGCTTTTGTAGGGTCTGCAAAACATGTAGCAATGTCTCCTGTGCGTCTTGGTGCAATTTTGTAATTAACTGTTTTTCCTGTTGCACTTTCAAATGCATGCACCATATCTAAAACACTATATCCTTTTCCTGTACCTAAATTATAAATATATAATCCACTGTTTTCTTTATCTAATTTTTCAATTGCTTTTACATGTCCAATTGCTAAATCTACAACATGTATATAATCTCTTACACCTGTTCCATCATGTGTATTGTAGTCATTTCCAAAAACTGATAATTGCTCTAACTCACCTGATGCAACTCTTACAATATAAGGCATTAAATTATTTGGAATCCCTTGTGGTTCTTCTCCAATTAGACCTGAGCTATGTGCTCCTACAGGGTTAAAATACCTTAATATGCATATATCCCATGAGTTGTCTGCTTTGTATATGTCTTTTAAAATTTGCTCAATATATAGTTTTGTTGTTCCATAAGGATTTGTTGTTCCTCCTACTTTTGATGTTTCTGTTATAGGTACTGTTTCCGGGTCACCATATACAGTTGCTGATGAACTAAATACAAATTTTTTTACTCCATATTTTTGCATTGTTTGTAATAGTACTATTGCACCTGATATGTTATTGTAATAATATTTTAATGGTTCTTTTACTGATTCTCCAACAGCTTTAAAACCTGCAAAATTTATTACTGAATCTATTTTATTTTCTTCAAATACTTTTTCTAGTTTTTCTCTATCTAAATAATTTATTTCGTAAAATTTAAAGTCTTTTCCTGTTATTTTTTTTACATTTTCTACAGCTTCCATTTTACTGTTAGAAAAGTCATCTATCATTACGATTTCTTTTCCTGCATTTAATAATTCTACAGTTGTGTGACTTCCTATAAAACCTGCTCCACCCGTTACTAATATCGCCATAAATTCCTCCTAAAATTATAATTCATAATTCTAAGTTATTCTATCATTTTATGCGTAAATATTCAAGTAAAATATGACATTTTTTCATTTTTTAATCAACTGATATATATTTTTTAAAATCAAAAAATAGCTCATTACATAATTTAAGAAATTCTAATTAAATTTTTGGCACCCTTTCACTCACGATTTTTTACAAAAATCGAGCAAACATTTTCCAAAAATTTTAATAAGAATTTCTAGAATTATTTCAATCACACATTTTTTGATTTTAAAAAATATATATCAGTTGATTTTAAGATTAAAAAAGCCATTAAATAATATAAGATTATTTAATGACTTAATTTATTATTTTGCTCTTTTTCCTTTTTTTCTTTTCTTTTTTCTAGATAGTCCAATTATAATAATAAATGCCACAATTGCAACTGCTATTATGATATATATAATATAATTTTTTTCGCTTTCTGCACGATTAGCTTTTATTATATAAGTTGTAGATTTTGTTTCGTCTTCATTATCTATTACTTTTACAGTTATAGTATTTTCCCCTATTTCTAGAGTTTCTCCACCTTTAATTGATACATAAGTTCCTTCTGGATTTTCAGCTTTTATATCTAAATATGATGTATTATATGAAACATCTATGCTGTACTCATATATATCATTTTTAAAGTTTGGATTTAATTTATGTTTTTGAGATTTTCCTGTTTTTATATCAACTCCATAAATTTCTAAATCTTGTAACTTCATATCTGATTGTTTGTATGGTAACTCTATATTTAAATTGTAAACTTGAGTATTTCCGTTTTCTGCCTTAACATATATCATTATTTGGTTTTTTCCATCTGTAAGCTCTACTTCTCCTGCACCTTCTATTGTAGCTTTTTCATCTTCTGCTTCTGCAATTATATTTATTTTTTTTGTAGTTTCATCTTGTAAAGTTACTGTATAATCTACATATTGCCTATTAAATGCTGGCTCCATTGTTGCATTTTCTACAGATAAAGATTTTAGATAATTATTGCTTGATTTTCCAACATAAAAACTTGAATCTACAGCTTCCTCATTTTGCTTTTTTTCATCTTCTATTGCTTCTTCTTCAGTGTAATCTGCAAAACCTGTACTATTTGGTGGATATTCCATATCATAGAACTTCTCTGCATTTGATACATTTGCCATAAAAAGAATAATTATAGATATTATTACAGTTATTATTTTTATTTTTTTGTACATTTTTTGTTTCATCCTTTCCTTGTTTTATTGTAGAATATTTTTTATCTTAAAAATTGATTTGCGATAAAACCTTGCACTCCATTATTTAAAATTACTCTATCCCATGAATAACCATCAAAGCTATAACTTCCTGTATTTATAACTGTAACTTGAGTTCCTTTTGGTATTGAAGTTATTTCTTTTAAACTTGTACTTGGACCTGATCTTACATATACTGTTGAACCATCTGTTGATACTGTCTTTTTTACATTACAGTTTGTTACATCTGCAACAAATTGTAAATAATCTCCTGATACATATCCAATTTTTCCATTATCTGTAACAACTTTTTGCCAATTACCATTTACAGCTCTTTCTATAGAAAGTACATGTTCTCCACTTTTTAATTTTGCTTGTACAGACGAACTTGTACTTGCACTTTCTCTTAAGTTTAAAGATGAACCTGCACTTACATTTATTACTTTAGCATCCATTGGTCCTAAGTTTGAAGATGTACTTGTTCCTCCTGATGAACTTGAAGATCCTCCACTTCCAGAAGGTTTTGGGCTCACTTGTTGTGGCATATTTTCATAAATTGGTATTACAAATGTAAATGATGAATCAAGTTTACCAGTTGAAGAATAGCAACTTCTTAATGTTCTTGCTTCACTATATGCAGCAGATAAGTTTTGCATATATTGGTGAGTATATAAAGAGCTTCCACTTCTTAAATCTATATCAAATTTATTTTGATATAAAGTATTTTGATAATTAGATAACCAATTCTTTTTTAAGAAGCTTATTCCACCAATAAGGGCTTTTTCCATTGTGTCCCATCCGCTCTTCCTTTGCTTTTGCTAAAGCTGTTGCATAATCATTTCCAACTTGTGCTCCTATATTGTATGGATTATAATATGTTTTTCCATCTCCACCAGGCATTCCTGTTCCAATGCTAGAGCCTTTTCTACCTTGCTCTTGGAATAGTCTTGCAAGTACAAAATATGGATTAACATTTTGATTTTTACATGCATTATTTACATCATTTGCATAGTTTTGTAAAAATGAACCATTTACTTGGTCTTGAATACCTGCTAAGCTAACAGAGTTTTCTACATAACTATTTACATCTAAGAATTGGAATACATCTATTTCATTTAAGAAGTTTCTTGTATCCATAAAATAATTTACACCAACTCTTGATGGTGATGCCCAAACTCCTGACCACCATGCAGTAGAAGAAATCCATCCTCCACTGTAACTTCTTGAGTCTACTAAGTTTCTTTGTTTATTTTGATATTCTTCATAAGTTACAGTATTAAAATCTAATCCTGTATACAATAGCTCAAAATTCCAATTTGGATGTTTAACTTTTATAGCATCTAATCTATCTCTTATACCAGGATACTTACTTTCGTCTACGTATATTCCTGCTCTTTCTATAAAAAACTTTTGATAATTACTATTGTTTATTGCTTGCATTTTAAGGTCTGTTCCATCGCTTATATTGTTATTAGGTATAGTAATTGCAAGTCCAGATTCTTTAGCAACAAATACATAGCTTCCATCATTTTGTTTTTTTAATATCCATTTTTGAGCTTCTTTATTTAAGTTTTTCGGATATTGCTTTAAACCTTGTCCTACTACTTCTACTACTTTTCCTGAGTTTAAATTTTCGATATAATAGTATCCATTATTCTCATAATATAAATGAAATTGTTGTTGTTTTTCCCCTTTGTATGTCCAAATTTGCACTGTAACTCCATCATTTGATAATGCTCCATCTATATCGATTGCAAAGTTTCTATTTGGTTTTGCTTCTAATTTGTATAATCCTTCTTCTATATATTTTTCTGTTTTCTTTTCTTGCTTTATTAATTTGAATTTTTGTGCTGCAGAGCCATTTCCTCCATACATCCATATATTGGTTCCACTAGCAATTTTTCCATCACATATATCCATATATAAGCCATTTTTCTTTGATATAATAGAATATGTTCCATCTGAATTTAGTTTAAACATCCATTTTTGTGCATCTGTACCGTTTTCTTCATATTGCCATATATTAGTTCCTGATGCCATACCTGCATTTTCTACATCAACTACATTTCCTGAATTTACAGATCTTATTATATAATATCCGTTTCCATCTGGTATAATATTAAATTCGTTTCTTATTGTGTTTGATGTATTTCCAAGCTGTACATTTGCTCCACCTAGTCTAGAAGCATTGTCTATATCTATTGATACATTTGTATTAGATGCAGATACTATTTTGTATGTTCCTTCAACTATTTCGGCTCCTTCTAATTTATCTACTGGTGTAATACCAAAATTTTGTACTTTTGAGCTATTTTTTTCATACAAAACAATATTATTCCCTGCTTTTACATTTGTACTTTCTACACTTAAATATAAATCACTTTTTTTGTTTTGCAAACTATATGTTCCATCTGTATTTTTTACTATTTTCCATCTTTGTGAATCTGTGTAGTTTTCTTCATATTGCCATATTACAGTATTATTTTTCATACCACCATTTTGAACTTCTAAAACTTTTCCAGAATATATATTTTGTATTGTATAATATCCATCATCTTGATTGTATTTAATGTTATACTTTTTATCTCCATTTTCAACTTCAGCCCAATTTGCAATTTTGGCAACTGCTCCATTATCACTTAAATTACCTGTTATACCTACTACCATTTGTCTATTTGTAGGAATATTTATTTTATATATTCCATCATTTAATTCTCTTTTTGGTTTATCTTCTAAATTTATTAATTTGAAATTTTGTCCTAATTTAGTTGTTCTATTGTTTACTTCTATATTTGCACCTTCGCTTAAATTTGCTCCTTGAACAGTTAAATATAAATTATTTAATTTTGATATAAAGCTACAACTTCCATCATCATTTACAACTATTCTCCATTTTTGAGCATCTGAATTATTACTTTCATATTGCCAGATATTTGTTCCAGCATTTTTACTTCCATTTTGTACATCTAACACATTATTTGTATTTAAAAGTCCTATTGTATAATAACCATTACCTGTATATGTAATTTTAAATTTGTGTTTATTATTATTTATATTAAACCACTCACCAATTTGCACATTTTCTCCACTGTAGTTTGAACCATTTTTTACTTCTAATGACATATGCCTATGTTCTAGTTCATTTATAGAGATTCTATATGTACCATTTTTTATTAATTGCCCTTCATCTGTTACTTTTGTAATTTTAAATTTTTGCCTATTTGAGTCAATTTTAGAGTTTACTTGTACATTTGAATTTTGTGCTAAATTTCCATTTATGTCTAAATATAATCCACTTTTTTTGTTTATAATACTATAGCTTCCATCTGTATTTTTTACTATTTTCCATCTTTGTGAATCTGTGTAATTTCCATTATATTGTGATACATTAGTTCCTGATGTCATTTTTCCACCTTGTATTTCTAGTACTTTTCCTGAATTTACAGATTTTATTGTATAGTATCCATCTTCTTCATATATAAGTTCAAATTTTTTATGCATATTACTTGTATCATTAAGCCATTTTCCAACTCTTACATTTCCACCATTTTCTGTAGAAGAATTTTCTAGTTCTAAAGCTAAATTACTATCTGAATTTAAGTTTATTTTGTATGTTCCATTTTCGAATATTCTATTTGGCTTATCATTTAAATTAATTAATTTAAATTTTTGACCTACATTATTCGTTTTAGTATTTATTTCTACATTTGCACCTTCACTCATATTTCCATTTGTAACTGTTAAATATAAGTCTTCTTTTAATTTTGAAGCAAAACTATAACTTCCATCTGAATTTTCAACTAATTTCCACATTTGTGCATTTGTATTATTTTTTTCATATTGCCATACATTGGTTCTAGGCTTTGCATCACCATTACATACATCTAACACATTATTTGAATTTGCAAGTCCTATTGTATAATACCCATTTCCTGCAGGTTTTATTTCAAATTTATTTTTATTATTGTTTATATTAAACCATTCACTTATTCTTACATTTGCTCCACTGTATTTTGAAGCTGACTCTACTTCTAATGACATATGACAATATTCTGGTGTACTTATTGCAATTCTATATGTTCCATTTATGTTGTTAGATACTGTCATTATCTGTTTATTTGAATTATTATCTACAGCTTCAGAAATAGCAAATACTATTGAAGTATTAGTAATTAACATAAATAAAATTAAAATGATAGCAACTGTTTTTTTCATAATTAATACTCGTTCCTTTCACTAAAGGTAAAAAATTTGAATATTATTTTTCAAACTTTTTACCTTTAAAATTTTTCTATAATTTTGTTTTCTATTAATATTTTATATGATTAATAATTTATAGTCAATGTGAAATAATGTCAATTATTTTGTTTTAATATATACTAAAATTGTACTTACAATTACTATAAATATAAGGCCATATAATATAAATTCTACACTTTTTTCTTTAATGTCTTTTTCTTTTAAATTCTTTTTATCTTGTTTTTCTATTTCTTTTGTTTCTATAGCAATAGTTTCATCATTTAGTTTTGATTTTATTATATTATCTACATAGTCTAATCTGTAATCTAAAAAGTCTTCGATTTGATCTATATCATATCCTGGAATTGCTTCTCCCCAACGTTCTTCTTCTTTTTCGAAGGTTTCTTCTGGTATACTATCTTCAAATTTTTCAAATTCTTTTAATATATTAGCTTCTTTTAAAATACTTTTACGTAATTCAAACCATCTTGTAGCATATTCATTTGCAAAACATTTAATAGTTCTTGTTATTAAGTTATTTCCTAGGTTTTCTGCTATATAATCATAACTGTCTAGTAACTCGCCAGAGGTATTTGTTCCCCATGTTGAGTCTAAGTCATAAAGAGAAGGATACCAGATTTTTCCGTCATATGTGACCATTGCCATATTTTTACCATAGTTATCTGTTGCCTCCATAACATCCATCATTGCAATATAGGTAAATGTAGCATCTTTATTTAAATATAGCTCAAAATCTTTTTTAAATTCTTCGTCTGTACTATTTGCAACAAAGTTAAGTAGTCTATTAAATTTATCTATAGTTTCTTGATTTTCTTCACCTATTTCTACTTCCCATTTTGCTTTATCTAAGTCTGTTATTTCTTTATAAAATAAAACTTGGTCTGTCCAATCGTCTCCAACTAATGCAAGATTATTCGGGTTATCTTCATCTAATCCCCACATCCAATCTGATTTTGGGATATTCCATGTATATAAACCTAAAAATTCATTATTTGAATAAATTTCTACAGGATACCCATCTATTAATCCATTGTTTGGAAGTTCATTGAATAATCCGTATTTTTCTTGTATTTTAGCTGCAATTCTTGCAGAAACTATATTTCTAGAATGTGTTTTATCTATCCAATTGGCTTTTAAGCAATATTTACTTTGAGCTCCCCAACCTTTTCCTACATCTATTTTTTTCTTGTCTTTATATTCGTTATCTTGATATAAAGTTATATTATAATTTTTCTTTTCAAAAGATAGACTTGATGTTCCTTGAATTTTAATTTTTGCGCTTACATCAAAATTAACATCACTGCTTTCATATTTTATAGTTATTTTTCTTTCGTCTTTCTTATCTAGCATTTGACTTATATCTCCGTCAAAGTAAACCCTTGGTATTTCAGTAGTCCCAAGTGATATGCTAGATTTTAATGCTATAAATCCAATTGAAATTAATAATATAAATATTAATTTTAAAAATATATTTTTAAACAAATTTCTTGTATTCATTTTTTTACCTTTCTTTATTTCTCTTCTTAAATTTTAACATAATAACATAATATTATTCAAGTATTTTAAACAAAAAAAATAGAAAAATGTCAAAAACATTTTTCTATTAACATTTTTTTATTTTTTTAAATTAACCATTACTTTTTCTTTTAAACTTAATTTAAAGTTTTTAGGTTCATCTATGTCAATCGCTTTATTTTGTAAAACTAATTTAGGATTTATTTCAGTTAGTTCTCTTAACTTATCTTCTCCTACAATAATCTTAATTATCCTCAATGCTTCAGGTACTTGTGGATAAATTGTATTTGGCTTATGTACATCTGAACCTAAAAAGTGAATCATATTGTTTTCTAATAATTTTTGAACTATTAAAGCCGCTTTCTCACCATATCTACCTAATATACTACCATAATTTGCTTGCATTAATACACCTTTTTGAATTAACTCATATATTATTTCAGGCTCTTTTTGTACAAATAAATATCTTTCGGGATGTGCTAATACAGGCACAATCCTATTTTGTAACATTTCATATACTACATCATATAAGTTCATTGGTTTTGAATTTAAAGGTAGCTCAAAAAGCACATAATTAGAATTATTTATACTTGAAGCTTTTCCTTCTTCTAATAATTTTACAATATTGTCTGTTATATATATTTCGCTACCTAAATATAATTTTAAATCCAAATCTACTCTATGCATATTTTTAGATATTGCATCCACCCAAGCTTCGCGTTCTGCTACATTTACTTCATAATATTCTTCCATATAATGTGATGTTGAAATTATTCCATCAAAACCTGCTTGTTTTGCTTCTTTTAATAATTCAAAAGTTTCTTCTACACTTTTTGATCCATCATCTATGTTTGGTAAAATATGTGAATGAAAATCAATCATTGTCTTTTGCTCCTATTTTTATTATTTTTTACTTTCATTATCTAGAAAATCATTTATTTGTTTTAATATATCGTTTGTTTTTTCCATAGATATTGTTTCTTTTTCTACATTTTCATTTGGCTTAATATCAAACATTGTGTTAGTTTCTTTTTTTATAGTAACTTCTTCTTGTTTTTCTTGTTCTATTGGTTGTACTTGTTCTTGTTTTTTTAGTTGTTCTTGTTCTTTTGGTTGTTCCTCTTTTTCTATAACTGGTTCATTTATGACTGTATTTATTTCTTTTTTTATTTCTTCATTTATGTCAGCATTGATATCTATTATTTTTATATCTTCTTCATCTACTTTTTGTTCTTCTTTAGATTTTTGTTCTAACACTATAGATTCTTCAAATTTATTTTTACTTTTTTTCATGCTTTTCTTTGCAACTTTATCAGCTTTTTTAGCAACTTTTTTATCTTCACCATAATAATAATATCTTTCGCCATATTTTCTTGATGATACTGGCACTTTATTAATTATAACTCCTGCAATTTTTCCACCAACATTTTTTATGTTTTTTATAACTCTTTCTAATGCATCTTTTTTAGTTAATTTATGAGCTGTAACTATTATAGTTGAATCTGCAAGTCTAGATAAAATTACAGAGTCTGTAACTAACTCACTTGGTGTTCCATCTATAATTACTATATCACACAAATCTCTTAATTCTTCTAATAATCTTATCATTTGAGCTGAAACTAAAAGTTCTGATGGATTTGGTGGAACATTTCCAGAAGTCATTACATATAAATTATCTACCTCTGTTTCTTGTACATAATCTGATACAGATTCAGACATTTTTCCATTTTCATCAAGTTCAACTTGTGATAAAAAGTTAGATAGCCCTGGTTTTGGTGATAGTCCAAATACAGCATATAATCTACCCCTTCTCATATCTGAATCTATTATAACTACTTTTTTTCCAGCTTGTGCAAATGTAACTGCTAAGTTTGATGCTACCCAGCTTTTTCCTTCTCCTGGGAAAGTTGAAGTTACAAGCAATACCTTCATCTTTTTATCTACATTCATAAATTGTATATTTGTTCTTAATGTTCTAAAAATTTCCGAAATTGGAGATTTTGGATTTTTATGTGCTATTACTTCTTTTTTCATTATTTTATACCTCCTTTTTCGACATTAAAATTATCTATAAGTGGAATAGATACAAGTACTGGTAAATTAAATCCTTTTTCTATATCTTCTGGTGATTTTATTGTTGTATCTAACATATTTGCAATTAATACATATCCTATTGCTATAACTAAACCTACAAATGTAAATATTATAACATCTTTTACATGATTAATATTTGAAGGCACATCTTCAACTTCAGCTTCGTCTAATATGTATATATTATTTATATTATATATTTCTGGTATCATTTCCGAAAAAACTTTTGCAATTTCATTTGCGATTTTTGCAGAATATACCGCATTTTCATTTGTAACTGTGATTCTTATTAATTCTGTATCTTCAACAGCATCAACAGAAACATTATTCCTTAGTGCATCTTCACCTACATCAATATTTAAATTTGATATAACTTGTCTTAAAACTTTTTTACTTTTTACAAGCTCACTATATGTAGAAACTAATTTTGAGTTTATTGTAATATCTGTTGTTGTAATAGAATTAGTTGAATCTACTTCAGCTGATTTTTCTGAAGTAGTTAAAACAAGTGATGTTGATGAACTATATTTAGGAGTTACAAAGCCCATTGTATAAATTATTCCGATTCCTGCAGCAATTATTACAATTAAAATTATTTGTAATATTTTACTCATAAATAAATCTAATAATTCTTTTAAATCTAATTCCTCCATTAATTTTCTCCCCTAACTTTTTTCTTACTATTTTTCTGGATCATATTGATCTTGTAATCTTCTAGATTTTCTAATACTTTTAATAATTGCATAAAGTACTATTAAAACTATTCCTAAAACAAGCAATATTGTTCCATCTTTTGCTACTATATTTATAATTTCTCTTAAAATATTTCTTAAAACAATAGATACTGAACTACTTAAAATTGTTATGGTTTCAATTTTAATTTTTGCATCTATAAAGTATTTAGCAAGTAAAAATAGCAAACCATCTATAACAAATGCTAAACCTAATCTTGCTAGTATTCTGTAAATTCTCTTTATTGTTAATAAAACAATTAAAATTACTAAAACTCCTATAAGTATTAATAAAACTTTTTTAGCAAGGTTTATATATTTTATTACTTTTTGATATGCTGTATTTATTTTACTTTCATAACTTGTTGTTAAAATTGTTGTTTTATATTCATTACAAATTAAATTTACAAATTCATTTATTGCTTTTTCCTCTGTTGCAGTTTTCTTTCTTCCTAATGAATTATCTATATTTTCATTTAATTTATTTTTTATTTCATCTGTATCAATTTCAGTATCTGTTCCATCGAAAATATTGTTTATTATAATTTTAGTATCTTTTTCAATTTTTTCTTTAGTTATAATATCATTTAAAACTTCTTCGTCTAAACCTGATTGATGTATATAATTTTCAAAATTTGATTCAGCACTTTCATATATTTGATTATAATAGTCTTCTTCTTCTAATTTAGACATAATGTAACTTTCATTTAATACAGTAGAAGAAATTATATTTATTAAAATAAGTGCAAGTACTGACATTGCTAAAATAATTGTAAGTATATATTGTAATATTAATCTTACTACTCTCATTATTGTTTTCTTTCCTTTCTTCTTGATATAAATTGGTTTAAAATGTTTTTTATTTTTGTAGTTCTGCATATACAACATATCTTTGTGTTGCATATCCTATATTGTTAAATGGATAACATGTGTATACCATTAAAATTTCTTTTTCTTTTTGAATTGGTAATTTATCAAAATCTGTTTCATTTATTAATTGCATATCATAAATTTTGTAGTTATATTCTCCATATGAAGTTGTAACTTTTATTTCATTACCAATTTGTAATTCTGAAAATCTTCTAAACATTTTTTTAGAGTTATGTCCCATATATATAATAGAGCCACCTTCTCCTGGAAAATAACTTCCACTAGAATGCCCAACTCCTTTTTTTAGGACCTCTAAAGTGTCACCAAAATATACAGGAAGATCTACATCTATTTTTGGAATATTAATTCTAGCATATTCAGTTCCATATTCTGGATAATTTTTTAATTTATTATTTTCATCTATTATTGTTTCAACTACTTCTTTTTTGTTCTCTACATCTATAGAGACTTTGTTTATTAATGATATGGCTTCTTCTATTCTAGCCCCAAATAAAAAATAACCTATACCTATAATTAAAGCAGTAAAAATCAAAGCAACTATTAATTCTTTAATAGTTGCTTTTAATGTATTTCCTACTAAATTAGGCATTAGCTAATTTCTTTCTAGCAACAACTGCTACTAGGGCTATAACTGCTATTGAAGAAACAACTAAAACTATACTGTTATTTCCTGTGTATGGTAATTTATTTGTATTTCCTGTTGTGAAAGCTTCGATTTTTTTACCATCTTTGTATACCTCTATTCCATCAGCACTAAAGTCTAATGTTACACCGGCAATATCAGCTGCTTCATTTGCTAAACTTTTTAATTTATTTTTAACATCAGCTGGTAAAGATTTGTAGTCTGTTGTTCCGTTTTCTTGCATTATTTCATCAGCTTCTTGAGCTTTATCTAAAATTTCATTACATTTTTCATCAGATAATTTATGGTCTGCTAAATATCTTTCCATTTTAACTTTATCTGCTGCTGTCATTCCATATTTTGAACCAATTGCATATAATTGATCTGCTAATGTGCTTGATGAAGCTGCATTAACAACTGACATAGCTCCTACCATTAATATAGCAAATATTGCTACTATTGAAATAATCTTTTTCATTTTTTATCCTCCTTTTTTTTTACTTTTATAATTATACCATTATAAAAAAATTAATGCAATAGTTTTTTTGAAAATTTTTCTAAAATTTTATGTTTTGTCAAAAATTGTTGTTAGTATTATAGTATTCTTTTTAAAAACAAGCATTATATCTTTTAATGTTTTATTTGATACATTATATGAATTTTTCTAAATATTCAATCAAAAATAATGGCATATTTATTAAATTATCATCTTTTTGCAAATTCTTCATAGAAAATCTAATTCTTGTATTAGGACTATATCTTTCATTATATACTTTTAAACTAGTATTTTTAATATTTTCACTTGACTTTACTTCTATAGGAATAATTTCATTTTTATATTGTAGTAAATAGTCTATTTCATATCTATTATCAAAAGTAAAGTAATGCACATTTAATCCCATAGCCATTAATGCTTGTAATATATAATTTTCTGTTAATGCACCTTTAAATTCTTCAAACAATTTATTTTTTTCTGCTATAACTTTACTATCTAAGTCTGTCATTTTTCTTAATAAGCCCACATCATTTAAATAAATTTTAAATGATGATAAATCATTATAACTAATAAGTGGCATACTAGGTTTTGTTACATTATATATCTTATTTATTAAATTTGCATCTTTTAGCCAATTTAAGGCTCCTTCATATTCTCTTGCTCTAGCTCCATCCTTTGCTACTTGATATAAAAATTTTTTATTTTCTTTTGATATTTGAGATGGTATACTATTCCAAATTATAGATATTTTATTTGCCTCTATATTAGATGTATGTTTTGAAAAATCACTTTCGTATGCTCTTAATATATTATCTTGTATTTTATTTACTTTTTCCATATCTTTTTCTTGTACCCAAGATTGTACTGCTTCTGGCATTCCACCTATAATAAAATATGCTTTTAATTTTTCAGTTAATCTATCAAAAAATATACTAGGTATATTTTCTATTGTTTGAATTGACTCCATATATTGAACTAAGTTTTCACATTTGTCTGCTTTTAAAAATTCTGTAAATGTCATTGGATACATATCTAAAAAATCAACTTTTCCTACTGGAAATGATGTGTGTGATAGTCTTATTCCAAGTAATGACCCTGCACTTATAATATGGAACTCATTAGCCTCTTCTTCAAAATATTTTAATGAATTTAGTGCATCCGCACATTCTTGAATTTCATCAAAAACTATTAAGGTCTTTTCTGGTATAATTGCTTTTCCATATATAAAAGATAATTGTTCTATTATTCTTTTGGGGTCTTTTGAGTTTTCAAATAAGTTATATAGCTCTGTGTCATGATCAAAATTGAAATAGGCCACTCCGTCATAATTTTCGCTTCCAAATTGCTTTATTATATATGTTTTTCCAACTTGTCTTGCTCCTCTTAATATTAGAGGTTTTCTGTTTTTATCGTTTTTCCATTTTAATAAATCATTTATTATTTTTCTATACATTTTTATCATCTCCCTATATATAGTATATCATATTTTTTATATTTTTTCACGTTTTTTGCAAATATTTTTATATATTTTTCACATTTTTATCATTTTTTTTATTATTTTTTACACATTTTCTTCAAAAAAGCAACTTTAAACCTTTAAAATAAAAAGTAAAAAATCCTCTAATTTATTTTATTTAGAGGATTTCGTTTGCATTTTATCTATACTATATTTTTATTAATTTTTTAAAGTTCCTAAAGGAACAACATATACCCCATCTTGTCTTCTATATGCATATTCTGTTGCTGTTAATACCATTAAAAATGAAGGTTTATTCATTTGTTCTAAATCAACTGTATTTTTGAAAGCTATTAAATTATTTGCAGCTTCTTCTATAGCTTCGTTTGAACCAATTTTTATTTCTATTGCTCCCCATTTACCATTATTTAAATGTAGAATTGCATCACATTCTAATCCATTTTTATCTCTATAATAATACACATCTCCATCAATACTTTGAGAATAAATTTTTAAATCTCTAATACATAGACTTTCAAACATTAATCCAAATGTTCTAAAATCTTTTATTAAATCTTTGTCTGTTACTCTTAATGATGCCATTGCAATTGATGGATCTACAAATTCTCTTTTTTCTGATGTTCTTATGACTGTCTTACTTCTTATTTTTGGTTGCCAAGCTTCGACGTTATCAATTATATATAAACTCTTTAGAGCATCTATATACTCTGCAATAGTTTTTTCACTAATGTCCCCTTCTTGTGTTTGAGTATCTTGTCTAATTATAGATAAATTGGCTGTAGTAGAAATATTTTTTGATAAACTTCTTAAAATTATTCTTGTTCTATTTTCATTTCTTTCAACTCCATCAACAGTTTTTATATCACTTTTTATAATAGATTCCACATAATCTCTAGCAATAGTATATGAATCTTCTCCATTAAAGTCTATTCCTCCTGGCCATCCTCCTTTAGCACATAAAAAAGCTATATCTTCTAACTTTAATTTACTAACACCTTTAATATCAATATCCTTTTCAAATAATTCCTTTAAAGATACTGTTCCAACAGAGTCTTTAGATTCGTATAAACTCATAGGTCTCATTAATAGTTTTACTATTCTTCCTGTTCCTGTATGTCTTGTTTTATTGTCTCTTGGGTTTGTAGAACCTGTTAAAATATATTGGGATTTAAGACCAGTATTGTCTACATCATATCTTATTGCATCCCAAATCATTGGAGCATCTTGCCATTCATCAATTAGTCTTGGCTTTTCTCCTTGTAATAATATATCTGGTCTTGTTTTTGCAATTTCCATATTATTTTCAAATGTAACTGGATTTTGTAGTTCTAACACACTTTTTGAATATTGTTTTGCTGTAGTTGATTTTCCACACCATTTACATCCTTCTATACATACTGCACCATATATTTTTAACTTTCTTTTTAAGGTCTCATCAACTAATCTTGGTATATAATTACTCATCTTTCATCACCTTATCTTTATTATATGTTACATTTATTATATCATGTACTTCCGAGTTTGGCGCAATTTTACTTCTGAGTTTGGCATGTTTTAAATGTGTATTTTATATAAATAATTCTTTTTTAGCTAATTCTTGATTTAATTCACCTGTTGCTTGAACAGCTTCTACTTGTCCTTCAACAACTCCAAATAATCCTTCAAGGAATTTTGTAGCTCCTTGCTTAGATTTATTATATTGGTCATCATTAAGATAATTGTTATCATGTAAGAAAGCAAGATAAGCAAATATATTGCTTGAAAGTAACTGGAATATTTCTTCTCTAAATTGTCCTCTATCAAATATAGATTGGCTAAAATGTTTTTCAAATGTACTTTCTCTACCTTCAAATAACGTAGTTACTACTTGTTTTAATCTTTCTAATACATCTTCATGTTGTTGTATAAGGTCTGTCATTGGTACAAAGAAATAATTTTCTATTAATTGTTTCCATGCTTCTGTTTCATCATCAAAAGTATTATCAACTCTTGCTAAAACTGTGTCTAGCATATCTTGTGTCATCTCTACTTTAAAATTTGCATTATTAAAAGATTCTGTTATTAATGCTTTTAAATTTTTTAACCCCATTCCATATTTTCCAAATATTGCTACTACTACAAAGTTTTTTGATGCATCTTTTACTGAAACATCAAATTCACCAATTAATAACTCTCTATTTGCATAAGTATGGCATACTCCATTGAATCCAAAGAATAATCCACATTTATCATAATTATCTGGTGGACAAAATTCTAGTAACCATTCCTTATATGAATTTTGACTTGCAACTAACATTCTGTCCCCTTTGTCATTCCAACATCTACCATGATTTGGCCAACATAAAGTTTTGTCTTCAGATACAAAAAATGTATGAGAATCATCTGGAACATATGTACTACTTGGCATAGCATATGCTTCTGTTTTTAATATTGTAAACTTATCTCTTGCTGCAAGATGAGTTTTATCAATAACTATTTCTCCCGGGTCTATTGGGTTTATTTCTCCTTCTAAATTATTATCCATATTTAACACCTCCAAAAATAGTCTATCAATAAATTTATTTTTTTGCAATACACAATATAAATATTTTTATTTTGTTGCAATTTTTACAAATAATTCTTCTAAGTCACTAACAAATATGTTTTCTATTACATCTGCAAATTCACAAAATCTTTCCCATGTAATTTGTTCATTTACATATGCTAAATAAAATTTTGTTAATAATTTAGATTTTTCTTCATTTTTTATTTCATTTAAAATAATTAATATCCTTCCAAGTTCGTTTTCAAGTTTTTTTGATTTTTTCAAGTTCACTTTTTATATTTTTTCCACTTTTTTTGCTTATAGTATGATTTTTAAATGTTTCTATAAAACTCAGTCTGCTTAAATAATTTTATACTATATAGTCCCTGTATCGCTTTACCTATCGCTACTACAGGACTAGTGATTGGAACAATTTGTATTACATCTTTTCTATTATATTGCGTAATATCCTCTCTCCTCCTTCAATCATAATGTTAGAAGTATTTTCAAATAATGATTCTTTAAATTTTTTTAATAGTTTTTCCATGAGATTCTCCTTTATATATTTTTATTTTTAATAACCAATTATTAATAAAAATCTCCGGCTAATTCGGAGATTTTACTCATAACTTCTAAAAAACTATATTATCAATCAAAACTTTAAGGTCAGTATTTTAATATTCAATTCTTCTAATTAATATAATAATTTTTCAAAATTTTCCCCTGTTAATTGTGTATATTTCTTTTTTAATCTTTCATATTCTTTATTCCAAGAATTATATGTTTTATCAGCTCTATGATCTTCTAAATTATAATTTTGTTTAAGATACTTAGAAAGATATAAAGTGTATTTTGTTGATCCATATACATTTAAATGATTCTGGTTATAATAATCTTTTGAAGGATTGATAATTTCTCCAAAGTCATCTAAGGTGTTAAAATTTATAACTTTTAAATTATTACTTTCTAAAATATCTATAACGCTATTTAACTTTTTATTAATTTCTTCTAAATATGCTCTTTTAGGTAAAATAAATAATACATTTAAATTATTTGTTTTAATATAATCAATTAAATCATTTAATATTTTTTTATTTTCTTCTAATAATTCTTCTTTTTCCTCTACCCAATCATTTAATTCTATACTATTTATTTCAACTGTATCTTTCTTCAACATATATCCTTTAAATAAAGTTTTATTTCCTGTAACTATTCTATAAGAAGGACGTTTCCACTTATTATGATATAGAAAAAAACTAAAATAAAAATTAATATAATCTTTTGTTTCCACATTTTCCCTATAGCTCAAAAAATAGTTTATAGTTTCTATACGATTTTTGTTAAATTTCATAGAGTCTACCGTTTTTCTTATACTACTGTCAGTATAATCGCTTACTTTATCTGCAGCTTTTGCTAGATCTATAATGTATAAAGAAGGATTTTGACGACTTTGTGCTTCTATAAGAAGATTTTTAATTAACACAAACGGCTGCGAGTCCGTAGATAACATTCCTGTAGTATAACCATATAAATTATAAGCTAATACTGTATTGAAATGAATATATGCGTTACTACTTCCTATATATGCTATGTCTAAAGAATTTTTTGGTTCTTTATAAAAATATGCAATAGGATTTGGTTCTATCCAAAGTAATTTTATTGTAAAATATAATAAAATTAAAAAAATAAGTAAAAATACTATTGTTTTTATAACTTTTCGTTTCATTTTAAATTATTCCTCCTTAAAATTGTCCATATCTAAGTGAATTTACTTAATTATTTTTCTTTGACTTATTACTTATTAGAATTGTCTATATATAAATGATGCTGGATCATATCCAGGACCATAACAACCAAATATTATTACACTAAATATCAAAATATAAAAAATCATCCATCTACTAATTAATTTCTTTTCTAATATTTTTTCTACTACATTTTCCTTTTTTGCAATCTTACCTACTACAAATAAAATTATTAAAGAAACGATTAGAACTATACTATCTAGTATGTCTAGAAAATTTAAAGTATTTGCTTCCGCATCCCAAATAAACATACTTTTAATTATTTGTATAGCATTTCTTATGCTATTGGCTCTAAAGAAAATCATTGCAAAAGAAAATAGTACATAAGTTCTTATGCACTGATAAACTTTGTATTTTTTACCATTAGAATCTATTCCTAGTTTTCCATTAATTTTCTTAGCAACTGGTTCTAATACATCTTCTAAGAATATATATAAAAATTGTAATAATCCTGATCCTATAATAAATGTATATGCGCCTCCGTGCCAAACACCTATACATATCCACATTATTAACATTGGAACATATACTGATATTTTTTTACCTTTTTTCTTTCCAAATTTCTTTTTAGCTTTTTTCCCTAAATTTTGCATAAAATTAGATTTTTGCAATGGGTAAAAAATATAATCTCTAAGCCAAGCTCCTAAAGTAATATGCCAATGTCTCCAAAACTCTGTCATAGTTCTAGATGCAAATGGTAGTGTAAAATTTTCTGGTAATTTTATACCCATTATTTTCGAAACTCCCATTATAACATCTATTGAACCTGAAAAGTTAGTAAATAATTCCATTGTATAAAGCAATACCGCAATTATCACAAAAACTCCACTATATGTATTAAGATCACCATAAACTCCATCAACAAAATATCCTATTCTTTGTGAAATAACTAATATTTTGAAAAGTCCCCAAAATATTCTAATTAATCCCTTACACATAGCATCATAATTAAATTTATGTTCTTTATATAATTCTTTTCCTGTTTCTTCATATCTTATAAACGGTCCTGAAGTTAAAATAGGAAAATATGACATAAACAAAGCACATTTAAATAAATTCTTTTGTGATTTACATGTCCCACGATAAATATCTACTAAATAGCTAATCATAATTAATGAATAGTAACTAATACCGATTAATGAATTTCTATAAATAAATTCAAATTGATAATCAATTTTAAAAAGATTACATATATGATTAGCAGTGGCTAAAAATAAATTAGTATATTTTAGATAAATTAATTGTCCTAAAATAACTATAATTCCAATTATTAAATATATTTTTGCTTTTTTAGTATCATAATTTTTTTCTATTAATCTTCCTAGTATGTATGATGGTATTAAAACCATTAGTGCCTGTATTATTGTACTAATATATAAATTATCATAAAACAAAAAAATTAAGCTTGATATTAATAGAACTATCCACTGAAACTTTTTCGGTATTATAAAATATATAATCAGTGTAATTACACAAAATAAAGTAAATACTAAAGATGTCAATGTCATAATTATTTTCCTCCTTTATTATTACATAATATTTCCATTTGTTATTGCAATATTTTGTCCTGTAATACTGTTTGAGCCTTCTGACAATAGGAATTTAATTGTTGGTATTACATCATCTACTTTTAAATTACTTCTAGTTGGACTATTCATTGCATTTTGTTTTACAATTATTTCTGAAATATTTTCTAAAAATTTTGTTTCTATCATTGATGGTGAAATTCCATTAATCCTTACTCCTTTATCTGCATATTCGTTAGAAAGTGCTTTTACCAAGCCTAATAAAGCATATTTTGATGTTACATAACTAGTTAAATATTTTGGTGGAATATTGGTTGTGCATGATGTTAGCATAACAAGCACCTTACCATATTTATTTTTTGACATAATTGGTAAAAATGCATTTAATATAATAACCAATGATCGTAATGCAATATCTATATCATCTTTAAATTTGCTCCATGTTAATTTAGAAAATTTTATATTTTCAAACTTTCCTGCGGTTAAATGTAAAATATGTGTTGGCATTTTTTCAATCTTTTTAATCTCTTCTACAAATTTATAAGTATCATCTTCGTCCCTAAAATTACCTTTTATAAGAATTATTTTTTCACCTAGTATCTGCTTTAGTTCTTTTAATTTACCATCATCAGAATTATGGTGTGCAATAATATAATCATAATCCTTATTTATTTCATTAATTAATTTTGTTCCTATATCAGATGATGCACCTGTAATCAATAATATTTTTTCACTCATTTAAAATTCCTACTTTCATTGTTCCTCTTGATACTTTTTGTTCTTTATTGTTTATTATTTCAAAACGAATTGTAATTTGTTTAAATATTTCATTTAATTCTATTACTGTTCCTTTAATTGTTAAAGGGCTATCTTTAATAAAAACTGGCTTTTTAAATAATATTTCTACACTATGTATAAGGCTATATTTTCCAGGAAGATATACTCCTGCTAAAGTTGATAAAAATGATGATGTTAACATTCCATAAACTACTTTATCATTATATCCCTTTGATTTTGCATATTCTATATTATTATGAAGTGGATTTATATCTCCTGTAATTTTACAGAACTCTTTAACCATTTCTTCTGTAATATTAGCCTTAAATTCTTCTTCTAATCCAATTTTTATATCTTCAAATTTATATTTATTCATATCTTATTCTCGCTTTCTTACATTTTGTAATTAGCTCAAATTTAATTTGAATAAATATAAGATTATGTAGTATTACATAATTAATAAGTATATAATTATGTAACCCCCCCCCGAAATTTATAAGTTCAATTAAGCCTAAATTCCACATTAGAAAGGCAACTTTCCTATTGTCAAATAATATTGCTTCTTTTGGTTCTTTAACTAAAACTGCTCCATCTTCTTCTAGTTCTTTTATTGTTTTATCTATATCTTCTACTAAATAACATGTATGATATAAATATTGTCTTTTTCTTAGTATATTTTCAACAACCTTACCATTGATTAATTCTATCTTGATGCCATCACTCATTGTAACCATACATAAACTAGCATCTTGATTAACATCATAAACAGTTTTGCTTATATCAGAAACATCAAAAAATTTTTTTAATTTAGATATACTTTCTTCTATATTATTTGTAGCTATTCCAATATGATGAAATTTCATCTATTTCACTCCTTTTATATTCTTGACATTATGATATCTACCATTTCGCCAACATTTTTCATTGTTGTTACTTCATTCATATTAAACTTCATTCCAAATTCTTGCTCGACTGCAACTACTAAATTAATATGTTCTAGGCTATCCCAATCTTCAATATCACTTGATGTTGTTTCTGGTTTTACTACTATACTTTCATCATCAAATATATCTCTAAATACTTTGTTTAATCTTTCATAAATTTCTTCTTTTTCCATAACAAAACTTCCTTTCTTTAAGGTAAACTTTTATACTATTCTGTTACCTCTATTACATTATTTTTATTAATATATCCTTTTGATATATCTAGTTTATATGTTTTATTTCCTTGACTATCACAAGATATTTCTTCAAATCCTTGTAAGTCATAGAAATTAGAAACCATTTTATTTTTTACAGTTGGATAATAATATCCATATATTGTTTTTATATTTTTTTCTTTTGCTTTTTTTACTAAAGCATCCATCATTGCAAATTCCATATTTCTTTTTAATACTCTACAGCTCATTATCCATAAATCAATATGTAACTCGTCTTGATTTTTTATATGTCCTATTACAACTGTTATAACTCCGTTGTCTCCAAATGAATCTTCTAGCTTTCCATACAATTTTATATAGTCCTCATCATTGTTTACCGCTTCTATATCTGCTAAAGAATACCTTTTTGTCGTTAAATTAAATTGATTGCTTTTATTTGTTAATTGTGATATTCTTTCTAGATATATTGGCTTAAATGATGCTATTTCTGCTTTCATTTTTAGTGAAAGTAAATAATCTTCATAATTTTCAAATGTTGACATCATTTGACTTCTTTTTGCATTATCTTTATATAGTTCATTTTTCTTCAAGTCTTCGTTTGAAAAATTAGTTATTTCAAAATATCCATTTCTGTCAATTATTTTTATATAATTTTCAGGTACATCTATTTCCGGAGTAGCTATTCCATCTACATAGTCTTGTACAATTTGTCTTTCCGCAGGATTATCGTCAACAAATACAAAGCTATCTGCTCCTAAATTTAATTCTTCGGCAATTTCTTTTATATTTAAATTCTTTGGGTTCCAATTAGCTTTAATTATTATAAAATCATCTGGTTTTAGTGTTCCTGCTGGGTGATTTAAGCCTGCAATTGCATTTTCATATTCATTTTTAGAGTCAATATTTAATATAACTCCCAAACTTTTATGTTCTTTCAAATAATTTTGAAATTCAGAATAAACTTGTCCACTTGGTACTTCTGGACCAATAGCTAAGTTTTCAACTCCGTCATCTCCAACAATTCCACCCCATAATGTATTGTCTAAATCTAAAACCAATGCTTTTTTATTTTTACCATAAATTGATTTAATAATATTTGCTATATTAAATGACAAATATGGTATTGCAGGTACTTCCATTGCATATTTATACATGTGCCAATAAAATTGATTTGCCCATTTATCTAGTCCATAACAAGATGATATATAATTTATATCATTTATAAAGAAATTTTTAGTTTTATTTGCATAATCATAAAATTTTTGGTTTAATCTTGTTATAAAATTTGTTTTACCATGAATATCCACTGCATCTTTATTTCCTAACAAACGATAATATGGATATTCGAAATTATTTTGAATAATTGTGCAGTTAAATTTTTCAAAAAGTTTTGTCCATATACTTTCGAATTTCTTGTACTCATTTTCTAGCATATCATTTATTGTTTTTTCATCATCATACATTGTTGGATATTCTATTATATTTCTATTTGTTGTGTGTATATATATTATATCGGGATTAAAATTATCTAATTCTTCATTTCCAAACATTGCATCTTCGTAAAACATATTATATTCTGATTCATAAAATTTTGGTTTTATACCATAATTTAGTAAAAATATTTCTAACATGTTTTTTATTTCACTTGTTGTAGACCCCCCTAGTATTGCAATATTTTTCTCTATTAAATTTTCTTTTAATACTAATTGTTTTTTTATTTTTTTCTTGTTTTTTATTAAATATTCAACATTAAATGGATATTCTAACTCTTTCATTTTTTTCTCCTATTATTATTTACATGATTTCTATTATAGTATATTTAAAGCTTGTATATTCCTTTAGAAAAATGATAAATTACTTTTTTCTTACACTCTATTATACTATATCTTCACAAATTGTCAAATCAATGGTAATCTTAGTATGAGTTTTTTTGACTGGGGAATTCCCTAGATCTCAATATTTTTAAGCACTAATCTATAATTTGATTCGAATT